>NZ_QNRY01000020.1 GCF_003315515.1 Brenneria salicis ATCC 15712 = DSM 30166 | reverse complement strand
TTTTATGGATGGTTTTCTGCATCCGACGTCGTTCGGTACGGGGTATTGGTGCTATGATCGGCATCGCTCAGTCCGGTTGGTGATTTGTGATTTTTAGCGATTGATCAGATCGCTCAACTCGGACTGAGTTCCCTCAAAGTGATCTACTATTTGGAACAGCTATTTAGTTGCGTTAGTGCTAACTCGACTTGTGGGCAGTGATGATCTCGTTGAGATATTTTTTAATATTGGTCTGGGCATCTCCGCTATTTTAGTTTTGATTTTTGCACAATGGACAACCAATAGCTGTAATCTTATTTCCTCATCCTTGGGTCTGTCTGTTGTTATTCGATGGATATCACGTCCTGCCATAGTGGTTTTTATGGCGTTCTTAGGTCTTCTCTTGGCATATAATGGGATGATCAATAATTTTACCTACTTCCTATCACTTCTTGGTGTGCTCATTTCACCTATTGCAGGTGTTTACCTTGTAGACTACTACTATCATGATTCCAGTCGCTTAAGGCAGGATATATCTAAAGCTAAAATGTTAAACATCCCTGCATCCATATCCTGGCTATGTGGATGTGTTGTAAGTATTTTGTCATCACCTGATTTTATTGGCGTATTTACCATCACTACCATCTCTGCTTTAGATGGGGTATTAGTCAGTATGGTGGTTTATATATTTTTGCATAAGCTCTTCCCACAGCAGATTAACTGACAAGTCTCGAATGCTGGGAATATCGTTATCGCAATTGGATGAATAATGTTCTGTTATATTAACGATGATAAGATCGATGATATTGCGCTAGGCGCAGCTATTCTTGGAACTGGTGGTGGTGGCGACCCTTATATTGGTTCTTTGATAGCAAAACACGCGTTACGGCAGGGAGCTTCTGTTCCTATTTTAAAACTGATTGATATCAAAGATGATGATCTCTTTATTCCATGCAGTACTATTGGAGCCCCCACGGTTTCGGTTGAGAAAGTCATTTCACCGCAGCAAATTGTTCTTGCCTTTGAAACAATGGAGCATATTTTAGGACAATCGGCAGTCGGTACATTTTCTATTGAAGTTGGCGGTATCAATTCATTAATTCCTTTTGTTGTTGCGGCGCAAAAAGGGTTGCCGGTGGTGGATTGTGATGCCATGGGCCGAGCGTTTCCTGAAGCGCAGATGGTGACCTTCTTTTTGGATGGTCTTACATCTGGCCCAAATACGCTGGCCGACGAAAAAGGCAATTCGGTGATCCTGAATCCGATTGACGGTCTCTGGTCGGAACGCCTGGCCAGAGCAATCACGGAGCAAATGGGCGCTGCCTGCGCCATGTGCGACTACCCCTTACGCGGCTATCAACTAAAACAAAGCGCCATTAACGGCACGCTCTCTCTGGCCCAAAAGATTGGTCAGACGCTTCGTTTGGCGCATCACTCAGGCAGTAATCCTATTCAGGCTTTACTGTCGGTACTTAATGCCCATGTTATTGCTTCCGGTAAAATTGTGGATGCTGAACGCCGCACTACCGGCGGCTTTGCACGCGGAAAAGTGTTGCTGGCAGGGATGGGACGTTTCAAAGGCGAGTCGTTTACTGTGCTGTTCCAGAATGAACTCTTGCTGGCTTATCGCTCTTCCGAACACGATGCGCCGACACAGGATAATCTGCTGGCGGTGGTGCCGGATCTGATCTCGGTGCTGGATAGTGAAACCGGGCGGCCAATTATCACTGAGCAACTGCGTTACGGTCAGCGAGTCGATGTCATCGCCTATCCTTGTAATGAGAAATGGCGGACTCCCAGAGGGCTGGAGGTTGCCGGGCCTGGCTATTTTGGCTATCCGGTACATTTTGTTCCAATAGAACAACTAGTAAATCGCTGAGGCCCCTATCCCTTTGTGGAAATAAAGAATGTTACGAAAAAATAATTATCGCCTCGGTATTGATGTGGGTGGCACGAACACAGATGCGGCTATTCTGGATGCGAATCTTCAGTGTATTACAACGGCAAAATTTCCTACCAGTAATGATATCTACAGTAGTATCGAGCGTGTTATCGAACAGATCCTGATGCAGTCAGATATCCTGCCTGAGCAGATTCGCTATGCGATGCTGGGCACGACGCAATGCACGAATGCGATTGTCGAGCGTAAAGGACTGGATAGCGTCGGTCTGTTGAGATTAAGTCTGCCCAGCAGCGATAGCATTCCGCCGCTGTTTGGCTGGAGTGATCAATGGCGTCAAACGTTTGGGGCGCATTTCTATCAGCTTCATGGCGGCTACGAATTTGACGGCAGAGAAATTCATTGCGTCCTGTTTGATGAAGTCATGGATGCTTGCGACAAAATGCGCGGGCAAGTGGCGAGTATTGCCATATGTGGCGTATTTTCTCCCATTAACAGTGCGCAAGAACAACTTGTTGCAAGCTGGGTTAGCGCAGCCTTGCCTGATGTTTCGTTGTCATTATCTCACCGCATAGGCAACATCGGCCTGCTGGAGAGAGAAAATGCGACGATCCTTAATGCTTCATTACAGAGTACGGCTTATCAATTGGTTCAGGGCTTTACGCGGGCGCTTTCCCATCATGGGATTCAGGCTACGCCGTTTTTTGGACAAAATGACGGCACGTTGATGACGGAAGAGACAGTAAAACAGTATCCCATTCTGACATTGGCCTGCGGGCCGACTAATTCGATCCGCGGCGCTTACCACTTGTCCGGGCTGGATAATGCGCTGGTCATTGATGTCGGTGGTACGACAACGGATATCGGCGTTCTGGTAAATGGTTTTCCGCGTGAGTCGGCGATGGCGGTTGAAGTCGGAGATGTGCGGACTAATTTCCGTATGCCGGATATTGTCTCGATCGGTATTGGCGGCGGCACCTGTGTGCGGCATAACCAGGATGGGGATATACGTCTTGGTCCAGACAGTATTGGTTATCGTTTGCTGGAAGAAAGCATTAGTTTCGGCGGCCAGACGTTGACGCTGAGCGATGTGATTCTGCAATTGGATGCCAGTCGGTGGTCAACCGAACTGACCGAACCGCTTCCTGAATTTGATAAGCAACTATGCCGGAAAGCGTATGAAAAAATGATTGCCGAGGTTGAGAACGCTGTCGATCGCATGAAGTCATCGGGTGCGCCGGTGCCTGCGGTATTGGTGGGCGGGGGGAGCATTCTGCTGCCTGATACGTTATGCGGCATCAGCCAGATTATCCGGCCACGGTATTTTGATGCGGCCAATGCGATCGGTGTGGCGCTGGGGCTGGTCGGTACGCAGATTGATAAAGTGGTTCGCATGCCTGACAGTGATCGAGATAGAATCAGACATACATTGCATCAGCAAACCATCGCGTTGGCGGAGCAGAGTGGGGCGATGCCAGGTAGCGTGGAGATCATTGATTATCAGGAGATTCCGCTGGCTTATCTGCCGGGAAACGCGGTGCAGGTGAAAATAAAAGCGGCGGGTCGTTTGGCATAACGTATGGTCCATCATCCCTGACAAGGCTGATGGACCATATAATTGCTGACGAGTGTTTTAGATACTAATGGTTTTGAGACATCAATGTTTTCTTGAAAAACCAATGTTTTTTAAAACACCAAGGTGTAACGGCAGCCATGGCTGGCATCAATACATGACTTTATGCCCGTAGCTTTCCAGAATAGCCTTGACGCGATCCATGGTGTCAGCCTTGGGCGGTTGGACGCCGTCCAGCTTGTACTCTTCGCCCATGGCGATCCATTTATGTTTGCCGAGTTCGTGATAGGGCAGCAATTCAATTTTTTCGATATTGGACATATCTTTGGTGAACTCACCCAGCAGGTGTGCCGATTTATCGTCATCAGACCACCCCGGAACCACGACATAACGGATCCAGGTGCGTTGATTACGTTTTGCCAGATAGCGGGCGAAATCCAGCGTGCGATGGTTTGACACGCCAACCAGATTTTGGTGGATATCGTCGTTCATCTGTTTCAAATCAAGCATGACAAGGTCGCTAACGTCCAGCAACTCATCAATGACCGGTTCATAACGACGCACAAAACCATTGGTATCCAGACAGGTATTAATGCCTTCTTCCCGACAGGCGCGAAACCAGTCACGCACGAATTCCGCCTGAAGAATCGCTTCTCCGCCTGAAGCCGTCACTCCGCCGCCAGAGGCATTCATAAAATGGCGATAGGTCACAACCTCTTTCATTAATTCTTCGACAGTAATTTCTTTGCCGCCGTGTGTATCCCAGGTATCCCGATTGTGGCAGTACAAGCAGCGCATCAGACAACCTTGAAAAAAAACGATGAAGCGGATGCCGGGACCATCTACCGTTCCGCATGATTCAAAGGAATGGATGCGACCGATTGTTGACATTGCGAGGTTTTCTCCAAGTTTGACCGATCAATAGCGGTCTTTATAAGCTCAGTCATCAGAAGCCCGTCTGACATTCTGTCAGTCAATACATGACGGCGGCATGGCCGTTGATTAGATGCTGAGTCGAATCTATTTTGCCAGCCATCCACCGATGCTGCGATAGGGCGTCGTATAGCGGGCTGGCAAAACTAGTTTACTATGTGAGAAAAAGGCCCCACAGTCGTGGAGCCTTTATTTTACGCCCTTTCAGACAGTCAGGGAAATTACAGTGACTGAGTGAAAGTACGAGTGATTACGTCTTGCTGTTGCTCTTTGGTCAAAGAGTTGAAACGCACAGCATAACCGGATACGCGGATGGTCAACTGCGGATATTTTTCCGGGTTTTCCATGGCATCAAGCAGCATTTCACGGTTCATCACGTTAACGTTCAGATGCTGACCGCCTTCAATGCTGGCTTCGTGGTGGAAATAACCATCCATCAGGCCGGCGAGATTGGCTTTACGAACGTCATCATCATTACCCAAGGCATTCGGCACGATAGAGAAGGTATAGGAAATACCATCTTTCGCGTAGGCGAACGGCAGCTTGGCAACCGAGGTCAGAGAGGCAACCGCGCCTTTCTGATCACGTCCATGCATCGGGTTGGCGCCCGGTCCGAATGGCGCGCCGGAACGACGTCCATCAGGCGTGTTACCAGTTTTCTTGCCATATACCACGTTTGAGGTGATGGTTAGCACAGACTGAGTTGGCGTTGCGCCACGATAGGTTGTCAATTTTTGAATTTTCTTCATGAAACGCTCAACCAGATCGCAAGCCAGATCATCGACGCGGGCGTCGTTATTGCCGAACTGCGGGTATTCGCCTTCAATGTCAAAGTCAATCGCCAGACCGTCTTCGTCGCGGATAGGTTTAACTTTGGCATACTTGATGGCCGACAGGGAGTCAGCAGCGACAGACAGACCAGCGATACCGCATGCCATGGTACGGAATACGTCCCGATCATGCAGCGCCATCAGTGATGCTTCGTAGCTGTACTTGTCATGCATGTAGTGAATGATGTTCAACGCGGTGACATACTGCTTAGCCAACCAATCCATGAAGTGATCCATACGCTCCATCACTTCATCGAAATCCAGCACTTCGCTTTTAATCGGTTCGGATTTCGGGCCAACCTGCATTTTCATTTTTTCGTCCATGCCGCCGTTGATGGCATACAGCATGGTTTTAGCCAGGTTTGCACGGGCGCCGAAGAACTGCATTTGCTTACCCACCACCATCGGGCTTACGCAACAGGCAATGGCGTAGTCATCGTTGTTGAAGTCAGGGCGCATCAAATCATCATTCTCGTATTGCAGAGAAGAGGTATCGATGGAGACTTTGGCCGCGTATTTTTTAAAGTTCAGCGGCAGTTTTTCAGACCACAGGATGGTCATGTTCGGTTCAGGAGACGGCCCCATGGTGTACAGGGTGTTCAGGAAACGGAAGCTGCTTTTGGTAACTAGTGTACGGCCATCAACACCCATACCAGCCAGAGATTCGGTTGCCCAGATCGGATCGCCGGAGAACAACTCATCATACTCAGGGGTACGCAAGAAACGCACCATACGCAGTTTCATGACCAGATGATCAATTAGTTCCTGAGCTTCTTCCTCAGTGATTTTGCCCGCTTGCAGATCGCGTTCTAAATAGATATCCAGGAAAGTGGATACACGACCAAAAGACATTGCCGCGCCGTTCTGCGATTTCACCGCGGCCAGGTAGCCGAAGTAGGTCCACTGTACGGCTTCTTGCGCCGTTTTCGCCGGGCCGGAAATGTCACAACCATATTTAGCGGCCATTTCTTTGATTTGAGACAGCGCATGATGCTGATCGGCGATTTCTTCACGCAGACGGATAGTTGCTTCCAGATCTTCGCCGTTTTCCAGTTTGGATTGCAGAGAAGTGAACTGGGCAAACTTGTCTTTCATCAGGTAGTCGATACCGTACAGCGCTACGCGACGATAGTCGCCGATGATGCGGCCACGACCATAAGCATCGGGCAGACCCGTCAGAACGCCTGATTTACGGCAGCGCAGGATATCGGGCGTGTAAACGTCAAATACGCCCTGGTTATGTGTTTTACGGTATTCGGTGAAGATTTTTTCCAGTTGAGGATCCAGTTCACGGCCATAAACCTTGCAGGAACCTTCAACCATTTTGATGCCGCCGAATGGGATCAGCGCACGTTTCAGCGGGGCTTCGGTTTGCAGACCAACGATTTTTTCCAGGTCCTGGTTGATATAGCCGGCATCATGAGAAACGATGGTAGCGGCGATATTGGTATCAAAATCAACAGGCGCGAGGGTGCGGTTTTCCTGTTTGATACCTTCCATAACGCTATCCCACATCACTGTGGTTGCTTTGGTTGCGCCAGCCAGGAAAGACTCGTCACCTTCATACGGCGTATAATTTTTCTGGATAAAGTCACGAACGTTTACGCTGTCCTGCCATTCGCCTTTATTAAATCCTTCCCACGCATTGGCCAGTTTTTCATTTAGATCGGTCATTTTACACCTACCTTTGATATGGATTTCTTAGAACCCGGTGTTGCGGTCGATAGCACCTTAGTGCTTATCTCCCCCGCGCAAATAAATTACCCAGTATGTTAAACCTACCAGCAAACCACCACCAATGATGTTCCCAATCGTTACGGGAATTAGATTGTCGATAATGAAGTTGCCGACGGTTAAATGTTCAAACTGAGACGGCACCATGCCGATGCCCTGCCAGAATTCCGGCGCCGCGAAATTCTTGATCACGATCCCCATCGGGATCATGAACATATTCGCGATGCTGTGCTCAAAACCGCTGGCGACAAACATTGCGACCGGTAAAATCATCGCAAACATTTTGTCAGTGAGAGTACGACCAGAATAGCTCATCCATACAGCCAGACAGACCATCAGATTTGCCAAAATGCCGAGGGAAAGCGCTTCGACAAACGTGTGCTCAAGTTTGTGTTCAGATGTTTGCAGAACATTGAGTCCCCAGGCGCCGTTAGCGACCATATGCTCGCCTGAGAACCAGATAAGGGCGACAAAAAACAATGCGCCAATCAGATTGCCGATATAGACATTGACCCAGTTAAATGCTAGTTGCTTCCAGGTGATTCGTCCACTCGCCTTGGCGATCACGATTAGTACGGTGGAAGTGAATAAGTCCGCGCCGCAAACCACAACCAGCATTAACCCCAGAGAGAAGCAAACCCCACCGATCAATTTGGCAATGCCGAAAGGTATCGTTGAAGTACCCGTAGTCGATGTTATATAAAAGACAAAGGCAATCGAAATAAACACGCCAGCAGTAATTGCCAAATAAAAAGTGGTCCACGGGTGTTTTGTTGCTTTATAGACACCGGCATCTTCGGCGACTTTCGCCATTGCAGCCGGCAGTAATAGCGTAAAGGGGTTGTCAGCTTTCACACTAACTCTCTCTTAAAAATTATCAGCATCGAAATAATAACAAAGCAGTATACGGCAAAATTTGATGTGGATCATATTGAGCGAAACTAGCTGCGGTTCCGGTACGTCATAAATGCTGTTTTATCTGCTTAATTTGTTGATTTACAAAATAAAAAAATATTTTAATCTTTACGTAAAGATTTTAAAGCTCGAAGGTCACTACCTGATTTGACGTTAATAAAAATAATGTTTTGTGTAATTTTAATTCCGTGCTCGCAATGTAATTTAATTAATTATCTACCATTTAATAACATTTTTTATTATGCAATTGGCGGATAAATGCTTATCACTAATCAGATATCCCTTAATAAATAAGGGGTATTGAGTTATTTTGATGGTGAACATGTGCGCGGCATGCTGTTTTCACATGCCGCATCGTTAATATCCGCCCGCAAGACGGATGCTATTTACCTTGCCAGTACTGACGTTTTGCGCGCTGTAGCTTTTCGTAAACCGCCAGCAGCGACTGGTGGGCTGGCAACGTGGTGAAATTATCATCCACCGCGAAAAGGCCGTAAAAGCATTGTTCGCCATTGATGGCAGCGCTGGCGGCATCGACGGTTTCGCGTCCATACATTTTGACAAAAGCGTCCTCGTATTCGGATGGTTCGCGCTCCGGCTCCATCGCCAACAGCAACAGTGTTTGCAAACAACGATAATAATTCCTGCGTTGCGGCGTAAAGACGGAATCGTTGAAGTCCTGCGTCCATTCGGTCCAGATCAATGCCTGTTCCAGATCGCCGCCAGCCAGCGCCAGCATCGCTTTTAACTCGCCGACTCGAAGCGTGAACCAGCCGTTATCCTTGCCGGTGGCGATACCCAATAATTCGCGCACGCGAGTGAAATCATCCAGGCTTTCGTCATCCAGTTGTTGGATCAACGCCAGATAGGTTTCTTTTTCCCATTGGCTGTCTGGCAGCGCAAGCAGCGTTTCGCGCAGATGCGCGCCCATGTTGTTGTTTGCCAACACCAGGTCTTCCGCGGGATAAATGTCCGACACGCCTGGAACCAGGATACGACAAGCGTAAACGGACAGATGCTCATAGTCAGCGATGTAAACTTCTTTATCTTCCTGTTGGAAAATCGCCATCAGGGTAGCGAATTCTTCTTTCGTGGTGCCGCTGAAACGCCAGTCGACGAAGGGATAATCGGCCTGTTTTTTGAACATATCCCAAGAGATCAGACCGCTTGAGTCAATAAAATGGGTTTCCAGATTCGCGTGTTCCGCCACTTCTTCATCATCAAAGGTCGGCGGCGTGAAAACATCCAGATCTTTCAGTCCGCGCCCTTGTAACAGTTCGGTCACGGTGCGTTCAAGCGCCACGCCAAAATCAGGATGCGCGCCGAACGAAGCGAAACAGGTACCGTTTGCCGGGTTAAATAATACCACGCAAATTACCGGATATTTTCCACCCAGCGACGCGTCGTAGGCAAAAATCGGAAAACCCTCTTTTTCCAGCGTGGCAATGGCTTCGACGACGCCCGGATAACGGTTCAATATCGCTTGCGGAATTGCCGGCAGGCTGATGGATTCGGCAATGATACGGTTTTTGATACTGCGCTCGAAAACTTCTGATAACCCCTGAACTCGGGCTTCACTGGCGGTATTGCCCGCCGACATGCCATTGGAAACATAGAGATTGCCGATGATGTTCATCGGAATATATACGGTTTGCTGATCAGACTGGCGCGTGAACGGCAGGGCACAGATACCTCGCGCCTCATTACCGGATTGCAGGTCGATCAGGTCGCTGGCGCCAAGCGTTTGTTCTGGATCGTAGAACTCGCGCAAGCGCGCATCAAGAATACCTTCCGGCAGCGAATTATCCGCTGGAATGGCGAACCATTTTTCATTCGGATAATGAACGAATTCACTATTCGCAATGGTTTTGCCAAGATAGAAATCAGCAAAAAAATAGTTAGTCGACAGACGTTCGAAATATTCACCCAACGCCGAGGCCAGCGCAGCTTTCTTGCTGGCACCTTTACCATTGGTGAAACACAGCGGACATTCACGATCGCGAATATGCACGGACCAGACATTCGGCACCGGATTCAGCCAGGAGGCTTCTTCGATGTTGAACCCCAGGTCTTGGAGTTGTTGTTGAAAACGGGCGATGGAATCTTCCAGGGCGGCGTCTTTGCCTGGGATAAATGTTTGGCTCATGGTTTTCACTTAGTGAAGTAATAACAGGAGGGGCATAATACGGGCTTTTTAACCCGGACTCTATTTATTCTCTACACGTTGATAACAGCGTGCGTTTGATGGATCGATGATGCTTTGTTTACCTGCGAGTTTTAATGCACGGAGAGTAATAAGCATTGCAGCCAGGAGTGACGAATGATAAAACCGATGCAGGGTATGACAAGGCGTTAAACCGCGTTGAATTTATAACCAACGTGTTTAGGACGCGGGTGATAATACAGTCGCAATTTTTCAGATGTGGTGAGGGGAAATGACTCAGATTTTTAATTTTAGCGCCGGTCCAGCTATGCTGCCGGTGGAAGTATTACGTCGCGCTGAACAGGAATTATGTAACTGGCATGGTCTGGGTACATCGGTAATGGAAATCAGCCACCGTAGCAAAGAGTTTATGCAGGTTGCGGCTGAGTCCGAACAAGATCTGCGAGATTTGCTGAAAATCCCCTCCAACTACAAAGTGCTGTTTTGTCATGGCGGCGCCAGAGCGCAGTTCGCCGCCGTACCGCTTAACCTGCTGGGAGACAAGACGCAGGCCGATTACATCGACTGCGGCTACTGGGCGCACAGTGCGGTTAGCGAAGCGGAAAAATACTGTACTCCCAACGTCATTGATGTGAAAACACGTGTCGATGGCCTGCGTGCCGTGAAGCCAATGCGTGAATGGCAGATATCAGATGAAGCCGCGTTCGTACATTATTGCCCGAATGAAACCATTGATGGCGTAGCGATTGAAGAAGAACCGGATTTCGGCGACAAAATTGTCGTGGCGGACTTCTCATCCAGCATTTTGTCACGTCCCATTGATGTCAGTCGTTATGGCGTCATCTATGCCGGCGCGCAAAAAAACATCGGTCCGGCGGGACTGACGCTGGTCATTGTTCGAGATGATTTGCTGGGCAACGCGCGTCCTGAATTGCCTTCCATCCTGAATTATCAGATTCTGGCTGATAATGGCTCCATGTTTAACACGCCGCCGACATTCGCCTGGTATCTCTCCGGTATGGTCTTCAAATGGCTGAAGGAGCAGGGGGGACTGGTTGAAATGGAAAAACGCAACCGCGATAAAGCCAATCTGCTTTATGGCGTGATTGATGACAGCGATTTCTACCGCAATGATGTCGCAAGCGCCAACCGCTCCCGGATGAACGTCCCGTTCCTGCTGGCCGATGCCGCGCTGGATAACGTGTTTCTTGAAGAAGCGCATGCCGCGGGCCTGCACGCGCTGAAGGGACACCGTGTCGTTGGCGGTATGCGGGCGTCCATTTATAACGCAATGCCAATTGATGGCGTCAAGGCGCTGACCGATTTCATGGCTGACTTTGCGCGTCGTCACGGCTAATGGCCTGATGATGTTTTTATAGATAGATTAAAAACCCCGGGCAAACCGGGGCTTTGTGTTCACGATTGGAGAATATGTTGCGCATGCAGGAATCCCTGACTCTACAGCCCATCATACTGGTTAACGGCACGCTTAATTTGCCTGGTTCAAAAAGCGTATCGAATCGCGCACTTTTACTGGCCGCCTTATCTAAAGGGTCAACCCGATTAACCAATCTGCTGGATAGCGACGATGTGCGCCATATGCTGAATGCATTGCAAGCATTGGGGGTGGATTATCAACTTTCCGCCGATCGTACTGAGTGCGAGATTACGGGGCAGGGCGGCGCGTTTAAAACCGCCCGCCCGATCGAACTGTTTCTGGGAAACGCCGGCACCGCTATGCGTCCGTTGGCGGCGGCATTGTGCCTGAGCGACGGCGACATCGTGCTCACCGGAGAGCCACGGATGAAAGAACGTCCGATTGGGCATCTGGTTGATGCGTTACGTCTGGGCGGCGCAAAAATCGATTATCTGGAGCAGGAAAACTATCCGCCCCTGCGTCTGCGCGGTGGTTTCCAGGGCGGCGAAATCAGCGTTGACGGCAGTGTTTCCAGCCAGTTTCTCACCGCGCTGCTGATGACCGCGCCGCTGGCGGCGCAAGACACGCAGATCACGATCCAGGGCGAACTGGTTTCCCGACCGTATATTGATATCACATTGCACATGATGAAAACGTTCGGCGTGGATGTGCGTAATGAGAGCTACCAGCGATTCTTTGTCGCCGGTCGTCAGCAATATCGTGCGCCGGGAGAATATCTGGTGGAAGGCGATGCCTCCTCCGCGTCTTACTTCCTGGCCGCCGCCGCGATAAAAGGCGGAACGGTGCGTGTCACCGGCGTGGGCCGCGACAGCGTGCAAGGGGATATTCGCTTTGCCGATGTGCTGGAAAAAATGGGCGCGCATATCCGTTGGGGCGACGACTATATCGAATGTCAGCGTGGTGAACTTCATGCCATTGATATGGATATGAACCATATTCCGGATGCCGCCATGACTATCGCGACAACCGCGTTGTTTGCTCAGGGCGGCGCCACCACGCTGCGCAATATTTACAACTGGCGGGTAAAAGAGACGGATCGCCTGACGGCCATGGCGACTGAATTGCGCAAACTTGGCGCCGAGGTGGAAGAGGGTGATGATTATATCCGCATTACTCCACCCGCCGTGCTGAAGCGTGTGGAAATCGGGACGCATAACGATCATCGGATGGCAATGTGCTTTTCACTGGTTGCGTTGTCCGATACGCCAGTCACCATTCTGGACCCGAAATGCACCGCCAAGACATTCCCGGACTACTTCGAACAACTGGCTCGTTTGAGCCAACCGGCGTAACGCTTTCCTTGTGTTGCCGGATTTCCCCCCTGCGCCTGATCGGTACTGATTAGGCGTGGTCTTATTTTTCCCCGTCAATGTAACCTTTCTCGCTATTGATGCGTATAATGAAGCACCGTAATGCCTTAAACGGCATCAACGGGATTTCCCAGTGTAAAGGAGAGAATAATGGCGGTGACTGCACCGGTGATTACGGTTGACGGACCGAGTGGCGCAGGCAAAGGTACGTTGTGCAAAGCGCTGGCAGAAGCTTTACAGTGGAATTTGCTGGATTCGGGCGCAATTTACCGCGTACTGGCTTCGGCGGCGTTACACCATCACGTAGATATTCAGTCGGAAGAGGCGCTGGTGCCGTTGGCATCTCACCTGGATGTGCGTTTTATGGCGGAAAACGGGCAGTTGAAAGTGATTTTGGAAGGTGAGGATGTCAGCAATGAAATCCGCACTGAAACCGTCGGCAATACGGCTTCTCAAGCCGCGGCGCTCCCCCGGGTTCGAGAAGCATTGTTGCGGCGGCAGCGGGCTTTTCGTGAAGCGCCGGGGCTGATTGCGGATGGCCGTGATATGGGAACCGTGGTGTTCCCGGACGCGCCGGTGAAGATTTTCCTGGATGCCAGCGCGCAGGAGCGTGCGCAACGTCGCATGCTACAGTTGCAGGAGAAGGGCTTTAGTGTTAACTTTGAGCGTCTTTTATCCGAGATAAGGGAACGGGATGATCGTGACCGTAATCGGGCCGTCGCGCCTTTAGTGCCAGCCGCTAATGCATTAGTGCTGGATTCGACGGAAATGACGATCGATGAAGTGATTGCGCGTGCGCTGGCTTATGCCCGCGAAATTTTAGCGTAGCGATCGCAACCACCCGAATTTTTACCTCGCTGTAAGGATGCACAGCGGGGCATGTTAAACAACCCCATCGAGCAGGATGCCAGATGGACGTTAAATTGAAGACTCCTAAGATTATCAACATGACTGAATCTTTTGCTCAACTCTTTGAAGAATCCCTGAAAGAAATCGAAACCCGGCCTGGTTCCATCGTTCGCGGTGTTGTGGTTGCTATTGATAAAGATGTCGTACTGGTTGACGCCGGTCTGAAATCTGAATCCGCCATTCCGGTGGAGCAATTTAAAAACGCGCAGGGCGAACTGGAAATTCAGGTTGGCGATGAAGTAGACGTCGCGCTGGACGCTGTTGAAGACGGCTTTGGTGAAACGCTGCTGTCTCGTGAGAAAGCTAAACGTCATGAAGCATGGCTGATGCTGGAAAAAGCTTACGAAGAAGCAGCGACGGTTACCGGTGTGATCAACGGTAAAGTCAAAGGCGGTTTCACGGTTGAGCTCAACGGTATTCGTGCATTCCTGCCAGGCTCTCTGGTAGACGTTCGTCCGGTTCGTGACACGCTGCATCTGGAAGGCAAAGAGCTTGAGTTCAAAGTGATCAAGCTGGATCAGAAACGCAACAACGTTGTGGTTTCCCGCCGTGCGGTTATTGAATCTGAAAACAGCGCTGAACGCGATCAACTGCTGGAAAACCTGCAAGAAGGCATGGAAGTTAAAGGTATCGTCAAGAACCTCACTGACTACGGTGCATTCGTTGATCTGGGTGGCGTTGACGGCTTGCTGCATATCACTGATATGGCATGGAAACGTGTTAAACATCCGAGCGAAATCGTCAATGTGGGCGATGAAATCACGGTTAAAGTGCTGAAATTCGACCGCGAGCGTACTCGTGTGTCCCTGGGCCTGAAACAACTGGGCGAAGATCCATGGGTCGCTATCGCTAAGCGTTACCCGGAAAGCACGCGTCTGACTGGCCGCGTGACCAACCTGACTGATTACGGCTGCTTCGTTGAAATCGAAGAAGGCGTTGAAGGTCTGGTGCACGTATCCGAAATGGATTGGACCAACAAAAACATTCATCCGTCCAAAGTGGTTAATGTCGGCGATGTAGTGGAAGTTATGGTTCTGGATATTGACGAAGAGCGTCGTCGTATCTCCCTGGGTCTGAAACAATGCAAAGCCAACCCGTGGCAGCAATTCGCTGAAACCCACAACAAAGGCGACCGCGTTGAAGGCAAGATCAAGTCCATTACTGATTTCGGCATCTTCATCGGTCTGGATGGCGGCATCGACGGTCTGGTTCACCTGTCCGACATCTCCTGGAACGTGGCTGGCGAAGAAGCCGTTCGCGAATACAAGAAAGGCGATGAAATCGCCGCTGTCGTGTTGCAGGTTGATGCAGAACGCGAACGTATTTCCCTGGGCGTGAAACAACTGGCTGAAGACCCGTTCAATAACTACCTGTCTGTCAACAAGAAAGGCGCTATTGTTACTGGTAAAGTTACTGCAGTTGACGCCAAAGGTGCTACAGTTGAATTAGCGGACGGCGTTGAAGGCTATCTGCGTGCTTCTGAAGCTTCACGTGACCGCGTTGAAGACGCAACGCTGGTGCTGAACGTTGGCGATAGCGTTGAAGCGAAATACACCGGTGTGGATCGTAAGAACCGTGTTGTCAGCCTGTCTGTTCGTGCTAAAGACGAAGCCGACGAGAAAGATGCCATTGAGACGGTGAACAATACCAAGCAAGAAGAAGGCAATTTCTCTAACGCGATGGCAGAAGCGTTCAAAGCAGCAAAAGGCGAGTAATAACGGTGGAATGAGCAACATTGGTTGCTCATTCTTGGAACGGTAGTAAGTTATCATGGTTATTTATAACCATGTACTTGGAGGAACTATGACCAAGTCTGAACTTATTGAAAGACTTGCTGGACAGCAATCTCATATCCCAGCCAAAGTGGTTGAGGATGCAGTGAAAGAGATGCTCGAACAGATGGCCACTACATTGGCTGAAGGTGATCGGATTGAGATCCGTGGGTTCGGCAGTTTTTCACTTCACTACCGTGCTCCGCGTGTTGGTCGTAATCCCAAAACGGGTGAAAAAGTTGAGTTGGAAGGTAAATACGTCCCTCACTTCAAGCCTGGCAAGGAACTGCGCGACCGCGCTAATATATACGGTTAATACCGCATGCTGTATTACGCAAAAAGGCACCTTCGGGGGTGCCTTTGTTGTTTTTGTGCGGCAGGATTACTTGTTGTTATGGCGTGCTTTCAGACAATTGATGATGGTTGCCAGATCCAGGTTCTGATCCTGCAACAACACCAACAGATGGTACATCAGATCGGCGGCTTCATTGGTTAACTCGTCGCGATCATGCACGGCTGCGGCCAGCGCGGTTTCAAGACCTTCCTCGCCCACTTTCTGCGCAATGCGTTTAGTGCCGCTGGCATATAAACGGGCGGTGTAAGAACTGGTTGGGTCCGCATGCTTACGCTCGGCAAGTAACTGCTCTAACTGATAGAGGAATGTCCAGTCGCTGGCGGCAGGTGAAAAACAGCTGCTGCTGCCCAGATGACAGGTCGGCCCGATAGGATTCGCCAGAATCAGCAAGGTATCGTTATCGCAATCGGGCGTGATAGAAACCACGTTCAGAAAATTGCCGGAAGATTCGCCTTTGGTCCATAGCCGTTGTTTGGTGCGTGAAAAGAATGTCACTTTGCCGCTTTCTTCAGTCGCTTTCAGCGCGTCCTGATTCATGTAGCCCAGCATCAAGACTTCACCGGAAACCGCATGCTGTACGACGACAGGCAACATGCCATCCGTTTTTCGCCAATCGAGTTGGCTTCTTTCTTTCTCAGTTAACTTAGGTTCTGCACTTAACACACCCGTATCTCCACGCCTTGTTGCTTAAGAAATTGTTTCAGTTCAGCAATATTAATGATCTGCTTGTGAAACACGGAGGCGGCCAGCACGCCGTCAACGTGCGCGGTCTGGAACGCGTCCAGAAAATGTTCCATCGTACCCGCGCCGCCGGAAGCGATGAGCGGA
Source organism: Brenneria salicis ATCC 15712 = DSM 30166 (assembly GCF_003315515.1). Classification (GTDB taxonomy): domain Bacteria; phylum Pseudomonadota; class Gammaproteobacteria; order Enterobacterales; family Enterobacteriaceae; genus Brenneria; species Brenneria salicis. The sequence goes on along the minus strand of NZ_QNRY01000020.1, from coordinate 43,589 downwards.
ACGTGACAAATATCGCGGACTAAATTCAGTTGGCACAAATCGTAGCCATTGCGCACGCCATCCTGATTCATCATATTCAGGACAATCTCGCCCGCGCCGCGTTTTTGTACTTCTTCAACCCAGTCCAGCGTTTCCCAGGTCGTGACTTTGGTGCGTGTTTCGTCGCCGGTGTATTGATTGACGTGATAACGGCCCGTTGCGGTGTCATGCCAGGTATCAATCCCGACCACGATACATTGTACGCCGTAACGATCGGCCAATCGGGTAATTAACTCAGGATCGGCCAGTGCGGGCGAATTGATGGAGATTTTATCTGCGCCGAAAGAGAGAATTTGTCCCGCTTCTTCAACGCTTTTAATGCCGCCTGCGACACAGAAAGGAATATCGATCACTTCCGCCACGCGGGAAACCCAGCTTTTATCGACCACACGACCATCAGAGGAGGCGGTGATATCGTAAAACACCAGTTCATCCGCGCCTTCCTGAGCATAACGCTGCGCCAGTGGCACGATATCGCCGATGATTTCATGGTTGCGAAATTGTACGCCTTTGACAACCTGTCCGTCACGCACGTCCAGACAAGGAATTATTCGTTTTGCCAGCATGAAATAGCCTCCGCTACGTTAAATTTACCTTCCAACAGCGCCCGCCCGATAATCACCCCTTGTACGCCGCTATCGCGCAGATTAGCGATATCCGTCAGGTTGCCGATGCCGCCGGAAGCCTGGAAAGCCACTTGCGGGAAGCGCTGGCTGATTTCACGATAGAGATCAACATTCGAACCGCTCAGGGTGCCGTCGCGGGAAATATCGGTACACAGCACATGCTTCAATCCGAAAGGCAGATACTGTTCAACGATTTGCTCAAGCGTCGTATTTGAATTTTCCTGCCATCCGCTGATTGCCACCTGTTTAACGCCGTTGGCATCAATACGCACATCTAAGGCGAGAACCAATGCTTCAGCGCCATAGCGAGTGAACCACTGCTGTACGCGAGCCGGTTCTTTAACGGCGGTGGAGCCAATCACCACCCGGCTGGCGCCGGCTTCCAGCAGTGCTTCAACGTCTTGTTCAGTGCGAATACCGCCGCCGACTTGTACCGGGACACTGACGCCCGACAACAGTTTTTTAAGCAGCGGGGTCTGGCGCGCGGCGGGATCTTTGGCGCCGGTTAAATCGACCAGATGTAAAACCTGCGCCCCTTGCTGCTGATAATCCTGCAAGCGCGGCAACGGATCGCTGCCATACTGACGCTGCTGACCATAATCGCCTTGATGTAAACGGACAACCTGTCCGTCAATCAGATCCAATGCGGGAATAATCATGACGATCTACATCTCCAGAAAGTTTTTCAGCAACTGCGCGCCAGCGGCGCCGGAACGCTCAGGGTGGAACTGGACGCCAAAGAAATTATCCTTTTCCACCGCGGCGGTGAATGCTTCGCCGTAGTTGGTCTGCGCGATGGTATTGGCGCACACCGGCATAGCGTAGCCGTGCACGAAATAGAAATAGGCATCGTCATCAATATCGCGGAATAAGCGGTGGCCCGCCTGCGGCGTTACCTGATTCCAGCCCGTATGGGGCAGCGGCAGTCCACGGTCAAGCATGCGCTTTACCGGCGCGTCAACAATGCCCAGCGTCTCAATCCCGCCGCTTTCGTCGCTGGACGAACCGAGCAATTGCATTCCGAGACAAATGCCGAGCACCGGTTGAGTACAGGCTTTGATAAGATCGATCAGATTGCGTTCCCGCAACTGATCCATCGCCGCCTGCGCAGTGCCGACGCCAGGGAGAAACAGTTTATCGGCCTGTAGCACGATCTCGGCTTCGAGGCTGACTACCGGATCGTAACCAAGCCGTTGTACGGCATAGGTTACAGAAGAGAGGTTGGCGCAACCGGTATCCAGAATGACGACCTTCATTACAGCACCCCTTTAGAACTCGGCAACATATCGCCTTCAACCCGAATGGCCTGACGCAACGCACGGCCAAACACTTTGAACAGACTTTCCACCCGGTGGTGGTCGTTACGGCCTTTGGTTTTCAAGTGCAGGGTACAGGCCATAGCGTAAGACAGTGAGCGGAAGAAGTGTTCCACCATTTCCGTGCTCAAATCACCCACGCGCTGGTAGCTGAACTCGGCTTTATATTCCAGATGCGGACGCCCGGAGATATCCAGCGCACAGCGGGCCAGGCATTCATCCATCGGCAGCACGAAACCAAAACGGCCAATCCCGCGTTTGTCGCCCAGCGCCTTGTTCAGCGCTTCACCCAGCGCCAAGCCGGTATCTTCCACCGTGTGGTGATCGTCAATATACAGATCGCCTTTGACTTCGATTTGCATACGGAAACCGCCGTGGGTGGCGATTTGATCCAACATGTGATCGAAGAAGCCGACGCCGGTATTGATTTTGCTGTTGCCTTCCTGATCCAGCCAGACATTAACGTCAATAGCCGTTTCACGCGTCACGCGATTGACATGCGCGTGACGATTACGTTTGGTCAGTTGGCGGGCGATTTCCGCCCAGTTAAGCGTTTCACGTTGATAACGTAATCCGGTGATGCTCATGTTTTGCGCCAGTTGCAGATCGGTTTCGCGATCCCCGATGACATAGCTGTTCGCCCGATCCAGTACGCCATCTTGCAGATAGGCCGTCACCAACGCGGTTTTGGGTTTACGGCAGGCGCAATTGTCCGCCGGCAGGTGAGGGCAAATCAGGATCTCGCCAAAGCGAATCCCTTGAGACGTCAGGATCTGCATCATGAGATTGTGCGGCGGATCGAATGTTTCCTGCGGGAAACTGGCGGTGCCCAGCCCGTCCTGATTGGTGATCATCACCAGCTTATAGCCTGCTTTCTGCAACGCCAGCAGCGATGGAATGACATCCGGTTCCAACGCCAGTTTATCCAGTCGGTCAACCTGAAAATCCTCAGGCGGTTCAGCGATCAAGGTTCCATCACGGTCGATAAAGAGGTATTTCTGGCCCACATTGGCTCCTTAAGATTATACGTTGATGCCCGGTAATGATTGTAACGCGCTGATCACACGCTCACATTCATAACGGTTGCCGATAGTGATACGCAAGCAACCGGCAAGTCCGGGTTGCTTATTTTGATCCCGCAGGATAATGCCTTGATCCCAAAGCGTTTTGAAAACAAAGGACGAGGCGGTAAAACGAACCAGCAGATAATTGCTTTCGCTGGGATAGACATTTTCCACACACGCAATGTCTGTCAGCGCCTGGCTAAGCCATACCCGGTTCTCCGTGATTTCCGCCACCCGCGCCTTCATTTTGGCGATCCCCTCCTGGCTTAATGCTTGTGCGGCGATATCGGCGACCGGCGTGGAGAGCGGGTAAGGGGCGATAACCTTCAGCAGTAACTGGATGACCTCGGCGTTAGCCAGCGTAAAACCGCAGCGCAGGCCCGCGAGAGAAAAGGCCTTCGATAAGGTTCGCAAAATAACCAGATGCGGATAGTCCTCCAGCCAGCCAGCGGTGGTGGCCTGCGGACTGAACTCAATGTAAGCCTCATCGATAACCACCAGCGCCTTGCCTTGCGCCAGCGAGAGAAGCTGACGCAGGTCTTCCTGCGGAACCAGATTGCCGGTCGGGTTGTTCGGGCTGCACACATAGATGACTTTTACGCCGTCCAGTTGTGCGGCAATGGCGTCCAGATCCAACTGCCAGTCAGGCTTGCTGTCGACGTTACGGCGCTCAACGCCAAAGGTTTCCGCACTGACGGCGTACATGCCATAAGTCGGGGGGCAGAACATAATGGCGTCTTTGCCGGGTTCGCAGAACGCGCGGATCAACAGTTCGATCCCTTCATCGGCGCCGCGGCTGACCAAAACCTGCTCTGATTGTACGCCTGCATAATCCGCATAACGCTTTATCACGCTCGCGGGCTGACATTCAGGGTAGCGGTTCAGCGTCTGTAAGGTCAGTTGAAATTCCGGGGCCTGCGGGTACTCGTTGGCATTCAGCCAGACATCGCCATTACCGCCCAGACGACGTGCCGATTGATAAGGCGTCAGGGCGCGGACATTGGCCCGGGCCAGTTCTTCAATGCTCATGCTTGCTCCTTCAGGGCGGCGACACGCAGAGTAACGGCGTTTTTGTGGGCGGTAAGTTGTTCAGCTTGCGCCAGTGTTTCAATGGTCGGCGCCAGTTGCAGCAGGCCCTGCGGCGTAAGTTGTTGCACAGTCATGCGCTTCTGGAAATCCGCCAGTCCCAGGCTGGAATAGGTCGAGGTGTAACCGTAGGTAGGCAATACATGGTTGGTGCCTGAGGCATAGTCGCCCGCGGATTCCGGCGACCAGTCGCCAAGAAACACCGAACCGGCGCTGGTAATGCGCTCAACCAGCGATTCCGCATCACGCGTCTGGATGATCAGGTGTTCCGGGCCATATTGGTTGCTGATCTCAATACATTGCGCCAGATCACGAGTCACAATCACCCGGCTGCCGGTCAACGCCTGACGAGCGATGTCGGCGCGGGAAAGAGAGGTAAGCTGTTGTTCCACCGCATCGGTCACGGCTTTGGCCATGGCCGCATCCGGTGTCAGCAAAATAACCTGTGAGTCCGGGCCATGTTCCGCCTGAGAGAGCAAATCCGACGCCACAAACGCCGGCGTCGCGCCGCTATCGGCGATCACCAGTACTTCAGACGGGCCAGCCGGCATATCAATCGCCGCGCCATCGAGTTGTTGGCTTACCTGACGTTTGGCCTCCGTGACATACGCGTTCCCCGGACCAAATATTTTGTCCACTTTAGGTACGCTTTCGGTGCCGAAAGCCATGGCTGCGATCGCTTGCGCGCCGCCAAGCTGGAACACTTCCTGAATTCCACATAATTGCGCGGCATATAGGATCTCATCGGCGATCGGCGGCGGCGAACACAGAACGACGCGTCGGCAACCGGCGATACGTGCCGGTGTCCCCAGCATGAGTACCGTTGACGGCAGAGGGGCGGAGCCCCCCGGAATATATAAACCCACGGTCGCTATCGGACGAGTCAGTTGCTGGCAACGCACGCCGGGCTGCGTTTCAATATCGACAACCGACAGTTTCTGCGCATTATGAAAGGTTTCGATATTGCGCACGGCCACCGACATCGCCTGTTTCACCTCTTCGTTCAGGCGTGCTGCCGCGGCGTCGATTTCCGCCGCGGTGACGCGAATAGCGTCAATCTGAACCTTATCGAATTGCGCGCTATAGTCGCGTAGTGCGCGGTCGCCCTGGCTTTTCACCCTGGCGAGTATGTCGTTAACGGTAGCGGTGATGCGGTCTGAAGCGGAGATAGCCGGACGCGTCAGTAGCTGACGTTGCTCTTCAATCGAGCAGCGCTGCCAGTCAATGATCGTATTGAAGTTGCCGGTGGTGCTGACATTGGTCGTGTTGTTAGGCATCGACATCACTCCATCATTTTTTCAATTGGCAATACCAGAATGGAACTGGCGCCTAGCGATTTGAGTTTTTCCATGGTTTCCCAGAACAGGGTTTCGCTGCTGACCATATGCATGGCGACGCGGCTTTGATCGCCAGCCAGCGGCAGCAGGGTTGGGCGTTCAGCGCCCGGCAATAATGCAATAACTTCTTCCAGACGCTCGCTGGGCGCGTGCAACATAATATATTTTGATTCACGCGCCTGAATAACGCCCTGCATCCGCGTCAGCAATTTATCAATCAACTCCTGTTTATCGGCGGGCATTTCGCCATCACGCTGGATCAGGCAGGCTTTGGAACGATAGATAACCTCGACTTCACGTAGGCCATTGGCTTCCAGTGTGGCGCCAGTGGAAACCAGATCGCAGATGGCATCTGCTAATCCGGCGCGTGGGGCCACTTCAACCGAACCATTCAACAGGCAGGATTTGAAATTGACGGATTGACGATCGAGATATTGTTTGAGCAGGTGAGGGTAGGACGTGGCGATGCGTTTGTTTTGCAGACATTGCGTTCCGGTGTACTCTTCATCCAGCGCCATCGCCAGAGACAAACGGCAACCGCCGAAATCCAGACGACGCAGGGTAAAGTAGCGCGGATCTTCGCCCTGAGCACGGCGGTTGAGCAGTTCCTCTTCCAGAACGTTTTCGCCGATAATCCCCAAATCGACCACACCATCCATAACCAGACCGGGGATATCATCATCGCGGACGCGCAGAATATCAATCGGCATATTTTCAGCAAAAGCGATAAGACGTTGTTGATGTAAATTGATTTTAATACCACAACGAGCCAACAGTTCGCGTGAATCATCACTCAAACGACCTGACTTTTGCATTGCTATCCGTAAACGTGTTTTATCCAGCATGGAAACCTCATTAACCTGTCAAATTAAGTACTATTTTCAAATACATGGGCCAACAATAAAAAAACCCTCGGAAGTGATCTTCCGAGGGCTCTCTTTTCGTTCTGCGCCACTGGAAGATCTTAATGTCTTCCAGCACCAACCGCCTGAAAGACTAGTCAGGATGATGGTGATGATGGTGGTTAAACAGAACGCGTGTCATAAAATGTCTCTTGGTTATACTGAAGTAATACTACCTGCCGAATAACCTAAACCATGTACCGGCCTGCACGCAACTGTTTTTTAATCATTGCGGGTTTTTATTGAATGCGCGATGAAGCGTGGGATTATGGTTGTTAGTGCGCAGGATGGCGAGATGAAGGTCGAGGTGGAGCGGACAATGAAAAAAGTGGCGATTATCGGATTGGGGTGGTTGGGAATGCCGCTGGCGTTGGCGCTCAATGGACAGGGCTATCAGGTTGTCGGTAGTAAAACGACGATTGATGGCGTGGAGGCGGCCCGGATGAGCGGTATCGAATGTTATCTGCTCAAACTTACCCCCGAACTGCAATGCAATACCGATGAGCTCAACGCCCTATTGCAGGTGGACGTGCTCATTATCACGCTACCCGTCAGCCGCACGGCACAAAGCGGAGAAGGTTATGCGCAGGCTGTGCAGCAACTGGTCAATACCGCGCGCGTTTTTCATGTACCGCGTATTATTTTCACCAGTTCAACGTCCGTTTATGGCGGTAGCGTGGGAATGGTAAAAGAAAATTCGCCGTTAAACCCGATCACCCGCGCGGGGAAAGTGCTGGTATCGCTTGAGCAATGGTTGCAGCATCTGCCGGATACCGCCGTTGATATTCTGCGTTTGGCGGGATTGGTTGGCGGTGAGCGTCATCCGGGGCGTTTTCTGGCAGGGAAAACGGCATTACGCGATGGCGCTCATGGTGTGAATCTGGTGCATCAGGAAGATGTGATGTCGGCAATTCAACTGCTGCTGAAACGGCCACACGGCGGACACCTCTATAACCTCTGTGCGCCGGAACATCCCGCCAGACAGGATTATTATCCCGATCAGGCGCGCAAACTTAATCTGGCGCCGCCGCAGTTTGTAACGGAAAGCGACGATACGCCGGGACGTTTGGTGGACGGACAGCGCATTTGTCGTGAACTTGGGTTTGAATATCAATATCCCGATCCGATGACGATGCCGCTGAATTAGTCAGGCAGTGCCGGATATTCGAGCGTTTAAATGCTTTTCTGCTTAATTCTTCTAAAGTTGCAAGGGAGATGTGTCGATAGCGTTTAAACCGGTTTGTATCATATGTTTCATTAAATATGCGGCAATAAAACCATTGATGGTGGGGATGAGAACGGTGGATGAAAACCTAAAAGAGCAGTTTGTTAAACGCAATAAACTGGCTATCTGTGCAACGCTGCGTGAGTTGAAGAAGAATGACACGACCGTAATGGTTCATCATGAACATGGTCAATTCATCAGTAAAATTCTTGATGTCATGGCCGATAGTGATATTTTCGTTTTTGACCTGGGCGGGGTAGAGCATGAGAACAGTCGGGCGTTGTATGCCGGTTTATTGTCGTTTGTCGCCGAACCCGCCGGCGCCAAGGTCGAGTTTCAGACGGAAATTGGCCGCACTATCGATTTTCAGGGATTACCGGCATTTACGGCATCCATTCCTGAGCAACTTTATCTGATCCAACGCAGAACCTATTTTCGCATCAACACACCATTGTGGCCGCCGTTGATGTGTCGCGGGGAATTGCCGGATGAAACTAATTTTCAATTCACGATCAAAGATTTGTCTTTAGGGGGGCTGAGTTTATATACCGATCGGGATACATCGATGTTGTTGAATCCGGGCGATATTATCGAGCAGGTTGAAATGGATCTCGACGAATATGGCTTTTTCTGTGTTGATTTACAGTTTATCAGCCAGTCGGCGGTGAAGGTTGTCGATAATAAAGGCGAAATCAAACTGACCCAGCGTCTGAGCTTTAAATTTCCTGCCTTATCCGCCGCACAAGAGCGTGATTTGCAACAGGTCATTTTTGAGCTCGAAAGATTGCAGAATGAGAAAAAAAGAAAGTTTCAGGAAATGTGATTTTTTAGCCGCAACCTTTACGGCATAGACTTTCAACAGCGAAATAATTAAGCGGAGCATCATTCTCCGCTTTTTTTATGGCGGCGAGTCAACTGGTCAGTGTCTGCGCATAGGTAAAGAGGGCCTTGATCAGGGCTGTTTTGGGTTTATCACCTTCATAACGTTGATAAAGCGCCTCTAGTTGCACAATGTATTCCTGTAAGCGTTCAGCGGTAAATACAGATTTCCGATGCTGTAACCAGCGCTGTTGTTCACCATCATCCAGTGTTTGGGGAAAATTGCGCGCCCGATAGCGGAACAATAGTGGTTCCAGACGATCATCGACAAATTTGAGATCTAACGCCGGGAGATTTTGCGGCGCCGTTTCCAGAATAATTTTCATGGACATACGATCCGCATCGCCGAAAAACCCATCGTACAACCTGAGGTCAACGTCACTAAGCGCAGGGAACGGTGAGGATTGAGTAAACAGTTCGACGGCTTTTTCTCTGACCTGCGAGTTCTGGCGCAGCAACGCCAGGTTATCCAGACTGCGCTGGCGATCAATCCCCAGCCGCGCCGCATCTTCTGGACGCAAGGCGCTGGCGGGTGCCAGAACCGGGCATTTATTGATATGAACCAGTTTGAGCGGCGCCTGGCTTTGGTCTGGAGTTAACTGATCGCGAGGCGTATACAATCGTTCGCGCAATGCATCGGCATCCAGGGTTAGCAGCGGCGTCATATCGCCAGCCAGATCGCACACAATCACCGCGTTGCGGTTGTCCGGGTGCCAGGCGAGCGGCGCGACCCAACTGGTGTTGCCTCGTGCCGCGCCGAACATACCGGAAACATGCACCAGCGGCTTCATTTGCGGCACATCGATAAGCTGGCTGACTTTATTCTTATTGCGTAACTGGAATAGATAATCAAACAGTTTGGGTTGCGCTTGTTTCAACAATTTCGCCATGGCGATAGTAGCGTAGACATCGGACATCGCATCATGGGCATGTTCGTGCGCGACGCCATTGGTGGTGGTCAGATGCTCCAGTTTGAAGCTGGGCAACCCTGCGTCATTTTCAGGCCAGACAATGCCCTCTGGACGCAGCGCATAGCAGGCGCGCAACGCATCCAGTAAATCCCAGCGGGAATTGCCGTTTTGCCAACTGTAGGCATAGGGATCATAGAAGTTGCGGTAAAAAATATTGCGGCTGACTTCATCATCAAACCGGATATTGTTGTATCCCATGATACAGGTGCCAGGTACGCTGAAAGCATCGTGAATATGGCGTGCAAACTCGGCTTCATTGATGCCTTTGGAGATGGCCAACTGGGGGGTTATCCCGGTGATCATCACCGCTTCGGGGTCAGGCAGATAGTCATCGGTCGGTTTGCAATAAATAACCAGGGGTTCATCGATGATATTGAAATCCATATCAGTACGGATACCGGCAAACTGTGCGGGACGATCGCGCGCGGGATGTTTACCGAACGTCTCATAGTCGTGAATGAAAAATGTGGGTTGCGTTTTATCGGCCATATTTGCGTTTGATTAAATGATCGCTCTCAGGCGGAAACGGATAACAGGCACTAAGAATAACACTGAATAACGCGCGCAAGCGCACTTTCCTGATGTCGCTCACTTTTGCTCATCCCTTAATTGCTAGTCATCCATACTCGCATTCGGTTACACTTTTTCCTCTTAATGCGAATGATAATGAAATTCTTTATTGCTTGAGGCCGTCTCAGGCAAAACGCAGCGACAGCAGATGAGTGAGCGGGTGAACGTAGCGATTGCGATGAAAACAACACTATTAGCGTCCATATTGGCGCTGACTGGGTGCGATCAAACTTCCGCCCCCGGTGAAGCAACGCAAACGATCAGCATTGAGCACGCTCAGGGGATGACGCAGGTGCCGCAACAGCCTGAGAAAGTTATTGTTTTCGATCCGGCTGTTCTGGATACATTGGATGCGCTGAATGTGAATGTTGCTGGCGTACCGAAGAACGGTACGCGTTTACCCCCGTTTCTTGCCAAATATAGTGGTAATGAGTACTTCGACGCCGGTACGTTATTCGAACCGAATTACGAGGCAATCAGCAGCGCCAAGCCTGATCTGATTATCGCTGGCGGACGTACCCGCGATGCTTACGATAAATTGAGCGCTATTGCGCCGACCATTTCCATGGATGTTGATGAAAGTCAGTTTATGACCAGCTTTTCCCAGCGTATCGAACAATTGGGAACCATTTTTGGCAAAGAAGATGAAGCCAAAAAACAACTGGCGGACTTCAAGCAGAATATCGCCCAGACCCGTGAAAAAGCCGCTAACGCAGGCAGTGCGCTGGTGCTGATGGTGACAGGCGGAAAAATGTCCGCCTATGGCCCGAAATCCCGTTTCGGCTTTGTTTTCGATGAGTTGGGATTTAAACCCGCAACCGAGTTTCCTGAGGCCGGACGTCACGGCAATGTGGTGACGTCGGAGTTCCTGCTGAGCGTCAATCCTGAGTGGTTATTCGTACTGGATCGCGACAGCGCGATTGGTCGTACCGGCAGCGAGTCGGCATTACAGGTACTGGATAATCCGCTGATCTATAAAACGGCCGCCTGGCGGAACAACCGTGTTATCTACCTTGATTCCTCTTCGCTTTATATTGCCGGCGGTTTGCAAAGTTATCAGGCGCTGGTACGTGATGTGAACGACGCATTGGATAAAAAATAACCGTAGGTTGCGGCAGGATAATGAAACCTCTCTACTTTTCGCTTGGCATCTGTTTGCTGGTCGCTATGATCGTCATCAGCCTGTTCATCGGCGCGGGGCGTGTGAACCTCCTGGCGCTCTGGTCCGATCCGGCAATGCGCGATATTTTCTTTATCAGCCGTGTGCCGCGTACTCTGGCCTTGCTTCTGGCCGGTAGCGCCATGAGCGTGGCCGGTCTGATTATGCAGTTACTGACCCAGAACCGTTTTGTTGAGCCCTCTCTGGCGGGCACAACGCAGTCCGCCGGTCTGGGATTGCTGGTTGTCATGCTGCTGGCGCCGGGTGCGTCTATTTTGCTTAAAATGACCGTCGCCAGTTTGTTTGCCCTGGGCGGCACCTTGCTGTTCATGATGTTGCTGCGACGGGTGGTGTGCTTAAATCGGCACTGGTTGTGCCGTTGGTGGGCATTATGCTGGGGGCGGTGATTAACGCGATCACGACCTTCGGCGCCATGCATTTTGATCTGTTGCAGGCATTGGGCAGTTGGGAGGCCGGGGATTTCTCCGGTGTACTGCAAGGACGTTATGAATTGCTCTGGTTGGTCGGACTGCTGACGCTGCTCGCCTGCTGGGTTGCCGATCGTTTTACCGTGGCGGGCATGGGACGCGAATTTTCTGTTAACGTCGGGCTCAACTACCGGCAGGTGATGGTGATGGGGTTATCCATTATCGCGGTTATCAGTGGCGTGGTGGTGGTAGTGGTCGGCAATCTGCCTTTCCTCGGCCTTATCGTGCCTAATCTAATCAGCATGTCGCTCGGCGATAACGTGCGTAAAACCATTCCCTGGGTGTGTCTGCTGGGCGGTGGTTTGGTGTTGTTCTGCGACATCATCAGCCGGGTAATTCGCTATCCATTTGAAATTCCTGTGAGCGTGATCCTTGGCATTATCGGCGCCACTGTTTTCCTTCTTTTATTGTTAAGCCAAAAACGCCATGTCGGTTAATGAACGTAACACCTCGATGCCGGCTGTAGTCGGCGCAGGGCGAGCCGGTCAGCCTCCCCGCCAGCGGCTGATATGGCTGGCGGGAATATCACTGGTGTTGATCGTGATATTTATGACCATCAACCTCGGCAGCAACCTGCGATACATTATGGTGCATCGCGGGTTGATATTATCCACCATGTTGCTGGTCGCCTTTGCCGCCAGTGCCTCGACAGTATTGTTTCAAACCGTCACCAACAACCGCGTATTGACTCCCTCGATCATGGGATTTGAGATGTTGTTTATCCTCATTCAAATGGTGTTGGTTTTTATATTCGGCAGCGGCGGCATACCTGGGCTGGGGATCGCGGGCAAGTTTGTTTTCGAAACTGTGTTGTTGGTTCTGTTTGCCGCGATCCTGTATCGCTGGTTATTTACCGGCAGCCGTGACAATCTTCATCTGGTGCTGTTGGTTGGGATCATCTGCGGCACGTTGTTCCGCAGTATGTCGAATCTGATGCAACGCTTACTGACTCCCAGCGAGTTCGCCGTTGTGCAAGGCCGGATGTTCGCCACCTTTACCCGTGCGGCGCCTGAATTGATTGCGCTGTCCGCGATTATCACCGTGCTGGTCGCTCTGGTTATTTGGCGTATGCGTTTTCGTTTTGATGTCTTGGCCCTGGGGCGTAATACGGCCATCAATCTGGGGATGGACTATAAACGCAGCGTAACGATCATCCTGCTGCTGGTGTCCGTCCTGGTGGCGATATCAACCGCGCTGGTAGGGCCGCTCACCTTCCTCGGTTTTATGGTCGCAAATCTGGCGTATCTGGTGCTGGGTTCCGGCCAGCATCGCCTTTTGCTGACGGGGGCTTTTCTGTTGGCGGTGATCGCGCTGGTGGGGGGACAACTGGTTCTGGAACATCTGCTCAATATGGCGGGCGCGTTGTCCGTCGTCATTGAGTTTATCGGGGGATCTTTGTTTATCTTATTGTTACTTAAAAAGGTTTCCGTGTGATTGAAATCGACAATGTCACCAAAACTTACAACAAGGCGGCGATATTGAAAAACGTCACCGCGACCATCCCGCGAGGTGGCGTCACGTCGATTATTGGCCCGAATGGTGCCGGGAAATCGACGTTGTTATCTATCGTCAGCCGTCTGTTAGACGCCGATCAGGGGCGAGTCAGCGTCAACGGCATGGATGTGTCGACCACGCCGAGCGATAAACTGGCGGCCTGTCTGTCCGTGTTGCGACAGGAAAACCAGTTCGCCAGTCGGTTAACGGTTGAGGAACTGGTCGGGTTTGGGCGCTATCCTTATACCAAAGGGCGTCTGAATACGGATGACCATAAACGCATCGCCGCGGCATTAGCGTTTCTTAACCTGTCCGAATTGAAAGATCGTTTTTTGGATGAACTTTCCGGCGGCCAGCGTCAGCGCGCTTATGTAGCAATGGTGTTGTGTCAGGATACCGAATATGTCCTGTTGGACGAACCGCTGAACAATCTGGATATGAAGCATGCGGTGGCAATGATGAAACAAATTCGTCGCGCCGCGGATGAACTGAGTAAAACCGTCGTTCTGGTTATTCACGACATCAATTTCGCTTCCGCTTACTCTGATTACATCATCGCCATGCGACAAGGACAGATTATCTACAGCGGCAAACCGGAAGAGATTATGATGTCCGAGATCCTGGCGGATATTTTTGATACTGAAGTGGTGATTGAGCAGGTTCATAATCAGCGCATTGCTGTGTATTATCAGTAATTAATCGGTTGCGGAACAAACTGCCGGTCATCGACGGCAATCCACCTGTAACTTGAAAGATTATGGGGTTAACCTGTATGGTGGACGCATAAAGAATCTATGTATGACTTAAGTAAGGGTAAAGAAATGGATAAGGATACTAAGCCGTGTTTCCAGGATGTTCTGGAATTTGTGCGTATGTTCCGTCGCAAAAATAAACTGCAACGTGAAATTGCTGATAACGAAAAGAAAATCCGTGACAACCAGAAGCGCGTTTTACTGCTAGATAACCTGAGTGAGTATCTGAAACCGGGTATGACCATTAAGGACGTACAAAACATTATCGCCAATATGCGTGGTGATTATGAAGATCGTGTTGATGATTACATCATCAAAAATGCGGATTTGTCGAAAGAACGGCGTGAATTGTCCCGGAAACTGAAAGCCATGGGCGAAGTAAAATAATCCTTCCTCTTTGTTCTGTCTGCCGACAGGACTGCATTAGCTAAAGGGATCGCGTAAGCGGTCCCTTTTTGCTGGTATCACAAAATCCACCATTGTCATCCCTCCTGATCGCCGTGTAAAAACGCACCGCGTTTTGCACGCTGTTTGCAACTGACTGTAACGACCAACAATGGCTGCGTAATGGATTCCAATAATCCCCTGATGAGCTAGGCGCTGAGTGAAGGTTGTAACACACTGTTTTTGCGGCGCCAGATTTTTGAAATTGGATGCTTTGAAATCAGAAGCTTTGAAATTGAATGTCCTGAAATCAAAAGCTTTGAAAAATATCTGCATCGCAGAACCGTCGGAACCCAAACCGGGATGTGGGGGGTAAATGAAGCGCGTATCGGTGAGTATCCTGAGTATGGCCGCTATTCTCGGCGTTTTACCGTTGCTGATCCTGCCGGCATTACCGGCAAGCGAGCTATTATGGGCGGGGTTAAGCCTGTCTTGCATCGTCTGGTTAAACAACAAGTCGTGCTGGTTCGCCGTCATTGCCGTTGCGCTTTTCAGTTTCTGTTGGGCTGGCTTAACGGCCCAGACGTTGCTAAAGCAAGTGGATCAACTGGCGCAAGGAACCGTTGATGCCGTGGTCGCCATTAGCAGCGTCAGTTTTGCCGGGTTTGATGAAAATCAGGTGCTTGTCAGGTTGGAGAAGGTGAATCAACGCTGGGTGTTTCCTCCGCTTTATGCACAGATCACGCTGGCGAACGTTATGCGTAACTGGTGCGGCGGTCAACGGTGGGCGGTCACTGCGCAGTTGCGTCCTGTTCATAGCCGACTGAATGAAGGCGGATTCGATCGCCAACGCTGGGAGATAGCGAAACGCCAGCCGTTGGCGGGGAAAATTCTCTCAGCGCGGATCATGGAGGCCGAATGCGACATGCGCCAGCGTGTGATCTTGCAGGCGGAGCGGCAAACGGCGACGTTGCCGTGGCGTGCTATTTTGCTGGCGTTGGCCTTCGGTGAAATGAAAACCGTCGATCCCAAAATCAAGGCCCGGTTACAGCAAACCGGAACCATGCATCTGATGTCGATTTCCGGCCTGCATATTGCGTTGGCCGCCGGATTCGGCTGGCTGTTGGCGCGGGCGATACAATTTGGTTTGCCTGTCCATTGGATCGGTTATCGGTTGCCATTGCTGACCAGCGTGTTGATTGCCTGGGGCTATGTCTGGTTGGCGGGCGGCAATCCGCCTGCGGTCAGGGCGGCATTGGCGCTTTCCGTCTGGCTGGCGTTGAAAATCAGCGGAGTGCTCTGTTCGCCGTGGCAAGTCTGGTTATGGTGTGTGGCAATGATTTTGCTATGCGATCCAATCAGCGTGTTGTCCGATAGTTTCTGGCTCTCCTGTCTGGCTGTGGCCGCGCTTATTTTCTGGTTCCAATGGGCGCCGCTGCCTGTGCGCTGTCAGACTCGAGCGCGCTGGTTCTGGTTACGCTGGATACATCTGCAAACCGGTATTACCCTGTTGCTGATGCCGTTGCAGCTGGCGCTGTTTCACGGATTCAGCCTGATGTCTCTGCCCGCCAATCTATGGGCGGTGCCGGTGGTTTCATTTATTACCACGCCGCTTGTTTTACTGGCCCTACCGCTGATGTCGCTCCCTGCCTTGAGTGACTGGTTGTGGCGGCTGGGAGACTGGTCATTGAACGCGGTGTTCGTACCGCTTTCTTATTTGCAGAGCGGCTGGGTATATCTTGATGGCTCCTTGCTGATTGGCAGCCTGACGGGTTGGATGATGGTGGCTGTCTGGCGTTTTGCATGGTGGAAAAGCTATCCCGGCACGTTGGGTGCGTTGATCGTGCTGCTTATGGTGTCCCGCATGAAAAATGATTCAGCCAACTGGCGCGTCGATATGTTGGATGTGGGGCATGGGCTGGCAATTGTCATCGAGCGTAATGGAAAAGCGGTGCTGTACGATACCGGAAGCCGGTGGCCAGGGGGCGATATGGCAACGAGAGAAATATTGCCTTATTTGCGCTGGCGTGGACTGAGTCTGGAAAAAATCATTCTGAGTCATGGCCATATGGATCACGCTGGGGGACTGGAGAAAGTGCGTCAGGCCTATCCCTCCGCCACGGTTTACCGTTCCTATAATCAGCCGGGGCGTTCGTCCTGTTCGCAAGGGGACGTATGGAACTGGCAGGGATTAACCTTCACCGTGTTATGGCCGACAACGCGTGTGGCCGGAGCAGAGAATAATGATTCATGCGTGATACGCATTGATGATGGCAAATATCGGGTTTTGCTGACCGGCGATATTGAGTCTGAAGCGGAAAAGCAATTGATTAAATGGCAAAGAGGCGCGTTAGCGGCGGATTTGTTACAAATTCCTCATCATGGCAGCAAGACCTCTTCCTCGCCGCCCTTTATCCGGGCGGTTAATGCACGATACGTCGCGGCTTCCGCTGCACGCTACAACCCGTGGCGACTGCCGTCGATAAAAATTGTCGAGCGCTATCGGCAACAGGGTTATGAATGGCTGGATACCGCCACATCGGGACAACTTAGTGCGCGTTTTTACAACGATTCATGGCGGATATTGCGCTTCAGGCAACAAATATCGCCCCGTTGGTATCATCAGTGGTTTGGCGTAAAGCGTTATAATGAGTAAAATAGGCGGCTATTTCTTTCTGGCTCAGGTTTATTGCATGCTGAATGATAAAGATCTCTCCACCTGGCAGACATTCCGTCGCCTATGGCCGATGATCTCTCCTTTTAAAGCGGGACTAATTGTGGCCGCGATCGCGCTGATTATTAATGCGGCTGGCGATACGTTGATGCTGTCTCTGCTCAAGCCCTTGCTGGATGAAGGCTTTGGTAAAGCCGATCGAACAATACTGGTCTGGATGCCGTTGGCGGTAATTGGCCTGATGTTGATGCGCGGCGTTTCCGGTTTTGTGTCCAGTTACTGCGTGGCCTGGGTTTCCGGCCAGGTGGTGATGAACATGCGTCGCCGCTTGTTTTCTCACATGATGGGCATGCCCGTCTCTTTTTTCGACCAACAATCAACGGGAACGCTTTTATCCCGTATCACCTATGATTCGGAACAGGTGGCGGCGTCCTCTTCCAATGCGCTGATTACCGTCGTCAGGGAGGGGGCTTCGATCCTTGGCCTGTTCATTCTGATGTTTTATTACAGTTGGCAGCTTTCCATCATTCTGATTGTCATTGCGCCTATTGTGTCGATTGCCATTCGTGTCGTCTCCAAACGCTTTCGTAATATCAGTAAAAGCATGCAGGACACCATGGGAAATGTGACCATCAGCGCCGAGCAGATGTTGAAAGGTCATAAAGAAGTGCTGATTTTTGGCGGTCAGGCCGTGGAAGGCAAACGGTTTGATAAGGTCAGCAACCGTATGCGGCAACAGGGCATGAAGCTGGTTTCGGCTTCCTCGATCTCTGACCCGATTATTCAATTGATCGCGTCGTTGGCGCTGGCCTTCGTGCTGTATGCCGCCAGTTTCCCCAGCGTTATGGAAACGCTGACGGCAGGAACGATCACCGTCGTGTTCTCTTCCATGATTGCGCTGATGCGCCCATTGAAGTCATTGACCAATGTCAATGCGCAGTTTCAGCGCGGAATGGCCGCATGCCAGACATTGTTTGCCATTCTGGATATGGAGCAGGAAAAAGATAACGGCAAACTGGAGATTGACCGGGCGAAAGGCGATCTCGAATTCCGCCATGTCAGTTTTTCCTATCCGGGAAGAGAGAACCTGGCGCTGGATAATATCAGCCTGCATATTCCACCGGGAAAAACGGTGGCGCTGGTTGGGCGCTCCGGCTCCGGTAAATCGACGATTGCTAATCTGATCACGCGTTTTTATGACATCCAGTCAGGCGAAATTCTGCTGGACGGCCACGATCTGCGTGAATATACATTGCCTTCGCTGCGTAATCAGGTGGCATTGGTTTCCCAGAATGTGCATCTGTTTAATGACACCATCGCCAATAATATTGCCTATGCCTGTAATGATCGCTACAGCCGTGAGGAAATCGAACGCGCGGCGACCATGGCGCATGCGATGGACTTCATCGGCAAGATGGAGCATGGGCTCGATACCATGATTGGCGAGAACGGCGTGCTGCTTTCCGGGGGGCAGCGCCAGCGTATCGCGATTGCGCGTGCGCTGCTGCGGGATTGTCCGATTCTGGTGCTGGATGAAGCGACATCAGCATTGGATACGGAATCTGAGCGGGCTATTCAGGCGGCGCTGGACGAGTTGCAAAGAGATCGTACCGCGCTGGTTATCGCGCACCGTCTTTCCACCATTGAAAATGCTGACGAAATTCTGGTTGTTGAAGATGGACGTATTATTGAACGCGGCGAGCATGCCGCGTTACTGGCCAATAATGGCGCTTATGCTCAGCTACATAAAATGCAGTTTGGCGTATGATTGAACGTATCTGGTCGGGCCGCTCGCCGATTTATTGGCTATTACTTCCTCTCTCACTGTTATACGGGGGCGTGACATTCCTTATCCGCCAAAGCTATCGCTGGGGCTGGCGTAAAAGCTGGCATGCGCCGCTACCGGTGGTGGTGGTGGGCAATCTGACTGCCGGCGGCAGCGGGAAAACCCCGGTGGTGATCTGGTTGGTCGAGCAGCTACAGAAAAAAGGCTATCGGGTTGGTGTGGTATCCCGCGGTTATGGCGGCAAAGCGGATCATTATCCCTTGTTGATTGATGAGGGTGTGACGACCTCGCAAGCCGGTGATGAACCGGTACTAATTTATCAACGTACCGGGGCGCCGGTTGCCGTGGCGCCGGAACGTCGTCTGGCGGTACAAACGTTATTGGCGCATTATTCTCTGGATGTGGTCATCACTGACGACGGGCTACAGCATTATGCGTTGGAACGTGATATCGAGTTAGTGGTGGTGGACGGTATTCGACGTTTCGGCAATGGCTGGTGGCTACCCGCAGGCCCCATGCGGGAGCGGGAAAGTCGCTTGAGGTCGGTGGATGCGATTATTGTGAACGGCGGCATGCCTCGTGAAGGGGAAATCGGCATGACGTTGACTGTCGGTATGGCGACCAATCTGCTGTCCGGTGAAAAATGCGATGTCGCACAGTTGCAAAATGTCGTGGCGATGGCGGGCATTGGACATCCCCCGCGTTTTTTCGCCACACTGCGTCAGTCCGGCGTCAATATTGCGCGTGAAATCGCCTTTGCCGATCATCAAAATTATCAGCCGGAGCAGCTTCAGGCGTTGACCGCTGATGACCGACAGCCGTTGTTAATGACGGAGAAAGATGCCGTCAAGTGCAGGACATTCGCCCGCGCCAATTGGTGGTATCTCCCGATTGACGCCACGTTGTCGGAACCGCAAGCGACGCAATTGCTCCGCTTGCTGGGAACGGTATTGAATAAGAGTTCCCCGCTTCTGCGGTGATAAACGATCACCACCACCACCTCGACCGCAGTAATTGTATTGCCGGGTAAATGCGCCGGCGGTCTGGTTATAACCCTGTTAGCTTCTATGATGGAGGAAGCATGGATCACCGTTTACTTGAGATTGTTGCCTGTCCGGTTTGTAACGGACGTTTGTACTTCAATAAAGAGAAGCTGGAACTGATATGCAAGGTTGATGGTCTGGCTTATCCGGTTCGTGATGACATCCCCGTTTTGCTGGAGAGTGAAGCGCGTGCTCTGGGTGCCGATGAGATAACACAATGAGTTTCACCGTCATAATTCCAGCGCGCTTTGCATCAAGCCGCTTGCCCGGTAAACCGCTGGCGGATATTAATGGCAAACCGATGGTGCTCCATGTGATGGCGAGAGCACTGGAGTCGGGGGCGCGGCGGGTGATTGTCGCCACCGATCATCCTGATGTTCAGGCTGCGGTTCAGCAGGCGGGCGGAGAGGTCTGTTTGACTCGCCCGGAGCATAACTCCGGCACAGAGCGTCTGGCGGAGGTCATTGAGCGCTATGACTTTGCAGATGACGAAATTATCGTGAACGTGCAGGGCGATGAACCGTTGATCCCGCCAGTCATAATTCGTCAGGTTGCGGAAAATCTGGCTTCTTGCCGTGCGGGTATGGCGACGCTGGCGGTGCCGGTAGAAACCAGTGAGGTAGCGTTTAATCCTAATGCGGTAAAAGTGGTTACGGATGCCGAAGGATATGCGTTGTATTTCTCACGCGCGACCATACCCTGGGAGCGTGAGCGGTTTGCTCAATCCAGAGAGAGCATCGGCGATCATTTCTTACGGCATATTGGTATCTACGCGTATCGCGCGGGGTTCGTCCGGCGCTATGTCAGTTGGCCGCCCAGCCAGCTTGAGCAAATTGAACTTTTGGAGCAACTGCGTGTGCTATGGTACGGCGAAAAAATTCATGTCGCGGTGGCAAAAGCGATCCCCAGTGTCGGGGTGGATACGCCAGAAGATTTAGCGCGTGTACGGCAGTTGATGGCGAATCATTATAAAGGCGCTGCGCCGGATCTGGGCGCATTCGAACGCAAATAAGCTGTTTGCGCACGCTTTCTGCGGGTAATGTCTGATGTCGGACGACATTGCCCGGCTTCTATTTACGCACGGAAAAGTGTTTTCCATAAGCGTTGCCCGTCTGACGTGAGTATTACTGATCTGGTTTTATTTGATCTGCATTGGGGAAATTGTCATCCGCTGACCGCATCATGACAACCGGGTCGCTTCTGCTCAGTCGAGGTTTTGCCGTTTATGGAACAGTTGAAATCGGAATTAAGCACGGTATTAGGGGAAAGCCTGAGCCGTCTTGAACGGATTAGCGAGCAACCCTATGCGGATTTATATGCTTTGTACGATAAAGAAGGTCATGCTATTCCTTTACTCGCTAAAAGCTATATATGTCAAGGGGTTGCTCAGCAGGAAGCGTATAAGTTGTCCATGCTGGCGCGTGAAGGCGATGTTCGCCTGCCGACGGTCTACGGTCTGGTCATTACCCAGCAAGCGCCTTATAAAGAACTGCTGCTGATCGAGCGCCTGCGTGGGGTATCGGTTGAAGCGCCGACCCGCACCACACAGCGCTGGACGCTGCTAATGGACCAAATCGTGGATGATGTGCTGGCCTGGCATCGTATTGATAGTCATAGCTGTGTCGGCTCTGTTGATAGCACACAGGAAAATGATTGGTTTAGCTGGTATCAGCAGCGTCTGGAAGTGTTGTGGTCCACATTGCTCAATATTACCGCACCGCAGTTAACGCAAGCTGATCGCAGCCTGTTATATCGTACCCGTCAGGAATTACCCGCATTATTTGATGATTTTCATGACAATTGTGTGTTGGTGCACGGCAATCTCTCGTTGCGGAGTATGTTGAAGGACGCTCGCACTGATCAATTACTGGCGATGATTAATCCGGGAATGATGCTTTGGGCGCCCAGAGAGTATGAGCTCTTCCGGCTTTGTGGGTCAGGGATGCCGCAACAGTTGTTATATCACTACCTGAAGAAAGCGCCGGTGGCGGAATCCTTTGTGTACCGGCGCTGGTTGTATGTCATCTGGGAAGCCGTTTCCCGCTACATCCACACCGGACAACTGGATCGGCAACTTTTTGATATCGCGTCACGTGAGCTTGCGCCCTGGCTTGAGTAGCTATTGCGCCAGTGGTGCTGGCGTTTCTTTCAGGCGTTGCCAGAGTCGCCCCAGGGTTTCATACCAGGCCCGTTCGCTATGAGACAGGTAATAGGCTGATGGGAGGATTTTTTCCCACGGGTTAAGGGCGGTAGTGATGGCTAACTGGTTAGCTGGCGCAGGCAGGGGATTAAGTCCCGCGGCCTGGAAAAAGCGCATGGCGCGCGGTAAATGATTCGCCGAAGTGACCAGCCAGCGGTTGCGAACCGACGATTTTCGCGGTGCCGGCCGCTTCTTCTTCCGTATCCCTTGCGGTATCCACCAGCAAAATATCCTGTGGCGGCACGCCCAGACTTTCGGCAACCAGCGCTGCGGTTTTGGCGCTGCTGACCGGATTCCCGCGCGCCGCCGCACCGGTGAAAATTATTTTTGCCCCCGGATTGGCATGATAGAGACGGATTCCTTCGGTGACGCGCGGCAGGCTGTTGCCGATGAGGTTGGAACTGGGCGCCCAGTCAGGGTTATAGGTATAGCCGCCGCCCAGCACCACGATATAATCGGCCTGAGGTCGATCGGCTTGCCAGGTGGGATAGTGAGTTTCCAGCGGCAGCAGCAGGCGATCGGCAATCGGCTGGATGCTGATCAACATCAGGGTAAGCCAGCTTGCCAGAATCAGCGTTTTGCCGGTGCGCTGGCGATGGGTGAACCACAGCAGAAGTAAGCCGATGCCCATCACCAACAACAGCAATGGAAGGGGCTGCAACAGGCCGCCGACAAATTTTTTTAGCGTGAACAGCATATAATTGCATTCCTTTTGAGTGAAAAAACCGCAACCGGGCAGATATTATGCGGTAAGACGATTTATTCTAAGTCAGCCTGTGCGAAAATGGCAGGTCAAGGCATCCGCGCTGCTGTATTGCCGGGCGCTTTTTATTTGCCCTGAATACTATATGCGGAACCATTGAGCCATGCAGGATCGCAATTTTAACGACATCGCAGAAAAATTTGCCCAGAACATTTATGGCACAACCAAAGGTACACTGCGACAAGCGGTTTTATGGCAGGATTTGGCTGGTCTGCTCGCCCGGTTTCCGGCACGACCATTGAATATTCTGGATGCGGGCGGCGGCGAAGGGCATATGGCCTGCCGTCTGGCAGCTTTAGGACATCAGGTCTTGTTGTGCGATTTATCAGATGAGATGATTCAGCGTGCTAAACAGGCGGCGACCACGCAAAACGTGATCAGCAATATGCGTTTTGTACAAAGTGCCGCGCAGGATATCGCGCAATATATGGAAAGACCCGCCGATCTGATATTGTTTCATGCGGTGCTGGAATGGGTGGCGCAGCCGAGGCAGGCGCTGGAAAAATTGAATGAGTGTCTGTCTCCGGGTGGCGCGTTATCCCTGATGTTTTATAACCAGCACGGTTTGCTGATGCGCAACATGGTGTTGGGTAATTTTGCCTATGTGCAGGCCGGAATGCCCAAGCGTAAGCGACGGTCATTATCACCGGATCATCCGCTGGAGCCTCAGCAGGTTTACGGGTGGCTTGAAGAGATGGGGCTGTCCATCAGCGGTAAAACCGGCGTCCGGGTATTTCACGATTATTTGCAGAATAAACAGCAACAACGTGATAATTTTGCTGAGATTCTTGAGCTTGAACAGCGTTATTGCCGGCAGGAACCCTTCGTCAGTTTGGGTCGTTATATCCATGTCATGGCGCATAAACCCCATTTGAAGGATGCATTATGAGTGATTTTTCCCAGACTGTACCCGAACTGGTCGCCTGGGCACGAAAAAATGATTTTTCCCTTTCCCTTCCCACTGAGCGGCTGGCCTTTTTACTGGCGATAGCCACGCTCAATGGCGAGCGTATGGATGGTGAAATGAGCGAAGGCGAACTGGTTGATGCGTTTCGCCATGTCAGTCAGGGATTTGAACAAACGGACGAAACCATTACGGTTCGCGCCAATAACGCCATCAATGATTTGGTTCGCCAGCGATTGCTCAACCGCTTTACCAGCGAACAGGCGGAAGGCCATGCCATCTATCGGCTGACGCCGTTGGGCATCGGCATCACTGACTACTATATTCGGCAGCGTGAGTTTTCCGCGCTGCGCCTTTCCATGCAGCTTTCGATTGTGGCCCAGGAGCTCAGCCGGGCGGCGGATGCGGCGCAAGAGGGCGGCGATGAGTTTCATTGGCACCGCAATGTGTTCGCGCCGTTGAAATACTCGGCCGCGGAAATTTTTGACAGTATCGATTTATCTCAGCGCGTAATGGATGAGCAACAACAGGGCGTAAAAGAGGATATTGCCGCGCTGTTGAATCAGGACTGGCGAGCGGCGATCAGCAGTTGCGAACAGTTGCTGACGGAAACCTCAAGCACACTGCGTGAATTACAGGATACGCTGGAGGCCGCGGGCGACAAGCTTCAGGCCAGCCTGCTGAGTATTCAGGACGCGATCCTCAATAATCCTCACAATCTGGAGTTTGTCGATAAGCTGGTCTTTGATCTGCAAGGCAAACTTGATCGCATTGTCAGTTGGGGCCAGCAAACCATCGATTTATGGATTGGCTACGACCGGCATGTGCATAAATTTATCCGTACCGCCATTGATATGGATAAAAACCGGGTATTCGCCCAACGCCTGCGTCAGTCGGTGCAAAGCTATTTCGACCATCCCTGGGCGCTCACCTTTGCCAATGCCGAACGCCTGCTGGATATGCGCGATGAAGAGTTGACGTTGCGCAGCGACGAGGTGACAGGGGAATTGCCGCCCGATCTGGAATATGAAGAATTCAGTGAAATACGCGAGCAGTTGATTGCGTTGGTCGAACAGTCGTTACAGAAATATAAAGAGCAGCAAATACCGCTTAATTTAAGCGATGTGATGCGCGATTATCTTGCGCAGTATCCTCGTTCCCGGCACTTTGATGTTGCCCGAATCGTGGTCGACCAGGCGGTGCGTCTGGGCGTGGCCGAAGATGATTTCACCGGATTGCCTGCATTGTGGCAGGTAATCAATGATTACGGAGCCAAGGTACAGGCCCATGTCATCGACAAATATTGAACATATCATGCCAGCCAGACTGGTCACGGCGCTGTCGAATATGCTGTTTCCCGCGCTGGACAGTCAACTGCGCTCAGGTCGTCATATCGGCATTGAAGAGTTGGAAAACCATGCGTTCCTGATGGATTTTCAGGAAGAACTGGAAACGTTTTACAGCCGCTATAACGTCGAACTAATCCGTGCGCCGGAAGGTTTCTTCTATCTGCGCCCGCGCTCCACCACATTAATTCCGCGTTCGGTGCTGTCCGAATTGGATATGATGGTGGGGAAACTTCTGTGCTATCTCTACCTCAGCCCGGAGCGTCTGGCGCACGAGGGGATTTTCAGCCAGCAGGAAATGTACGAAGAGTTGCTCGGCCTGGCGGATGAAAACAAATTACTCAAGTTGGTTAACCAGCGTTCAACAGGTTCCGATCTGGATCGCCAGAAATTACAGGAAAAAGTGAGAACCTCGCTGAATCGCTTGCGACGGCTGGGGATGATCTACTTTATGGGCAACGACGGCAGCAAGTTTCGTATCACCGAGTCGGTGTTCCGCTTCGGCGCCGATGTGCGTAGCGGCGATGATGCGCGCGAGGCGCAATTACGGATGATCCGTGATGGTGAAGCGATGCCGGTCGACGGCAACCTGTCACTGAAAGATGAAAGCGACGAGAACGATCGCACAGACGATACCCCGCCTGAGCGTATTGAGGATGAACAGGAATGATTGAACGCGGTAAATTTCGCTCACTGACGCTGGTCAACTGGAATGGTTTTTTCGCCCGCACGTTTGATCTGGATGAACTGGTCACCACGTTGTCGGGCGGTAATGGGGCCGGGAAATCCACAACCATGGCGGCGTTTATTACGGCCTTGATCCCCGATCTGACTTTGCTGCACTTCAGAAACACCACGGAAGCGGGCGCCACCAGTGGTTCCCGTGATAAAGGGTTGCACGGCAAATTGCGCGCCGGCGTGTGTTATTCCACGCTGGATGTGGTCAATTCCCGTCATCAGCGCGTGCTGGTGGGGGTTCGTTTGCAGCAGGTCGCCGGACGCGATCGCAAAGTCGATATCAAACCGTTTACCATTCAGGGGCTACCCACCTCAATGCAGCCGACGCAATTGCTGACCCAGACGGTAGGTGATCGTCAGGCGCGGGTTCTTTCACTGGCGGAACTGAAAGAACGCGTCGAAGAGATGGAAGGCGTGCAGTTCAAGCAGTTCAATTCCATCACTGACTATCACTCCCTGATGTTTGATCTGGGGGTGGTGCCGCGTCGTCTGCGTTCCGCCTCCGACCGCAGCAAGTTCTATCGTTTGATTGAAGCCTCATTGTACGGCGGTATTTCCAGCGCCATTACCCGCTCATTGCGTGATTATCTGCTGCCGGAAAACAGCGGGGTGCGCAAGGCGTTTCAGGATATGGAAGCAGCGTTGCGGGAAAACCGCATGACGCTGGAAGCGATTCGCGTTACCCAATCCGATCGTGATCTGTTCAAGCATTTGATTTCCGAAGCGACCTCCTATGTGGCCGCCGACTATATGCGCCATACCAACGAACGCCGAATTCATCTGGATAGCGCGTTGGAACTGCGGCGCGACCTGTTCGGCAGCCGTAAACAGCTTGCCGCCGAGCAATATCGCCATGTGGAAATGGCGCGTGAACTGGAAGAACAGAGCGAGGCGGAAAATGATCTGGAAACGGATTATCAGGGGGCCAGCGATCACCTGAATCTGGTGCAGACCGCGCTGCGTCAACAGGAAAAAATCGAGCGGTATAACGCGGATCTGGAAGATCTTAGCTACCGTCTCGAAGAGCAAAATGAGATTGTTGAAGAAGCGCGCGAACAGCAGGCTGAAAACGAAGCGCGCGCCGATGCCGCCGAGCAGGAAGTGGATGAACTGAAAAGCCAGTTGGCGGACTATCATCAGGCGCTGGACGTACAGCAGACGCGCGCGATTCAGTACCAGCAGGCGCAACAAGCGCTGGAGCGCGCCCGCACCTTGTGTCAATTGCCGGATCTGACCGCGGATAACGCGGATGAATGGCTGGACAGTTATCAGGCGAAAGAGCAGGAAGCCACGGAAATGTTGTTGATGCTTGAGCAAAAGCTGAGCGTGGCCGATGCCGCGCATAGCCAGTTTGAGCAGGCCTATGATCTGGTTTCCCGCATTGCCGGTGCGGTCAGCCGCCGCGAAGCCTGGCAGGTGGCGCGCGATTTGTTGCGCGAGAGTTCTTCCCAGCGCTATCAGGCCGAGCAGGTGCAACCGTTGCGGATGCGCTTATCGGAACTGGAGCAGCGTCTGCGTGAGCAGCAGGATGCCGAGCGCCTGTTGCAGGAGTTCAACAAGCGCTACGGGCAGGATTGCCAGCCGGAAGAACTGGATTCTCTGCAACAGGAACTGGATGCGCAGATTGAATCGTTGTCAACGCTGGTGGCTGAGGCCGGCGAGCGCCGTATGGCGTTGCGTCAGGAACTGGAACAGATCCAGCAACGTATTCAGCAGTTGACCGCCCGCGCCCCGGTGTGGCTGGCCGCGCAGGAAACGTTGACCCAACTGAGCGAGCAAAGCGGCGAAACATTCGCGGACGGTCGTCAGGTGACGTCGTTCATGCAGCAATTGCTGGAGCGCGAGCGCGAAACCACGGTGGAGCGCGATGAGATCGCAACGCGCAAGCGCCAGATTGAAGCCCAGATCGAACGGCTGAGTCAGCCTGGCGGTTCGGAAGATCCGCGCCTGAATGCGTTGGCGGAGCGCTTTGGCGGCGTGTTGCTGTCAGAGATCTACGACGACGTTACGCTGGATGATGCGCCTTATTTTTCGGCGCTTTACGGCCCTTCGCGGCATGGGATTGTGGTCGCGGATCTATCGCTGGTGCGGGAACAATTGGCGGGGCTGGATGATTGCCCGGAAGATTTATATCTGATCGAGGGTGATCCGCAGTCGTTCGACGACAGCGTGTTTGCGGTGGAGGAACTGGAACGCGCGGTGGTGGTGAAAGTCGCGGAGCGTCAGTGGCGCTATTCCCGTTTCCCGGCGGTGCCTCTGTTTGGGCGGGCGGCGCGTGAAATGCGGCTGGAAAGCCTACGTGATGAGCGCGAAGCGCTGGCGGAACAGTATGCGACTCTCTCTTTTGACGTGCAAAAGACGCAACGTTTACATCAATCGTTCAGCCGTTTTATCGGTACGCATCTGGCCGTTGTCTTTGACGACGACCCTGAAGCGGATATTCGCGATTTAACTTCCCGCCGTGGTGAGCTAGAGCGCGCTATCGCCAACTTTGATGGCGAAAACCAGCAGCAGCGTCAGCAGTACGAACAAGCGAAAGAGCTCAGCGCCATGCTGAATAAGCTGATCCCGCGCCTCAGCCTGCTGGCCGATGACAGCCTGCACGATCGGGTTGAAGAAATTCGTGCGGAGTTGGCGGAAACGGAAGCGTCGGCGCGTTTTATTCAGCAACATGGCGCGACGTTGGCAAAACTGGAACCGATGGTTTCGGTGTTGCAAAACGATCCGCAGCAGCATGAACAGCTAAAAGAAGACTATGCGCAGGCGCAGAATGCGCAGCGCCACGCCAAACAACAGGCATTTTCCCTGACGGAGGTGGTACAGCGTCGGGCGCATTTCAGCTACACCGACGCTGTCGGGATGCTGAGCGAAAACAGCGACCTGAACGACAAACTGCGTCAGCGTCTGGAACAGGTGGAAGCCGAACGGACGAAAGCTCGTGAGCAACTCCGCCAGCATCAGTCGCTGTTGACGCAATACAGTCAGTTGCAGGCTTCACTGAAAAGCGCCTATGACGCCAAGCGCGACATGCTGAAAGAACTGACCCAGGAGCTTGAGGATATTGGCGTCCGCGCCGATCCGGATGCCGAATCGAGGGCTCGTCAGCGCCGGGACGAACTGCATGCCGCGTTGAGCGCCAATCGCTCGTGCCGTAATCAGTTGGAAAAACAACTCACGTTCTGCGAAGCGGAAATGGAAAGTCTGCACAAGAAACTGCGTAAGCTGGAACGCGATTATCATCAGATGCGCGAGCAGGTGGTTAGCGCAAAAGCGGGTTGGTGTGCGGTGATGCGTCTGGTAAAAGATAATGGCGTCGAGCGTCGCTTGCATCGCCGTGAATTAGCCTACATGGATGGCGAAGAACTGCGTTCGATGTCGGATAAGGCGTTGGGCGCCTTGCGTCTGGCGGTGGCGGATAACGAGCATCTGCGTGATGTTCTGCGTCTTTCGGAAGATCCCAAGCGTCCTGAGCGTAAAATTCAGTTTTATATTGCGGTATACCAGCACCTGCGCGAACGTATCCGGCAGGATATCATCCGCACCGATGATCCGGTCGAAGCCATTGAACAGATGGAGATCGAGCTTAATCGTCTGACCGAAGAACTGACGGCGCGTGAACAAATGCTGGCAATCAGTTCACGCAGCGTGGCGAACATTATCCGCAAGACCATCCAGCGCGAACAGAACCGTATTCGGATGTTGAATCAGGGGCTGCAATCAGTGGCGTTTGGTCAGGTAAAAAGTGTGCGTCTGAACGTAAATGTACGTGAAACACATACCACGCTGTTGAATGTGCTGGCGGAACAACAAGAGATCCATCAGGATCTGTTCAACAGTAACCGGCTGACCTTCTCTGAAGCGTTGGCAAAACTGTATCAACGGTTGAACCCGGAAATCGACATGGGCCAACGCACGCCGCAAACCATTGGCGAGGAACTGCTGGATTACCGTAACTATCTGGAAATGGAAGTTGAGGTTAACCGTGGCGCCGATGGCTGGTTGCGTGCTGAAAGCGGGGCGTTGTCAACCGGGGAAGCGATCGGGACGGGGATGTCGATTCTAGTCATGGTGGTTCAGAGTTGGGAAGAAGAGTCCAAGCGATTACGCGGCAAAGATATTTCGCCATGTCGTTTACTGTTTCTGGATGAAGCGGCGCGCCTGGATGCTAAATCGATCGCGACCTTGTTCGAACTCTGTGATCGTCTGGAAATGCAGTTGATCATCGCCGCGCCGGAAAATATCAGCCCGGAAAAAGGCACCACCTATAAGCTGGTGCGTAAGGTGCATCAAAATCATGAGCACGTGCATGTGGTAGGCTTACGTGGTTTTGCAAGTGACGCGCCGGAAATTGCGGAACGGGCTTCTTAGCATCTTTTTGCCGCAATTAAATCACAAAGCCGCTTTTTTAAGCGGCTTTACTTTTGGCGGGCGATTGAGATTGGCGTATCGATAATAAATAACTCGCCAGTCCAGTAAGATAATCGTGTGATGAGAGAAGCAAAATTACTTTTCTCTTTATATACTGATGAACAGACGGATGAGTTATTCCAGTCTGAAGGGGAATATTCGGCGTATTGAATATCACCGCATAAAATCATAATTTTTTCTTTGCAATAATTGAATTCGGTTATTTTATTTCCACTATCAAAACCGTTTGTCGTGGAAGGAATGGGTGTTAATGCGTACAGGGGAAAAATGGATGTTGTTATATAAGCGAAAAATGCAGAGGCTACTGTGGAGCGCTGGTTGTATCTGGGTATGTGGCCTGTTTCCTTCTTTTTCGGTGCTGGCAGCATTACCCCAGACGACTGTTTCACAAGGCAGCGGGACGGTTTCGACGGAACCGGACTTAACAGAACAAAGCAGGGCGTCGTTATTGGCGGCATTGCCCAAATCGGTGACGCCTAAATATCTCTCCGAATTATCATCATTATATGCGCTTCACGCTATGCAACCCATGTGGGCCGATAGCCGCGCCGTGCAGCAATTTCAACAACAACTGGCTGAGTTGGCGATCGCCGGGATTCAGCCTCAGTTTACCACCTGGGTCACCTGGCTGACCGATCCGCAAATCACCGGTTTTGCTCGCGACATTGTCTTATCCGATGCCATGCTGGGGTATTTGCAGTTTGTTTCCGAGGTTGAGCGCAATGGCAATAACTGGTTGTACAGCAGTGTGCCTTATCGTCTGCAATCCCCGTCGGCCAGCGTTGTCGATCAATGGCAACAGTCAGTAAGATCGGGGAGCAGCGCGGCATATATTGCTTCGCTGGCGCCTCAGCATTCGCAATATGCAAAGATGCATGATGCGTTGAAAAACATGCTGATGGATAATCTCCCCTGGCCGAAATTAAACTCCACTGAAACCCTGCGTCCTGAACAACAAAGTCAGGAATTAGCGGTATTACGCGAAATATTACAGCGCACCGGCATGCTGACGGCGACACAAAATATTATGCTGTTTGGTGAGCCGTCCCCAGCTTCAGAGCAGGGAGCGGTAATGGCTGACAGCACCGCTATAAACGCTGAGAACCTTTATACCGGCGAATTAGTTGAGGCGGTCAAACGTTTTCAGCAATGGCAAGGGCTGGCGGCTGATGGCGCGATAGGTAAACGAACTCGCGACTGGCTGAATGTCTCACCACAGATGCGGGCAACATTGCTGGCGTTAAATATACAGCGGCTGCGTTTACTGCCGGACAATGTCAGCACCGGCATCATGGTCAATATCCCCAATTATTCGCTGATTTACTATCAGGATGGCGCTGAGCGACTGTCGTCGCGGGTGATTGTGGGGCAACCTAAACGTAAAACGCCTCTGATGCGTAGCTCGCTCTATAATGTGGTGGTCAACCCGCCTTGGAATGTTCCCACCTCGCTGACACGTCAGGATATTATTCCCAAGGCGATTCAGGACCCTGGTTACTTACAGCGTCATGGTTACACGGTGCTGTCCGGCTGGAGTCAGGATTCGGAAGAGATTGATCCGTCAATGATTGAATGGCCGCTGGTTTCGCCAGAGCGTTTCCCTTACCGTCTGCGTCAGGCGCCGGGCGCCAATAACTCGTTGGGTCGCTATAAGTTCAATATGCCGAATTCAGAAGCCATTTATCTGCACGATACACCGAATCATAATCTGTTTCAGCGTGATATCCGGGCGCTGAGTTCAGGTTGTGTGCGTGTTAACAAGGCATCTGAACTGGCAGGCATGCTATTGCAGGATGCCGGCTGGAATAACGCACGTATCTCTTCAACGCTGGATCAAGGCAATACCACCTATGTGCCGATGAAGCACCGTATCCCGGTTAGCTTGTACTATTTAACCGCATGGGTGGCGGAGGATGGCAAACCTCAGTTCAGAACAGATATTTACAATTATGATGCTACGGCGCGTTCGGGTACGCACATCTTGCCAAAAGCGGGATTATTACTGCTGTAAATATTTAAAATAGCGTGACTTAGCGTCGTGGACATCAATTTTACTCAACGGGGATCATTGCGATCCCCTTCAAACCGGTGGATAAAGCGGGTTGACTCACTTTTCATAGCCAGTTAAGGTTCAAAATTGTGTGTTTTGTGTACCCCATCAATACCGTTTATTATCCAGGATAACTCGTTCTATGGAACATATTGACAATCATCGGCGCAAGTGGCTTACGCTGGGTGGCGTGGCGTTAGGGATGACATTGCTTCCCGGTCAGGCGTTCGCCACATTATCGACACCGCGCCCACGTATTTTATTGCTGAATAACCTTAATACCGGCGAACACCTCAAAGCCGAGTTTTTCGATGGCAGAAGCTATATTAAAGAAGAACTGTCCCGTTTGAATCACTTCTTCCGTGATTATCGGGCAAATAAAGTTAAAGCGATTGATCCACTTCTTTTTGATCAGCTATATCGTTTACAAGTAATGCTGGAAACACGTAAACCGGTGCAGTTGATTTCCGGCTATCGAGCCATTTATACCAATAATGAGCTACGGGCGCACCGCAAAGGCGTCGCCAAACAAAGCTATCACACGAAAGGACAAGCTATGGACTTTCACATCGAAGGTGTACAGCTTGCCAATCTGCGTAAAGCGGCATTAAAAATGCGGGCCGGCGGGGTGGGTTACTATCCCCGCAGCAATTTTGTTCATATTGATACCGGCCCGGTGCGCACCTGGTAGTATTTCTGGTTATGGTGGGATGTCACAACATTATCTACCCTGACAGCCGCCGTTGCGTTTGACGTAACGGCGGCTGTCAGGTTGTTTTAAACTGGAGCGGTATGAAATATCAAATAGTCCCTGTTACGGCGTTTAGTCAAAACTGTACGTTGCTGTGGTGTGAAACGACGAACGAAGCCGCCATTGTCGATCCCGGCGGTGAGGCGGATAAAATTAAACGGGCGGTCGCCAACGCGGGTATCACCGTAAAGCAAATCTTGCTGACCCACGGACATTTAGACCACGTGGGTGCGGCGGCTGAACTTGCAGAACATTATCAGGCGCCGATTGTTGGCCCTCACATCGCAGATACCTTCTGGCTGGAAGGGCTGCCGACGCAGAGTCGTATGTTTGGGTTGGATGAATGCGAACCGTTAACGCCTTCGCGTTGGTTACAAGAAGGGGATGAGGTCAACGTAGGTAACGTCGTGCTGGCGGTATTTCACTGTCCCGGTCATACGCCAGGTCATATTGTTTTTTTTGATCAGGTTTCACGGCTGGCTCAGGTTGGCGACGTGATTTTCAATGGCGGCGTAGGGCGTACCGATTTCCCACAGGGTGACCATCAGGCGCTGATTACTTCGATCAAGAATACCTTGTTTCCCTTAGGTGATGATGTCAGGTTCATTCCCGGCCACGGTCCGATCTCGACGTTGGGTCAGGAGCGTAAAACCAATCCATTCGTGCGTGATGAACCGGCGATTTGGTAGTTTATAGAGCATAAAGACGTAAAAAAGCCGACTTGTTTGTCGGCTTTTTCGTTAATGATGGCGGGTTTTGGTTACAGCACCGCGACGATGGCCTCACACAGCGGCGCCATGTTTTCAGGTGTCATGCCGGCCACATTGATGCGGCCTGAGTTAACGGCATAGACGCCAAATTCATCACGCAGACGCAGTACCTGTTCTTTATTCAATCCACTGAATGAGAACATGCCATTTTGGTTAATGATGAAAGAGAAATCCTGTTTGGCGCCTTTTTCCTGAAGCGTGTTCACAAACAACTGACGCATACGTTGAATACGTTCGCGCATGGTGGTCAGTTCCTGTTCCCAAATGGCGCGCAGCGCATCGTTGCCCAGAATGGTGGCGACCACCGTGGCGCCGTGTGACGGCGGGTTGGAGTAGTTGGCGCGAATCGCGGCTTTCACCTGGCTGGAGACTTTATCGGCGGTTTCTGCATCGGCGGCAACCACAGTACAGGCGCCTACGCGCTCGTTATACAGCCCGAAATTCTTGGAATACGAGCTACAAACAATCAATTCATGGTGTTTGGCGGCAAAGATACGCAAACCTTCCGCATCTTCCTCCAGACCACGGGCAAAACCCTGATAGGCGAAATCGAACAGCGGCAACCAACCTTTCTGTACGGAAAGTTCTGCCAGCGTGTTCCATTGTTCAGCCGTTGGATCGATCCCTGTCGGGTTATGGCAGCAACCGTGAAAAAGCACCACATCGCCAGCTTGCGCGGCATTAAGGCTGCTCAGCAGGCCATCAAAGTCCAGCGAGTGGTTGGCTGCATCGTAGTAATTATATTCGCAGATTTCCAGCCCAACCGCGGAGAACACGTTTTTATGATTTGGCCAGGTTGGGTTGCTGATCCAGATGCGTTTTGCAGATGTTTGGTTAGCGATGAAATCGGCCGCGACACGCAGCGCGCCAGTACCGCCTGGCGTTTGCGCTGTCCGCGCGCGTTTATCGGCAATAATGCTGTTTTGTTTCCCAAACAGCAGTTCCTGAGTGCAACGGCCAAAGGCGGGAAGGCCGTCGATACCCAAATAATTTTTTGTCGTCTCGTTTTCCAACAGAAACTGCTCGGCTTTTTTAACGCTGGTCAATACTGGTGTTTTACCCGTTTCATCTTTGTAAACACCAATCCCCAGGTTGATTTTATTCGAACGATCATCAGCGCGGAAAAGGTCAGTCAGTCCAAGAATAGGATCGGCGGGTGCGGCGGAGATATTTTCAAACATTGGTTGGGTATTCCATGACAGAGTGTAAGAAAGTAATCTCAGATTACCGCCAGTATCAGGCTTTGCCAACCGCCGGGCTAAAAAAGAAAGGGAAATAATCAGGGAAATGCAATAGACAAAATAAAAGACTGATTAACAGAAAATAGCGGGGCTTTAAAAGCAAAAAGTAAAAACAAAAAGACAGAGCCGAAGCTCTGCCTTTTCCGCACGATAAACGGTTAAACCGTTACGTGAGGCATGTCAACTTAGAACTGATAAATAACACCGATATTAATAACATCGTCGTCGCTTATACCGTAAGCGTTATCACTGTCGATAAGATTGATATCATATTCAGCATAAGTAGAGATATTCTTGTTAAATGCATAAGTTGCACCAACGCTGGCATATTTAACTGCATAGTCATTGCGACCAGAGTTCGTAGCTGTAGGGCTGTCAACTTTGTCTTTTCTGGAAACGTAAGCCAAAGTCGGTGTCAGACCGAAATCGAAGTTATATTGTGCAACAGCTTCAAATACTTTACTTTTGTCAGCGATACCATTGCCGCCATTGATCCGATAGAAGTTAGTACCTTCACCGTAAGTTGCAGCCAAATAGATGTTGTTAGCATCATATTTTACACCTGCAGCCCATACATCAGCTTTTTTACCACCAATAGCACCTACAGTCGCACCTTGTTGCACAGAAGTACGAACATAGGAACCGTAGGAAGCAACAACACCTATACCAATATCAGATTCGTAAGACAGAGAGCTTGCCCATGCATCACCGTGGATGCGATCAATGCGGGTAGAAGAGTCTTCGTCTTTAGCAATATATTGCAAACCAAAATCTAAACCGTCAACTAAGCCGAAAAAGTCGGAGTTGCGGAAAGTAGCAGCGTTACCTATACGACCAGTCAATGTGTCAGTTACGGCGCTATCGCCACCATTTTCTGGTAAAACGTCGGTGATAGCCAGAGAGTCATAGGCAACGCTGTAGTTACGACCGTAATCAAAGGAGCCGTAATCACCAAATTTAAAACCAGCGAAAGCGTAACGAGTTTTATCGTCACGGGTAACGGAATTATCTTCTGCTGTATTACCGTCAAACTGATATTCAAAACGACCATAACCAGTCAGTTGATCGGTAATCTGAGTTTCACCTTTGAAGCCCAAACGTGCATAGGTGTTATCTGAATTGTCACCATCGCCATCAACGAATGTATAACCAGCATGTACACGACCATACACATCCAGCTTGTTGCCGTCCTTATTATAAACTTCTGCTGCATTCGCTGCACCAGCGGCTAACAGAGCCGGAACTACCACTGCAAGAATATTGCGCTTCATCATTATTACCCTCATTGGTGTTGTTTAGAACCTGCCACTGCCATCAATAATCCCTAACGGAACTATCCTCAACATTTAGTGTCTTCCTGTGTCAGAACGCAGTTTTCCATTCACCCGTCTGTTAATCTACCCCGAAAATGATACTAACTTCGTAATCCAGTAACCAATGGAAAATATGTATTACAAAATGTAAATAAAAAGGAACTTTGTGATCCATAACTAAAATTAAAAAAAAAGAGTCGGGCCCCGACTCTTCTTTCCTACATATTTGTTTTACTTATATTAAATTTTTATTTAGAAACTGGCGTTTCTCGGCGTGCGCGGGAATGGGATGACATCGCGTACATTTTGTACCCCGGTAACGTAAGCGATCAGACGTTCAAAACCCAATCCAAACCCGGAATGAGGAATAGTGCCGTAACGTCGCAGATCACGATACCACCAGTAGTCTTCTTTATTCAGCCCCATTTCTTGCAGACGGATATCCAACTGTTCCAGCCGCTCTTCACGTTGAGAGCCGCCGATAATTTCACCGATGCCCGGCGCCAGCACATCCATTGCGGCAACGGTTTTCCCGTCGCTGTTCATCCGCATATAGAAGGCTTTGATGTCTTTCGGGTAGTTTTTTACCACCACTGGGGCTTTGAAATGTTTCTCCGCCAGATAACGCTCGTGTTCGGAAGAGAGGTCAACACCCCAGTAAACCGGGTTTTCAAACGACTGGCCGCAGTTCAGCAAGATGTCTACCGCGTCGGTATAGTCCACCTGAGCAAAGTCAGAGGTGATAAAGCTTTCCAGACGGCTGATCGCCTCTTTATCCACCCGCTCAGCGAAGAACGCCATATCATCCGCACGTTCATCAAGAACGGCCTTAAAGACATATTTAAGCAGGCTTTCCGCCAGACCAGCGATATCGTCCAGCGACGCAAAAGCGACTTCCGGTTCGATCATCCAGAACTCGGCCAGATGACGGCTGGTGTTGGAGTTTTCCGCCCGGAACGTTGGGCCAAAGGTATACACTTTGGAGAGCGCGCAAGCGTATGCTTCGCCGTTCAACTGACCGGATACGGTAAGAAACGCTTCTTTGCCGAAAAAGTCTTCGCTGAAATCGATTCTGCCTTGCTCGGTGCGCGGCAGGTTTTCCAGATCAAGGGTGGACACGCGGAACATTTCTCCTGCGCCTTCCGTATCAGAGGCGGTGATCAGCGGCGTTGAAACCCAGAAATAGCCATTTTCATGGAAAAAACGGTGGATGGCCTGAGCCAGCGTATGACGAACACGGGCGACTGCGCCGATCAGATTGGTGCGCGGACGCAAGTGCGCCACTTCGCGCAGATATTCAATGCTATGGCGTTTGGCCGCCATCGGGTAGGTATCGGGATCATCGATCCAGCCAACCACCTTGACGGCGCTCGCCTGCAGCTCAAAGCTTTGGCCTTCGCCGGGGGAGGCCACCACTTTTCCTGTTACTTCCACGGAACAACCGGTGGTCAGGCGCAGAACGTCATTATGGTAATTGGAGAGATTATTATTAACGACAGCCTGTAATGGATTAAAGCAGGAGCCGTCATAAACGGCAACAAAGGAGATACCGGCCTTAGAATCTCTCCGGGTACGTACCCAGCCGCGCACGGTGACTTCACTGTCAACGGCGACACGGCCTTGCAGTACGTCGACTACAGGCACTACGCTCATAAAATGCTCTCTTCAATTAAATATTATTTAAAAACAGTGGATGACCCTGAAAAGGGTAATTCGCTATGTTACTTGCCGTCGGGCAGGACACAAGCAGAAATCACCGGAATGCAATAAGTTTTATGCATTCCGGTTGATCTGGGCTAAAAGTTAGACGGGGTCGCAAGAGATCAACTGGCTTTTCTGATGCGTGGCAGGTCGAATGCTTTGCGCAATTCGCACACAAAAGCCTGATCCTGACAAATCGTTTTGCCGGGGCTATCGGAAAGTTTGGCCACCGGCTTACCGTTGCACTCCACCAGTTTAATCACGATATTCAACGGCGTAACCCCCGGAATATCGCACGTCAAGCGTGTGCCGATACCAAATACCAGATTGATGCGCGGCCAGAAATGACGATATAGCTTGAGCGCTTTATCGAGATTGAGATTATCGGAAAACACCAACGTTTTGCTCATCGGATCGATATCTAAACGCTGGTAATGGCCAATCGCTTTTTCTCCCCAATCCATCGGATCGCCGGAGTCATGCCGCAGCCCTTGATAGGATTCGGCAAAGTGGAGGTCGAAATCGCGCAGGAAGGCATCCATGGTGATGCAGTCGGTCAGCGCAATGCCCAATTGATTGGGATATTCGTCGAGCCACATCTGCAAGGCGACGCGCTGGCTGTTAGCGAGCACCGGGCTGATTTGCTGATGCGCCTGAAACCATTCATGGGCCTGCGTACCGACGGGCGCCAGCGCTAAACGTCGCGCCAAATCATAGTTGCTGGTGCCGATTAAATACGGAAACTCGGCCTGTAGCTGACTAACGATCGCCTGTTGCACATCGCGTGAAAAACGACGGCGCGTACCAAAATCCATCAGTTTGAACTGGCTGAGGTCGGCATCAGCGCTGATTCGGCGAAAATGAGCCAGCGTCTTATCAAGCTGCGCAACGGCCTGTTCAGGTCCGAATTGCGGAGTACGACTCCGGTGAATAACTTCACTGATCACCGCCAGCAACGGAACTTCCCACAGGATAACTTCGCGCCAGGGTCCGGCGATGCGAATATCCAGTTTGCCGCGGTTATTCCTGATGCTGACCTGCTGAGGATTGAAACGAAACATTCTCAACCAGTTCAGATAATCCTGCCTGAAGAAAGGCAGAGAAGAAAGGTAGGTGAACTCTTCGTCGTTCAGCGACAAACAGCGCATCAGCGCAACCTGCTCGGCTATCTCTTCAGCATAGATCCCCAACAGTTCATCACCGCGACAGCGGAATTCAGCCGCAACGTCGACATGATAATAATGGTGATACACCGCTTGCTGCATATGCAGCTTGTAAGCATCGGTATCCAGTAATGACGTTAGGATCGCAGAAGTGTGTAAAGTCATAATGCGTTACAGCATCCTCGTTAGACGCATATCCATTTTCAGGACAATTGTTTTTAGGACAATCGGCAAGGTTCGAGCAGTATACCTTGATTCTTATTTTTTTACCTTATCACAACATTGTGTTGGGCCAGCGGCGCGGTTTCGACCTGCTCTGACGAGGATTATCATCATATTATCTTGGTAACATCAGCGTAACAGGAATAGACTCTGTAGCTAAAGCGATTTGTTTCTAAAACGATTTGTTTCTAAAACCATGAGGAGATGGAAACGTTCTATGAATCAACAGCTGCAAGTTAAATATCGGCACGACTACCAGGCGCCGGATTATACCATTACGGATATCACTCTGGATTTTGATCTGCATGCGGAGAAAACCCGCGTAAAAGCCGTCAGTCAGGTGGTATTGCAAGGCGAAGCGGGCGCGCCGCTCAAGCTGGACGGCGAAGGCCTGACGCTGGTGAGCCTGAATGTTGATGGCGTGGCATGGCAGCACTATGAACAACGGGATGATGGACTGATACTGACACAGTTGCCCGCCAGATTTACGCTCGGTATTGAAACTGATATCAACCCGACGGCCAACAGCGCGCTGGAAGGGTTATATCAGTCAGGCGACGCGTTGTGCACCCAGTGTGAAGCGGAGGGTTTCCGGCACATCACCTATTATCTCGATCGGCCCGATGTGTTAGCCAAATTCACCACGCGGATCACCGCCGATAAAGCCCGTTATCCGTATTTGCTGTCCAATGGCAACCGCATTGCCCAGGGAGAACTGGAGGGCGGTCGTCATTGGATTGAATGGCAGGACCCGTTCCCTAAACCCTGTTACCTGTTTGCGCTGGTCGCCGGTGATTTTGATGTGTTGCAGGATCGCTTCACCACCCGCTCCGGGCGCGAGGTGGCGTTGGAGCTTTATGTGGATCGCGGCAATCTCGATCGCGCTGACTGGGCGATGACCTCGCTGAAGAACGCCATGAAATGGGATGAAACCCGCTTTGGCCTCGAATATGATCTGGATATCTATATGATCGTGGCCGTGGATTTCTTCAATATGGGCGCAATGGAAAACAAGGGGTTGAACGTGTTCAACTCCAGATATGTGCTGGCGAAAGCGCAAACCGCCACAGATAAAGATTATTTGAATATTGAAGCGGTGATCGGTCATGAGTATTTCCATAACTGGACCGGCAACCGCGTCACCTGCCGTGACTGGTTCCAGCTTAGTCTGAAAGAGGGGCTGACGGTGTTCCGCGATCAGGAGTTCAGTTCTGATTTGGGTTCACGCCCGGTTAACCGCATCAATAATGTTCGCGTCATGCGCGGCGCGCAGTTTGCCGAGGATGCCGGCCCGATCTCGCATCCGATTCGTCCCGATCAGGTGATAGAAATGAACAACTTCTATACCCTGACGGTGTATGAGAAGGGCGCGGAAGTGATCCGTATGATGCATACCTTGTTAGGCGAAGAAAAATTCCAGGCCGGGATGCGTCTCTACTTCGAGCGTCATGATGGCAGCGCCGCCACCTGCGATGATTTTGTTCAGGCGATGGAAGATGCGTCAGGCGTGGATCTGTCACAGTTCCGCCGCTGGTACAGCCAGTCAGGTACGCCGGTGCTGACCATTCG
This sequence comes from Brenneria salicis ATCC 15712 = DSM 30166, assembly GCF_003315515.1. Lineage (GTDB taxonomy): Bacteria > Pseudomonadota > Gammaproteobacteria > Enterobacterales > Enterobacteriaceae > Brenneria > Brenneria salicis. Next base: position 2,635 of record NZ_QNRY01000020.1, on the reverse strand, counting down.
TGATGATTACGATCCGCAAACACAGCAATATTTGTTGAGCGTCAGCCAGATGACGCCGGTAGGCGCGGATAAACAGAGCAAGTTGCCGCTGCATATCCCGCTGGATATTGAACTGTACGATCCGCAAGGGCAGGTTCTTACGCTACAGAAAGCAGGGCAAAAGCTATCGTCGGTATTAAATGTGACGGAATCCGAGCAGACTTTTATTTTCGATCAGGTTCCTTGCCAGCCGGTGCCTTCTTTATTACGCGAGTTTACCGCGCCGGTAAAACTGAATTACGCCTGGAGCGATGCGCAACTGACTTTCCTGATGCGTCACGCCAGCAACGCATTTTCCCGTTGGGACGCGGCACAAAGTCTGCTGGCCAATTACATCCGGCTGAATGTTTCCCGCTATCAGCAACAGCAGGCGCTTTCCTTACCGATGCATGTGGTGGATGCGTTTCGCGCCGTGTTGTTGGATGAGAAACTGGATCCGATGCTGGCCTCACAGATCCTGACATTGCCCAGTGAAAATGAGATCGCCGAACTGTTTGAGATGATCGATCCCGTGGCGATAGCCGCCGTGCGCGATGGTATGGTGCGGGCGATGGCAAAAGAGATGGCAGATGAATGGCTGGCGGTTTATCACGTCAACCGGATGTCTGAATATCGGATTGAACATGCGGATATGGGTAAACGCGCATTGCGTAATGTGTGCCTGCATTATCTGGCATTTGGCGACGCGGTTCAGGCCGATAAACGGGTAACGGCGCAGTTTGCCCAGGCAGACAACATGACCGATTCGTTGGCGGCATTATCCGCGGCGGTGAGCGCTCAATTGCCTTGTCGCGAGGAACTGATGTCGCGGTTTGATGAGCGCTGGCATCAGGATGGTCTGGTGATGGACAAATGGTTCACGTTGCAGGCCACCAGCCCGGCGGCGGATGTATTGAGCCGGGTGCGGGCGTTGCTGCAACACCGCTCGTTCAGCCTGAATAATCCTAACCGTCTGCGTTCGCTGGTGGGATCGTTTACCGCCGCCAATCCTGCGGCTTTCCACGCGGAGGATGGCAGTGGTTACCGTTTCCTGACCGAGATCCTGACCGATATGAACACGCGCAACCCGCAGGTTGCGGCGCGATTGATAGAGCCGTTGATCCGCCTGAAACGCTATGATGCCAAACGGCAGGCGTTGATGCGCGAGTCGCTGGAACAGCTTAAAAGGCTGGAAAACCTGTCAGGCGATCTGTTCGAGAAGATCAGTAAAGCGCTGCAAGACTAAAGCCAACCCTTATCGGTTCTCTTTTTCTTTTATGTAATCAGGTGCCTGCCAACGCAGGCATTTATTTCGATCATCTATTTCGATCCTCGCGCCCGGACAAACGTTTTACTTTACGCCGCGATAGAATTACCATCACGCCCGAACCGTATTCCGACTTTGTTTATTTGCGATTGGGATCCCAGGAGACGATATGTTCTATCCCGTTATCAGGAAAGCGTTATTTCAGCTTGATCCAGAGCGAGCGCATGATCTAACCTTCCAGCAATTACGCCGTATCACCCATACGCCCTTTGAATTTCTCGTCCGTCAGTCTGTTCCCACCAAACCGGTCACTTGCATGGGGCTGTCATTTAAAAACCCGCTGGGTCTGGCCGCCGGTCTTGATAAAGACGGGGAATGTATTGATGCGTTGGGCGCGATGGGATTCGGATTTATTGAGGTGGGAACCGTGACGCCTCGTCCGCAAGCCGGTAATGATAAACCGAGGTTGTTCCGAATTGTTGAAGCGGAAGGGTTAATTAACCGAATGGGTTTCAATAATAAAGGCGTCGATTATCTGGTTGAGAATGTCAAGAAGACCGGTTTCGGCGGTGTAATAGGGATCAATATCGGTAAAAATAAAGATACGCCGGTTGAGAAGGGCAAAGAAGATTATTTGATCTGCATGGATAAAATTTATCCTTATGCAGGTTATATCGCGATCAATATTTCCTCACCCAATACCCCAGGATTGCGTAGCTTGCAATATGGCGAGGCGCTGGACGATCTTTTGCAATCAATAAAAAATAAGCAATCCGAATTACATACTAAGTATCAGAAATATGTTCCAGTAGCGGTAAAGATCGCGCCGGATCTTTCTGAAGAAGAATTGATCCAGGTTGCCGATAGTCTGGTGCGGCATAACATTGATGGCGTTATTGCCACCAATACCACCCTCGATAGAAAATTGATTCAGGCATTAAATCATTGTGGGCAAACCGGCGGATTAAGCGGTCGCCCTTTACAGTTGCACAGCACGGAAATTATCCGTCGATTATCACAGGAATTATCTGGCCGCTTACCCATTATTGGCGTCGGTGGTATTGATTCCCTGATGGCGGCCCGCGAGAAATTGGATGCTGGCGCGACGTTGATTCAGATCTATTCCGGCTTTATTTTCCGTGGACCGGGTCTGATAAAAGATATCGTTACACATATTTAAACTTTTCCTGCCTTTGATTTATCTCCGGGGGTTTATTTATTCCCCCGGCTAAATAACTGCGCCTAATAGTAGATCACTGAAGGGAACTCAATCCGGTTTGAGCGATCTGATCAATCGCCAAATCAAAACAAATCACCAACCGGACTGAGTTATGCCGATCATAGCATTCA
>NZ_QNRY01000019.1 GCF_003315515.1 Brenneria salicis ATCC 15712 = DSM 30166 | reverse complement strand
TGAATGCTATGATCGGCATAACTCAGTCCGGTTGGTGATTTGTTTTGATTTGGCGATTGATCAGATCGCTCAAACCGGATTGAGTTCCCTTCAGTGATCTACTATTAGGCGCAGTTATTTATACTGTATGCTTATTAAAGAATATATAAAAAATCATAAAGATCTGTAAGAGTAAGTCTTCATTTCAGACAATGATACACTTATTGATCATTACGATCGATTTTTACCTTTGAAACAATATTAGCATTAATGTGAATAGAGTGGTGCCAGTTGGGGCTTTTATGGTTATCAGGTATGACAATATGTGTATTTGTGTAATTTATTTTTTTATCTGGCTAAATAAAATACCAAAATTCAGGTGGTTAATAACGAATACAAATAATGTTCATGCTACTAAAACTAAATTGATATATACCTAATAGACCGAAAGGTACAGATTTAAGCGTTTAATTTTAATATTGACAGGCTTTATTACGTTTATTTTACATTCCGCCAAGATCCCGTATAGCCTGATAATGTTATAGTCGAGAGCGATTTTCCTCCATATCACCTTATTTGGAATCACATGACCTTTTTCAAATACTTGTTTCTGGTATTCAATATTATTTTCCTGACCGCGTGCGACGACGAAATAAAAGAACCAGCGGTTGCAGAGCCTACTGAAGTCGGGGTCGTCGTATTAAAGTTATCTCCCGTTACACTCACCAGCGATTTAACCGGACGCACCACCGCCACGCTGAGTGCCGATGTTCGGCCCCAGGTGGGCGGCATTATCCAAAAACGGCTGTTTACTGAGGGACAGGACGTTGAAGAAGGTCAGATACTTTATCTTATCGATCCGTCACGTTATCAGGCCGCCTACGATGAAGCGGCCGCGGCCTTAAAAAATGCACAGACCATTGTCTCTGCGGCGAAATTAAAAGCGCAACGTTATGCCATCCTGGAAAAAGAGCAAGGCGTTTCCAGGGAGGAGTATGAAGATGCGCGCGCGACTTATGAACAAAACGTTGCTTCGGTCGCTGAGAAAAAAGCCGCTCTCGAATCCGCCAAAATTAATTTGGCCTGGACCCGCGTCACCGCCCCGATCAGTGGGCACATCGGAATTTCATCCGTCACGCCCGGCGCCCTGGTGACATCAGAACAGACCACCGCGCTGGCGACAATTCGCTCGCTGGATAGGATGTATGTGGATATGACGCAATCCAGCAGCCAATTGCTCGCCTTGCGTAAACAGGCGTTGCAGCAAAATAAAGACAGTATCGATAATGTCACTCTGACGCTTGAGGATGGCAGCATTTATCCACATAAAGGCACGCTGCAATTATCTGAAGTCGCGGTGGATGAAGCCACCGGTTCGGTAACGCTGCGCGCGGTGTTTCCCAATCCAGGATTTATCCTGTTGCCGGGCATGTTTGTCAGGACCCGTGTCGTTAACGGCACGCTTAACGATGCTATTTTGGCGCCACAGCAAGGCATCACCCGCGACTCGGCGGGCAATGGCAGTGCGCTTATCGTCGATAAAGAGAATAAGGTTGAACAGCGCTCGGTGACCACCTCGCGTGCGATTGGCGATCATTGGCTGGTGACCAAAGGCCTGTCGTCCGGCGATAAATTGATTGTCGAAGGCCGCAGTAAGGTCACAACGGGTGAGAGCGTAAAAGCGGTCGTCATCAGCAATAAAAGCGAGGGAGCGTAATGCTGTTTTCTCGTTTTTTTGTCAGGCGGCCAGTATTTGCCTGGGTTATTGCTATTCTGATCGTTCTTGCCGGCGCGATGGCCTTGCGGGAGATGGCGATTGGACAATATCCCGATGTCGCCCCGCCAACCGTTAAAATCAGCGCCACCTATACCGGCGCGTCGGCGGAAACGCTGGAAAACAGCGTGACCCAGGTGATTGAACAGGAATTGACCGGCCTGGACGGTTTGCTCTATTTCAGTTCAACCAGCAGCTCCGACGGAACAGTTTCGATTAACGTCACCTTCGCCCAGGGCACCGACGCCAATATCGCCCAGGTACAGGTACAAAACAAAGTTCAGCAGGCCGAAGCCCGTTTGCCGGCGGAAGTGACCGCACAGGGCGTGACCGTCGAAAAAAGCCAAACCAGCTTTCTGCTGATTATGGCGCTTTACGACGCATTGGATAAACATTCGGGAACCGATATTGCGGACTGGCTGGTAAGTAATATTCAGGACCCGCTGGCGCGGGTGCAAGGCGTCGGCGACGTGCAGGTATTTGGTTCGGAATATGCCATGCGTATCTGGCTGGACCCGGCAAAACTGGCGTCTTACAGCCTGATGCCTTCCGACATTGAAACCGCGATTGAAGCGCAGAACACGCAAGTGTCGGCGGGCAAAGTGGGCGCGCCGCCTTCGCCAGATGCCCAGCAGTTGACGGCTACCGTCAGAACGATGTCCCGCCTGAAAACCCCCCAGCAATTTCGCGACATCATTGTTAAAAGCGATAGCGCCGGCGCGATTGTGCATTTAGGCGACGTGGCGCGTGTCGAGCTCGGCAGCGAGGATTACAGCAACGTCACCCGTTTAAACGGCCATCCGGCCGCCGGTATCGCGGTAATGCTGGCCTCCGGGGCGAATGCCCTGGATACCGCGACCAAGGTGAAAGCCAAGCTGGCGGAATTCCAGCGCAACATGCCGCAAGGCTATGAAATCGCCTATCCCAAAGACAATACCGCCTTTATTAAAATTTCGGTGACCGAGGTGGTCGAAACACTGTTAATCGCCATCGCGCTGGTGATCGCCGTGATGTATATCTTCTTGCAGAACGTGCGCGCGACCCTGATCCCCGCCCTTGCCGTGCCGGTGGTCATGATGGGGACCTTCGCCGTGCTGTCGGTGTTTGGTTATTCCATTAATACTCTGACGCTGTTCGGCATGGTGCTGGCCATCGGGCTGCTGGTGGATGATGCCATCGTGGTGGTGGAAAATGTCGAGCGCATTATGCGCGAGGAGAAGGTGCCCGCCATTGAAGCGACGGAGAAATCAATGGGCGAGATCTCCGGCGCGCTGGTGGCCATCGCCATCGTGCTGTCCGCGGTGTTTCTGCCGATGGCTTTTTTTGGCGGTTCCACCGGCGTTATCTACCGCCAGTTCTCGGTGACAATTGTTTCCGCGATGATCCTGTCGGTGGTGGTGGCCCTCACGCTGACGCCGGCGCTGTGCGGCGCGCTGCTCAAGGCGCCCGATGGGCATGAAAACAGGTTTGCCCGCGGGTTTAACCGGTTTTATGAAAAAACGGAAACAAAATACGGCCGCAAGGTGGCGGGGATTCTCAGGCGTCCGGCGCGGGCGATACTGGTTTACCTGGTCATCGCTGGCATCATGATCGTATTGCTGATGCGTCTGCCCGGCGGTTTTTTACCCGTGGAGGATCAGGGTGACGTGATGGTTCAGTACACCCTGCCCGCCGGGGCTACCATGAACCGGACCAATCAGGTAAGTAAAGCGGTGGAAGCGTATTTCCTGGATAAGGAAAAAGCCAATACCGAGGTCATTTTCACCATCTCCGGCTTTAACTTCAGCGGCAGCGCGCAGAATGCGGGTATGGCGTTTGTGGCCCTGAAGGATTGGTCGGAGCGCTCCGGCAGCGACAATACGGCGCAGTCCATTGCTACCCGTGCCATGAAAAATCTTGCCGGCGTGCGTGATGCGCAAATTTATACCCTGGTCCCGCCGGCGGTGGATGGTTTAGGCCAATCCAACGGTTTTACCTTTGAGCTGCAGGCAATGGGCGCCACTACCCGTGACGAGCTGAAAACCTTGCGCGACCAATTGGTCAAAGACGCTTCAGCCTCGGGTGAACTGGCGTCGGTTCGCGCCAATGAACTACCTGAAATGCCCCAGCTCAATGTGGAAATCGATACCGCCAAAGCGGTCGCCCTGGGATTATCCATCAGCGATGTCACCGCCACGCTCAGCAGCGGCTGGGGCGGTACCTACGTCAATGATTTCCTGTCCAGCGGCCGGGTTAAAAAAGTCTACCTCCAGGGCGACAGCCAATTCCGGTCCAAACCTGATGACCTTAATCATTGGTTCGTTAAGGGCGGCAACGATGACATGACCCCCTTCTCCGCCTTCGCCACGACCCGCTGGACCTCGGGCGCCGATACGCTGACCCGCTATGGCGGTTCGTCCTCCTATGAAATCCAGGGGGAAGGCGCGACCGGCACCAGTTCAAGCGCCGCGTTGGATAAAATGGAAGCGCTGGCGAAGGCCCTGCCTGCCGGCGCGACCTATTCCTGGAGCGGATTGTCCCTGCAGGAAAGAATGGCCAGCGGGCAGGCGGGTTTACTTTACGGTTTCTCCATCCTGGTGGTTTTCCTCTGTCTGGCGGCTCTGTATGAAAGCTGGTCCGTACCGCTCTCGGTGCTGATGGTTATCCCGCTGGGGGTGGTGGGTGCCGTGACCGCGGCCACCTTGCGCGGCCTGGATAACGATGTCTATTTCCAGGTGGCGTTGCTGACCACCATCGGTTTGTCGTCCAAAAACGCCATCTTGATCGTCGAGTTCGCCGAGGCGGCCCTCAATCAGGGTAAATCAGTGGGCGCGGCCGCCTTTGCCGCGGCCAGAACGCGGTTGAGGCCGATTTTGATGACCTCATTTGCCTTTATCGCCGGCGTATTACCCCTGGCGATTTCCACCGGCGCAGGCGCCAACAGCCGGATAGCGATTGGCACCGGCATCGTGGGCGGAACTGTGACCGCCACCTTCCTGGCTATTTTCTTCGTGCCGTTATTTTTTGTGTTAGTGAAAAAAGTCGTTACCAAAGTGGCTGTTGTGGGGAGTAAATCGTCATGCTGAGGAAAATGCTTATTGCGTCCACGCTATTACTGGCAGGCTGTATTTCACTGGATCCTCATTATGTGCGCCCCGCCGCGCCCGTGCCGGCCGTATGGCCCAATGGGCAGAGCACCCAACCGCAGTTGGAGTTAACCGAGTGGCAGGCTACCGTCAAGGACGACCGATTGAAGCAGGTGGTGAGCCGGGCGTTAAAATCGAACCGTGATTTACGCCAGGCCATCGCGGATATTGAGGCGGCGCGGGCGTTGTATGGGGAGAAGAAAGCGGCCCTCTACCCCGCGCTGGACGCAGGGTTAAGCTCCAGTCGCAGCCGTTCCATCAGCAACGGGGTATCCGAGATAAGCGGCAGCGCCGAGGCCAGCGGCAGCGTCAGTTCCTTTGAACTCGATCTGTTTGGTAAAAACCGCAGCTTATCCCGGGCAGCCAAAGAGAGCTGGCTGGCCTCCGCCGCGACCGCCAAAAATACCCGCATTACCCTGATTGCGGAGACGACGACGGCCTGGATTACCCTCGCCGCCGATCAAAGCAGCCTGGCGCTGGCAAAAGTCACCATGCAGAGCGCGGCGGATACCGTGAAAGTAACGAAACGGCGCCTTGAACTGGGGGCGGACGACGGTACGGCGGTTAACTCGGCCATTACCATCTATCAGCAAGCCCGGGGCGATGTGGCAGGTTATACCACCTCGGTGGCCCAGGACATCAACGCGTTGAATCTGCTGGTCGGCGAATCAATGCCTGACTCGCTGCTGCCCGACACCCTGGAACCGCTGGAGGGCGCCATTACCATCGTGCCGTCCGGCGTCTCGTCCGAGGTATTGCTTCGCCGTCCGGATGTCCAGGAAGCCGAGCATGAGCTTAAAAGCGCCAATGCGGATATTGGTAGCGCGCGGGCCGCTTTTTTCCCCAGCCTGACGCTGACCGCCAGCGCCGGGGTCGGCAGCAGTTCCCTGTCCAACTTGTTCGGTCACGGGAGTAATGTGTGGTCATTCGCCCCGAGCCTGACCCTGCCCATTTTCGCCGGTGGGGAAAATCTCGCGGCATTGCGCTACGCCGAGGCTGAAAAGAAGGGCTATATCGCCGCTTATGAAAAGGCGATTCAGAGCGCGTTTAAAGATGTGGCCGATGCGCTGGCCAGCCGGGCTACCCTGCAAGAACGGCTGGATGCTCAGGATGCCTATGTCGCCGCCGCGATGAAAAGCTACCATTTATCGGATTTACGCTACCGCAACGGCGTGGACAGCTACCTGAACATGCTGGTGGCGCAACGGACGCTTTATGCCGCCCAGCAGGATTTAATCTCGCTGAAGCAAACCGATTATGAAAACCGCATCACGCTTTGGCAATCGCTGGGCGGAGGCATTTAGGCCAGTCATAAGTCATGCCCTCTTCTTTTAGGGGGCGTTGCTGCGGTTGAATGCTTAGCGATATCATGACCGGGCTAAATGGACAGCATCAGTGAACGCCCGCCCCAAAGAAAGTACAATGTCGGCCTCCGCTTTGGTATTCAGGGTTCCATGACGGTATTTTTTGAGAGAAATCTGCCGCGATGTACTGATATTTGATTCACACTGTCTTAAGCTTTTCGCTATGATGCCTGCGATTTCCCTAACCTGCATAATGAGAATCATGGAACGTTTTATTGAAAATTTGATGTATACATCGCGTTGGTTGCTGGCTCCCATTTATTTGGGGTTGTCGCTTGGCTTGCTGGCGCTGATGCTTAAATTTTTCCAGGAGGTCTATCACGTCCTGCCCCAGGTCTTCGTTATGGCCGAATCCGATTTGGTGCTGACGCTGTTGTCGCTGATCGATATGACGCTGGTGGGCGGGTTGCTGGTGATGGTGATGCTTTCTGGTTATGAGAACTTTGTGTCGGCTCTGGATATCTCCGATAACAGGGAGAAGCTGAACTGGCTTGGCAAGATGGACTCCGGTTCGCTGAAGAATAAAGTGGCCGCGTCGATTGTGGCGATCTCTTCCATCCATTTGCTGCGCGTTTTTATGGATGCGCGCAACATCCCGGACAACAAGCTGATGTGGTACGTGATTATCCATTTGACGTTCGTGCTGTCTGCTTTTGTCATGGGCTATCTGGATAAGGTTTCCCGCTACGAGAAAAGCAAATCTGTCTGAGTTTGCCCGCAGTAATAACATTTTAGTCATAAACGCAAAATCACGTCAGATTTAACTCGGCTTGGTACTTTTCAGCGGGGCGCACGGTGTAATGTGGTGGCGTGAACTATGCTTATCATTTGCTGTTGATTGTGGTTAATGGCATAACTCGTTGATTCTTAACTTAAAGGAGAAAACGCATGTCGCAAAACGATCAATACAATCGCCGCATCGTGCTGGCGCAGCGTCCACACGGTGCTCCCACGCCAGCCAATTTCCGTCTGGAACAGCAAGCCATTCCTGAAGTTAATCAGGGTGAAGTGCTGCTGCATTCGGTTTTTCTTTCTCTTGATCCTTACATGCGTGGCCGTATGAGCGACGCGCCGTCTTACGCCAAACCCGTTGAGTTGGGCGAGGCGATGGTGGGCACCACCGTCAGTCGGGTAGCGAATTCAAAACATCCCGATTATCAGGTGGGAGATTGGGTTGTGGCGCCCGGCGGCTGGCAGGATTACATCGTTTCCAATGGCGAAGGCATAAAAAATCTGGGGCAATCGCCGTCCAATCCCTCCTATGCGCTGGGGATTTTGGGAATGCCGGGGTTTACCGCCTACATGGGGCTGATGGACATCGGACAGCCTAAAGCCGGTGAAACACTGGTAGTGGCGGCGGCCACGGGGCCGGTAGGCGCGACAGTCGGGCAGATCGGTAAACTGAAGGGATGTCACGTTGTTGGCGTCGCCGGCGGTGCGGAGAAATGTCGTCATGCGGTTGAGGTGCTGGGGTTTGATGTGTGCCTCGATCACCACGCGGCGGATTTTGCCGAACAGCTACAACAAGCCTGCCCGCAAGGGATCGATATCTATTTTGAGAATGTCGGCGGCAAAGTATTCGATGCGGTATTGCCGTTGTTGAATACCTGTGCGCGTATTCCGCTCTGTGGGTTGGTTTCCGGTTATAATTCGACAGACTTGCCTGACGGCCCCGATCGTCTGCCATTGCTGACCGCGACCCTGTTGAAGAAACGTATTCGGATGCAGGGATTCATTATTTTTGATGACTACGGCCATCGTTTTGACGAATTCTGGCAAGTCGTTTCCCAGTGGGTGACGGAAGGCAAGATCAAATACCGGGAACATCTGGTCGATGGTTTGGAAAACGCGCCGGAAGCGTTTATCGGCCTATTGCAAGGACGCAATTTCGGCAAACTGGTGGTAAGGGTCGGGCCGGATTTATAACGTGCCTTGACTCGCCGCAGATGCGGCGAGTCAAGGCGTCGGATTATTTACCCTCATTCAACCAGGCTGGCAAATCATGTAACCCCATTGCCTGACGCACCAGCGTCGGTTTAACGCCGGGCAACTTGTCAGCCAGTACCAGCCCCACGTCGCGCAATAGCTTTTTCGCCGGGTTTTCGCCAGCGAACAGATCCCGGAAACCCTGCATACTGGCGAGCATGACGGCGGCGCGGTGCTTACGTTTGCGTTCATAGCGCCTGAGATACAGATGCTGACCAATATTTTTGCCCTGTGTTTGCAGGCGTTTCAATTCCGCAATCAGGTCCGCCACATCCATAAAACCGAGATTTACCCCCTGGCCCGCCAGAGGATGAATAGTGTGCGCCGCATCGCCGACCAGCACCAAGCGATGCGCCGCGAAACTGCGGGCGTAACGCGCCATTAATGGGAACGTTTGTCGTTCACTTTCAAGTTTGCATAATCCCAGTCGCATATCGAAGGCCATCGACAATTGCTGGTTAAACGCCTCTTCGGATAGGGTTTGCATCACCTGGGCTTGTTGCGGCGCGAGTGACCAGACAATCGAACAGAGGTGCGGATCGTTAAGCGGCAGAAACGCCAGAATACCATCGCCATGAAACACCTGACGCGCCACGGCGTGGTGCGGGGCGGCGGTACGGATATTGGCGACCAGCGCGTGGTGACCGTAATCCCAGAAAGTCAGCGGAATATCCGCATGCTGACGCAGCCAAGAGTGCGCGCCGTCGGCGCCGACCACCAGACGCGCGGTCAGCATGCTGTCATCCTGCAAAGTGATAAAGGCTTCGTTTTCTCCCCAGGCGACCTGTTTTAACACCGCGGGCGTCAGCAGTGTGATATCGCCGGACTGGTCAGCCTTGTGCCACAGCGCCTGCTGAATGATAGGATTTTCGATAATATGGCCGAGGCGTGAAAAGCCAAATTCTTCGCCGCTGAAATGGATTTTGCCGAAGCTGTCTTTATCCCAGACTTCCATCGCGTTATAAGAGCTGGCGCGCTGTGCGACGAGGCTGTCCCACACGCCCAGATGACGCAACAGGCTCTCACTGGCGGCGTTGATGGCGGAAACGCGCAAGGCGCGCGCGTTTTCAGGCGCGTGCGCGTTAAGCGGCTGTTTTTCGAGAACGGCAATGCGCAGGCCGCTACCTTGCAAACCGCAGGCGAGCGCCAGACCAACCATGCCGCCCCCGGCAATAACCACGTCGAATGATTGCATAAACTTTTCCTGTTATGTTCCGCCGAAAATTGTGATTAACGCTCAACCCAGCCAAGCGTGCGACGGGCAAGCGCATCGCGCATCAACGGCAGATTATTCATGGCCATCAGCCCCAGATTACGGCCAATTTCCAGTGCGGTATAGCGGTTGGCGAAAAGTCTGACCAGCCCGTCGGTTAACGCCACGGTAGTTTGCTGATCCGATTGGCGTCGTTGCTGGTAGCGGCTAAGCACGCGGTAGCAGCCCGGATCCTGATGATGTCGCATGGCGTCCACCACCGTTTCCGCCAGCGACATGACATCCCGCAAACCCAGATTAAAGCCTTGTCCGGCGATCGGGTGCAGCGTCTGAGCCGCGTTGCCCACCAATGCCAGCCGGTGGCTGATATGCTGACTGGCCGTGAGTAATCGTAACGGATAGCTGTGGCGCTCGCCGATGTGGACGATCGCCCCCAAACGCCAGCCAAACGCCTGCTGCAACTGCTGACGGAATTCATCTTCATGCCAGCTATCAACTTGCGCCTGCTGGCTGTTGGCATGGCACCACACCAGTGAACTACGGCCTTTACTCATGGGCAACATCGCCAGCGGACCTTGTGCCGTAAAACGCTCGAACGCGCGTCCTCGATGGGGTTCGCTGGTCGTCACGTTGGCGATAACGGCGATTTGCTCATAGTCCCGCTGTTGCCACTGAATACCGCATGATGCCGCCAGCATCGAATTGCTGCCGTCGGCCGCCACCATCAGTTGCCCGGTCAGCACCGTCCCGTTATCCAGCGTCAGCATGGCCTTGTCTGACGTGCGGGCCACGTCCACCACTTGCGCCGGACAATGCAGACGCACGCCGGGCGCCTGCTGTAACAGAGAGAACAGCCGCTGACCCGCTTCGTGCAGTTCGACAACATGGCCCAGCGACGGCACGCGATAGTCTGCGGCTTTCAGATTAACAAAGCAGGCGTGGCCGCGATCGCTGACGTGAATGTCGGTTATCGCGGTGGCGCAGCCCGCCAGCCTCTGCCAGATGCTGATGGTTTCCAGTTGCTCGCTGGTGCCTTCCGTCAGAGCAATCGCTCTGCCGTCAAAGCCCTGATGCTGACGTTCGAGCGGTGATATCGCCTCGATCAGATCCACGGGGACTTTCCCTTGCGAGAGCGTGGATATCGCCAGCGCCAACGTCGCGCCCGCCATTCCACCACCAACAATCATTACCGTCATGTTGTCATCCTGAAATCGATTGCTGAGCGGAATGCCGTTGCGCCATCAGCGCTTCGATTTCATCGGCATCTTTCACCACGCCGGACGTCAGGTTTTCGTTGCCGGTTGCGGTGATCAGAATGTCATCTTCAATACGAATCCCAATGCCCCGATATTGCTGAGGCACGTTAGCATCCGGCGCGATATACAGACCGGGTTCAACCGTCAGCACCATGCCGGGTTCGAGCGGACGACCCCAATCGGTGGAACCATAATCGCCGACATCGTGCACATCCAGCCCCAGCCAGTGGCTGAGCCCATGCATGAAGAATTGACGGTGCGCCTGTTCAGAGATCAACGTGTCCACCTCACCTCTCAGGATGCCCAACTGAACCAGCCCGCTCACCATGATACGCACTACTTCGTCAGTGACCTCGCGGATGCTGCGACCGGGCGCGAATAGCGCCAGCGCCTTGAGTTGCGAGCGCAGCACGATGTCGTAGATTGCTCGTTGCGGCGCGGTAAATTTGCCATTGACAGGGAACGTGCGGGTAATATCGCCCGCGTAGCCGCGGTATTCGCATCCGGCGTCGATCAACACTAAATCGCCATCGCGCATTTGAGATTCATTTTCGGTGTAATGCAGAATGCAGGCGTTATCGCCGCTGCCGATGATGGTATTGTAAGAGGGATAACGCGCGCCGTGACGGGTGAATTCGTGATGAATTTCCCCTTCAAGCTGATATTCAAACATACCGGGACGACAAGTCTGCATGGCGCGTGTGTGGGCCAGCGCGGTGATTTCCCCTGCGCGCCGCATCACGTCAATTTCCGCCTGTGATTTGAACAACCGCATTTCATGAACCCACGGACGCCAGTCGGTGACGGTCGGCGGGGCGATAAAACCTTTGCGGGCGCCGTTACGCAACGTTTCCAGCGCGGAAAATAGCAGGTTGTCGGCGTAATCGTATTGCCCCTGCGCGTGATAAATCACGTCCAGACCGTTGAGCAGCAAATGTAGCTGGTCGCCGATTTCATTAAATGGCAGCGCCCGATCGACGCCCAGTTTGGCGGGCGCGGCTTGCTGGCCCAGACGACGACCAAACCAGATTTCCGCCGTCAGATCGCGCACACGGTTGAATAGCACGCTATGGTGGTGTTTTTCATCGCTTTTAACCAGCAACAGCACCGCTTCCGGTTCATTGAATCCGGTGAAATACCAGAAATCGCTGTTCTGACGATAGGGATAATCACTGTCGGCATTACGCGTGGTTTCAGGCGCGGCAAACATAATCGCGGCACTGGCTGGCGCCATTTTCTCCAGCAGCGTCTGACGACGACGAAGGAATTCTTGTGGATTCATCACCTGCTCCTGAAAATATTCCGTGCTGTGGGACGAGCCGTTGCTGCGACTGGCGAAAAATCAATGCAGCGTCGGTTTTTTCTGCTCAGGCGCCACAACCGGTTGGCTGGTAAATTCGTTATGACACAAAATGGCCGAGACTCGAACATATTCAGTCACTTCTTCCAGTGACTGCGCCAGTTCTTCCTGATCTTCATCTTCGTCGTAACCTAACTGGGCGATGTTGCGTAAATCATCAATGGCTTCTTTCAATTCGCCTTCGGCTTTGTTCAGTCGCGGTTGAGCCACGCCCAGGCCCAGCAAAAAATGGTTTACCCAGTCGGCCAGCGCATCCACCCGGTCAAATACCGTGACCGGTTCGTTGTTATCGTCAGGCAGGAAAAGCTGAAACATGAAACCTTCGTCTTCCAGCATTTCACGCGTAACCTGATACAGATGCTGGATTGGCTGGGCCAGCGTTTGCGGGAAGGCCATGCCTTCGTTGGTCAATTCAAACACCAGGGTACGCCAACTGTCGTCGTGGTTGCCGCCGCACAGCAGGCCGCTAATCAAACCATGCATTTCTGCGGCGGTGAGGGCGATTTGCTGCTGGTGAAGCAATTGGTCAAGGGCTTCATAGCCTGGAAACGTATTCTCTATAGACATGCGGATTCGTCATCGTTGGCAGGATTAGTTCGTGTTATGCTACCACCAAGCCCGGTAGGGATACCAGAAAGGGCTTGTATCTTATAGTGGGGATATATATAGTGGCGCCCGCTTTAACTGGCCCGATGCCGGGCAGCGCAGGATTAAATTCCCTGCGGGCGCGAAAACGAAATAAGGCAGGAAGGTGGCATGTCTGCACAACCGGTAGATATTCAGATTTTTGGCCGTTCGTTAAGAGTCAACTGTCCGCCAGAACAACAGGATGCGTTGAATCAGGCTGCGGAAGATCTTAACCAGCGGTTGCAAGATCTTAAAGTTCGCACTAGAGTCACAAATACCGAGCAACTGGTGTTTATCGCCGCGCTGAACGTGTGCCATGAACTGGCGCAGGAACGGGGTAAAACCCGTGATTATGCGGCGAATATGGAGCAGCGTATCCGTATGCTGCAACAGACCATCGAACAGGCTTTGTTGGAGCAGGGACGGATTACCGAACGTCAGGGACCGCAGTTTGAATAACATCGAAATTTGACAAAAGTACGGTGTTTTTACGCGATAAGACGTGATAAGGTTTTTGTGAGTTACGAATAAAATTTCTCTGAGATGTTTGTCAGCGGGCCAGTCCCCTGAGCCGATATTTCAAACCAACAGAATGTAATGCTCCGTGGTTGGTGAGCACGCTCGGTTCGTCCGAGAAGCCTTAAGACTGCGACGTTATGTTCACCTTGAACCAAGGGTTCAAGGGTTACAGCCTGCGGCGGCATCTCGGAGATCCCCTTTGTTTCACGCGTGATCATTACGGCTACGGCCCTCATTTTCGTATGCATCCCACTCCGTCATTCGCCTCATCCCTTTCTTGCGCTCAACGTCGCCAGCAAATCCGTCAGGATGTACGCCAGCGTCGTCGTCAACTCACGCCTGATCAGCAGGCCCTCTTCGCGGAGCAGGCGATGGATCAGGTGTGTCGTCACCCGAAAATAACGCAGGCCGACAGCATCGCGGCGTTTCTCTCATTCGATGGCGAACTGGATACACAACCGCTGATCCAGCAGCTATGGCGGCAGAGTAAACGGGTTTATCTGCCGGTATTGCATCCGTTCAGCGCCGGGCATTTGCTGTTCCTGCGTTATATGCCGGATAGCGAACTGGTTTTGAATCGTCTGAAAATTCTGGAACCGCGGCTGGATGTGCGGCAGGTGCTGCCGCTGCGCCGGTTGGATGTGTTGCTGACGCCGCTGGTGGCGTTTGACAGTCAGGGACAACGCTTGGGCATGGGCGGCGGTTTCTATGATCGCACGTTGCAGGATTGGTCGCGGCAGGGGCCTTACCCGATTGGACTGGCCCATGATTGCCAGTTGGTTGACTGTTTGCCAACCGAGCCTTGGGATATCCCGCTGCCGGAGATTATTACGCCGTCACGTTGTTGGCGGTGGTGATGTGATTTGTTAAACCCGCACTGGAAGCGCAATGACAGAAAACCCTCGTAGCTCCCGTTTTACGACCCTGAACATGATAATCGCCGCGTCCCTGGTGGGGCTGGTTACTGGCTATACATTGCCTTTGATCAGCCTGAAGCTTGCACAGCAAGGACACAGTACCGCGACGCTCGGTATTCTGGCGGCGCTGCCCGCCGCCGGAATGATGTTATCCTCTTTTATCACGCCATTGCTCAGCCGTCGCCTGCACGCCAGATATCTTTTATCGAGTAGCCTTATTATCCTTGCGGCGTCAACCGTTGCATCCTATCTGCTCTCGCATCCACTGTTGCTCATCCTACCCCGTTTGCTGACCGGACTGGCGTCGGGGCTTCTTGTGGTACTGGGGGAAAGCTGGATTACCAGCCGCGCTTCAGACAAGCACAAGGCGACGTTGACTGGGGTCTATACCTCGGTTTTCACCGGGTGTCAGTTGTTGGGGCCATTGCTTATCGCCGCCGGGGAGAATATTCAAATATATGCCTTGTGGCTGATTTGCGGCGTATCTGGCGTTTGTGCGCTAATGCTGAAAAATTGTGCCGATATGATCCGGGCAGAGGAAAGATCGTCCGCCTCTTACCGGAGTCTTATCCCTTTTCTACCTGCGATTGCATCTGGCGTATTCTGTTTTGCTTTCTTTGATGCCAGCATACTCTCCCTCTTTCCACTCTATGGCGTGGCGCAAGGTTTGGACGAAAAATCCGCGATATTATTGGTAACGCTCATCTTTCTGGGGGATGCCTTATTCCAGACGCCGATTGGCTGGCTGGCGGACAAATGCGGCATCATAAAAACCCACATCGGTTGTGGCGTTGTTTTCTGTATCATGCTGTTATTATTAATATTTTCATTTCCCTCCCCAACACTTCTGGCTTCAATCTGTATCATCCTTGGTGCGGCGGCTGGAGGCCTCTACACACTTTCCCTGGTTCGGGCTGGTCAGATATTTGTCGGTCAGCGACTGATTGTGATGAATTCACTGCTGGGGCTGTTCTGGTCTGCCGGCAGTATTACCGGCCCGCTTCTCTCCGGAGCGGTCATTACTTTATTCGGTTATGACGGTCTGATCGCGGTATTGCTTTTTACTGGTGTTTTGTTCGTCAGCATGCAGTGCATGTTGAGAAACGCGTGTTTATCGCGTTCGCTGGGCGAATAGCTAATCCCAACAAGTTGTTCTTGCTGAAGATGGAACGGGGTTTTTTAGGGGCGTTGTTGAATCAGCCCGCGTCCTGCCGGTTGAGTTATGCTGACGGGCAAACCGGCCTGACAACGATTTAACAGTGTGGTCTACCTTTTATGTCCCAGCATTTGCTGCACCAGTTCCACACAGCGCAGAAAACGCGAGTCATAGTCTGATTCTTCAACGTGGATGTAGCGGATATTATTCTCCGCCAGCATGCTTTTCAGCAGATTTTGAAATTCCTGTCGTGCGGACGAACTGCCCAGGCTGCGCAGCCCATCAGCTACCCACGGCGTGTTGTTTTCCAGCAGAATCACCAGATCGAAGCGATATTCGTCAATCAACGCCTGAACGAACGGATGCTCGCGGCCCTCATACTTTTTGCAGAATGCCTGTGTCGTCACGAAGTCGGTATCGATAAAAGCCACTTTGTTGGCGTATTTGACGGCAAAATCGATGTATTGCGCCTGACCGAGCGCGATTTTGTCGTAGTCGGAGTATTGCAGCGCCATTTCATCGCCGCCCAGATGGGAGAACACGTAGTCGCGGCCATATTCCCAGGCGCTGGTGGTGTTGAAGATGTTGGCCAGTTTGTTCACCAGCGTGGATTTCCCGCTGGATTCTCCGCCCAGAATAGCGACCGTGCGCACAAAGAACGGTTTGACTTCGGTGGGGATATATTCCCAGTAGCGGAAAGGATCGTGGCGGATTTGCGATCCGCTGATGCTCATGAAGGAGCGCTGAGGATCGATCAGAACCGTTTCGATCCCCAGTTGTTTACGGTATTGCGGCGCGTCCTGCTCTTCGCTGGTATAGACGAAATTGGGTTCGATATTTTTTTCCCGCATAAAAGCCTGAATGCCCTGGCTCCAAATGTCCCAGCCGTGCGGATACGGTTCCATCCCTTGTTCATTAAAGGCATGAATGCGGATATTTTTCTGATATTTAAAGGTTTGCAGCAGCCAGCGCAGGCGATCGCTGACGGTCGGCTGTTGCGACATGGAACTATTTTCAAACAGCAGGCGGTCACGCGGTTCGTCATAACCCAGAATGACGTGCAGTTCGTCCACCTGGCTGCACGCGCGTTGAATCAGATAGATGTGGCCGGTATGCAGGGGATAAAACTTGCCGAAGACGACGCCAATCTTTTTTTCATGCCGGGGAAATTCCAGACCGAGAAAACGGTGCAGCGCTTCCAGTTTCTGAGCGCTGGGGCTTTTGATCTTGGCGTTGAGCAACTGGCTGAGATAGCCTTTGGTCATATCCGTCGCATCGGCGACTTGCTGTAAAGTACATCCCTTTTGCCGAATGGCGGATTTTAAATACTCAAATGGGGACATAGTCCGACACTCCTGTTTAGCGTACTAAACAAGATACCACAGGGCAGCGGATGAATCGCTGTTTTATGGCGGGGCTCGGAACTCCGCGACGTTACAAATCGTTGAGAATATCCAATGCGTCAGCCAGCTTTTTGACGCCGAAAACCTGCATATTGGCCGGCGGTTTTTTCGGCATGTTGGCGTGGGGGACAATCGCGCGTTTGAAACCGTGCTTGGCCGCTTCCGCAATGCGTTCCTGACCGCTGGGCACCGGGCGGATTTCACCCGCCAGCCCGACCTCGCCAAACACCACCAGATCCTGCGGCAGCGGACGGTCGCGCAGGCTGGAGACCAACGACAGCAACAGGGCGAGATCGGCGCTGGTTTCCGTTACTTTGACGCCGCCGACGACGTTGACGAACACATCCTGATCCGACATTTGCAAACCGCCATGACGATGCAGCACCGCCAGCAGGATCGCCAGACGGTTCTGTTCCAGCCCCACCGCGACCCGACGCGGGTTCGCCATCATGGATTGATCCACCAGCGCCTGAATTTCCACCAGCAACGGGCGCGTGCCTTCCCAGACCACCATCACCGAACTGCCGGAAGTGATCTCGTCGCCGCGGCTGAGGAAAATCGCCGACGGATTGCTGATTTCGCGCAATCCCTGTTCGGTCATGGCGAAAACACCCAGTTCGTTGACGGCGCCAAAGCGGTTCTTGTGACTGCGTAGGGTACGGAAACGGGAATCGGCATCGCCATCCAGCAATACCGAGCAGTCGATACAATGTTCCAGCACTTTCGGGCCGGCCAGCGAACCATCTTTGGTGACATGACCGACCATAATAATGGCGACGCCACGGGTTTTGGCGAAACGGGTCAGGTAGGCCGCGGTTTCGCGGACCTGGGCGACGCTGCCGGGCGAGGATTGAATATCCGCCAGATGCATCACCTGAATAGAGTCGATCACCATCAGCTTTGGCTGTTCCTGCTTGGCAATCAGGCAAATCTGTTCGATGCTGGTTTCAGACAACATATTTAGATTGTGAGCGGGCAAGCCGAGACGATGGGCGCGCATCGCCACCTGCTGCAACGATTCTTCCCCGGTTACGTACAGGGTTTTCATCTGTTCGGACAGTTTGCACAACGTTTGCAACAACAGGGTGCTTTTTCCCGCCCCCGGATTACCGCCGATCAAAATCGCGCTGCCCGGCACCATGCCGCCGCCCAGCACGCGATCAAATTCCTGAAAACCGGTGGAAAAGCGAGGCAGCGCCTCAAGACTGATTTCCGAGAGTTTTTGTACCCGACAGACGCCGGCGCTTTCCCCCGCATAGCCGGTCAGACGATCGGATTGCGAGGACGAGGTTGCCGCCAGACGAACTTCGGTAATGGTATTCCAGGCATGACAGGCGCTGCACTGTCCCTGCCAGCGTGGATAATCCGCCCCGCATTCATTACATACAAAGGCGCGTTTGACGGCTTTTGCCACAAGTTACCTCGTTTCGATTAGCGTTCTTCGTGCCGCATGCTGCCGCTGAGGATACACAACACCCCGGTCAGGTCGGCATGACGGATGGTCACGGCGGACTGTTCGTTGACTTTGGGTTTGGCATGATAGGCAATGCCCAGACCTGATGCTTTGATCATCAGCAGATCGTTGGCGCCATCGCCGATAGCGACCGTCTGCTGCAAGGGAATATCCAGTTTTTCCGCCAGTTCACGCAGCGTGGCGGCCTTATATTTCGCATCGACAATCGGGCCGATGACTTCGCCGGTCAGTTTACCATCCCACATCCCCATTTCATTGGCGACGGCCGCCACCAGACCCAGTTTTTCACGCAGATAATCGGCGAAATAGGTAAACCCGCCTGAGGCGATGGCTACATGCCAGCCAGCCGCCTGAAGTTGACTGACCATATTGGTCAGACCCGGCATCAGCGGCAAGTCTTTACGCACCTCTTGCAGAATATTGGCGTCGGCGCCTTTTAATGTGCCGACGCGCTGGCGCAGACTGGCGGAAAAATCCAGTTCTCCGCGCATCGCGCGCTCGGTGACGTCGGCAACCAATTCGCCCGTTCCCGCCAGCCGCGCGATTTCATCAATGCATTCAATCTCAATCGCGGTGGAATCCATATCCATCACCAGCAGGCCGGGCGCGCGCAGGGTGGGCGCGTTGCGCATCGGCGCGACATCCATGCTCAGTTCATGCGCCAGCTTGGTGGCGCGCGGCGTCAGTGAACCCGCCAATCGCACGACCTGATAATCTCCCACGTTCCAGGCGCTGACAATCACCATCGCCGCGCCCAGTTTACGCTGATAGCGGGAAAGCAGATTCTTGTCGAGTACATCGCCATACAACAACCAGCCAGTGTCTCCGGCGCGGTAATCGAGCGGCATCACTTCATCGCCGCTCAGTGATAGCGGCAGTCCCGGCCAACAGTTAATCTCATTTGGGAGATCACGATAGGTCAGACTATTCGACATGGGATAAATCCTCTACTGGCGGTCATTGGGTGGCATAGAATGGGGTATCTGTCGGTTTTCTGATACCGGATCGCAACCACAAACATATCCATCGGAAAACAGGGCAACAAGCTATCCTATCGTCGGCTCTTCTGGCAACATAAAGTATCCAAATCGCCTAAGGATTATCATGGTCAGGACTCGGGTAAAATTTCGCCTGCATCGCACAGCCATTGTGCTGATTTGTCTGGCTCTGCTGGTGATACTGATGCAGGGGGCCTCCTATTTCAGCCTGAGCCGCCAGATGGCGCGCTCCGAACAGGTTGATGAGTTGGCGCGCACCCTGACCAAACAGGTGGCATACAGCCTCGCGCCGTTGCTGGATAGCGTGGGGGATAATAACCAGAAAATTAACGACATACTCAAGCAACTCACGGAACATAGCCGGATTTTGGATGCCGGTATTTATCAGCAGGATGGATCGCTGGTCGCCAACGCGGGCGAACAGGTTCAATTGCGCGATCGGCTGGCGCTGGACGGCAATCGGGTCGGCAGTTATTCCAATCATCAACTGGTGCAGCCGATTGAGGGCAAGGACGGGCCGATAGGCTTTCTGCGCATTACTCTTGATACCCACGTTCTGGCGACAGAAGCCAAACAAGTGGATAACACCACCAATATATTGCGCCTGATGATATTGTTATCGCTGGCGATCGGCATCATTCTGACGAGAACGCTGTTGCAGAACCGCCGTACCCGTTGGCAGCAATCGCCTTATTTTCTCACGGCCAGTACGCCGGTTAATGAGGATGATGGCGTGGAGAACGATGCCGGCGCTGATAACGAAGATCAAAAGAAAGGCTAATTCACGCGGTTGTTTTAAGCGTTTACCGTTAAGCCCGCGGGCGCGGCTAACTTATCTGATGTCCATTTTGGGAGGAATCGTCCGGTTATGTCTGGTGCGTTGAACCTGATTTTTCGCAGAATAGCGGTCATTGTTTGTGGCGCATTTCTTGTGGTTATGGCAAGCGGTTGCGATAACGGTGATATTTCCTCGTCTGAGTCTGTTACGACCCAACATGAAGGTTGGCCGCGCACCGTTCAGACCGCTAAAGGGCCGCTGACCTTATCCCACCCACCTCAGCGAATTGCATCAACCAGCGTGACGATCACCGGTTCTCTGTTAGCCATTAACGCCCCGGTGATCGCTTCTGGCGCGACCAGCCCGAGTTCGAACGTTGCCGATAACCAGGGATTTTTCTCTCAATGGAGTAAAGAAGCCGCGGAACGGGGCGTGAAACCGCTCTATATTACCGAACCTAATGCTGAGGCGGTTGCCGCGGTTTCCCCGGATTTGATCGTCATTGCGGCTACTGGCGGTGATTCGGCCCTCAAGCTGTACGATCAACTGACGACGATTGCTCCGACATTGGTGATTGACTATGGCGATAAGAGTTGGCAGCAATTGGCCCGGCAGTTAGGGATCGCCACCGGACATGAAGCGGATGCCGACAGTGTTATCGCGCAATTTGAACAACGGGTGCGGGCGGTAAAACAGGCGATTACGTTACCCCCGCAACCCGTCTCTGCCGTGGTCTATTATGAAGACGGGCGCGGGGTAAACATCTGGACGAAAGCATCGGCTCAGGGACAATTGCTAACTGAGTTGGGCTTTCAGCTTGCCACGTTGCCAGAGGGGATAAAGACGGAAACCAAACAAGGCAAGCGCCAGGATATTGTGCAGATTTCCGGTGAAAGCACCGCGGAGAGTCTGAATGGTAAGAGCCTGCTACTGTTTTCAGCGGATGACAGTATCATCAGCGCCGTGTTGGGTAATCCGTTCCTCAGTCATCTGGAACCGGTCAGGGAACGCACTATCTGGGCGATGGGAACCGATACCTTTCGGCTGGACTACTACAGCGCCAGCAATATGCTCAGTAATATTGAACGGCATTTCGCTACGCGATAAATGCGTATTAGTTCTGACGCGCAGGGGCGTTGTTCTCGTCAGCGGGTTGTGCCTCTGTTTCGCGTAATAATGCCGGATCGCCCATCGTGCAGTGGCGTAGTGGACGTATGCAAACGGCCAGCAGTAAGCATAACAGCGCAGCGGCACCGCCGAATGACAGAATGCTCACGACCGGTGTTAATACTTTCCCCATCATCCCCAACCCTAATGCGCCTATTGAATCGCCGGTGACATCCTGTGCGGTACCCAGACTGTTTACCCGGCCCAGCAAATGGTCCGGCGTATGGCTTTGGATTAACGTAAACTGTAATAAAGAAGTTATTGCGTTCAGGTAACCGTAGCATACCAGAGCGAGCAGGGCGGGAATGAGATTACCCACCAGCCCCAACGAAGCAACGCAGAGAAACGCGCCGATGGCGCAACACAGCAATATCCTGCCCGGTCGCTGGGCCTGTGATACCCAGCCGCTGGTGAAGGCGCCTAACATGGCGCCCAGTGGAACCGCAGAATACATTAGCCCGATAGCGGAAGGGCCTGCGTGATAGACATCGGCAGCCAATGCGGGAAAAAGGACGCGCATCGCTCCCACGATGCTCACCAGCATACCAATCAGTACTACGCTGCCGACGATTTTATGGGCGCAAACAAATTTCACCCCGCTCGCTAATGCGCGTAACGGATGTTCCGGTTCCTGATATTCCGGCTTCATGGTTGGCAAGCGCACCAGAGGAAGCAGTGTGGCCAGCGTTCCAATGGCGGCGATGGCAAAATTCCACCCCACGCCGCCCGCAACAATAATAATTCCACCCAACGCGGGTGACAGAATGGCGCCTAGCCTGACGGTTAACATACTTAGCGCGCCAGCGGCGGGGAGATGTTTTCTTCCTACCAACAGCGGGATCACCGCCATCAGCGCCGTCATTCCCAGGGCGCCGAAAAATCCATCCCAGGCTGCCAGCACATACAGCGCTATTAGCGACGGCGTGGCGGAAAAAGCATTGATACTGAGTGCGACAAAACCCAGCCCACAGGTTCCCCTGGCGAACAGAATCAGCTTACGGCGATCGAAACGATCCGCCAGCACGCCTCCCAGTATCAACCCTACGAACATGCCGATGCCGTCAAGCGCCACCGCGATCCCCACCTGAAGCGTGGAGCCGGTCATCGCCTGTATCTGTACGGGAACGCCGACCGTCAACATGCCGAGAGCAAAGACGGACAACATGCGTGCGATGAATATCGCCCTAAAATGCGCATTGTTTTTCAGCAAACTGAAATCAAGCAGAATGGATGATTTAGCCATGATTATCCAAACAGAAATTGACAACGGTTCCTATGAACCCGCTACACGTTAATCCGACAAACAGGCGATTGCGTCAATGTTTTTGATGAAAGCGTCATGGTACCATAGCTAAAATCTAACGTTAATGATAACTATAATCATAAACATTCGCTTTTTAGGGGTTGTTATCGGGAATGTCACATCACCAGATCCACTACGATACAGCACGACTGGTCGCTTTTTTTTCTCGTCGCGACCGTTTGCGCCGCCTGTCCGGTGTGGTGATAGCGGTGTGTGCTATTGCGTTGGTCGCTGTCGCCAGCTTGATGCTGGGCGCCAAATCAATTCCTCCGCACACCGTCTGGCACAGCCTGACGGGGCAGGTGAGCAATGCTGATAGCACCATTATTCTCTATGCCCGCCTTCCCCGCACGCTGGCCGGAATTATTGTCGGCATGGCGCTGGGCGGCGCCGGTGCGGTAATACAGGCGTTGACGCGTAATCCGCTGGCGGACCCTGGTATTCTGGGCGTCAACGCCGGAGCCAGCTTTGCCATTGTTATTGGCATCACCTTGTTCGGGATCACCGGCATGGCATCCTGGCTTGGCTTCGCCTGGGCGGGCGTGCTGATTACCAGCATTGCGGTCTGGGTTATCGGCACGCTGAGCGGCGGACGCATCAACCCAGTCCAGCTAACACTCGCTGGCGTTGCTTTAAGCGCGGTATTAACCGGTATGACTTCCGCCATTTCCTTGCTTAATCCAGACGCGTTTGATCAATTACGGATCTGGGAAGCCGGTACGCTGGATATCCGCTCCATGCACAATATCGCGCTGGTGACGCCAATGATTATTCTTGGTTGCCTGCTGGCCTTGATGAGCGCCCGGTCACTGAATACGCTCAGTATGGGGGAAGATATTGCGACTGCGCTCGGCACTAATATCATCCTGGTTCGCTGTCTGGCGATGCTGGCGGTGATGCTGTTGTGCGGTTCCGCCACCGCGCTGGTCGGTCCTATTGGCTTCGTCGGTTTGATGATCCCGCATATTGCTCGTTGGTGGGCCGGACCGGATCAGCGCTGGATCCTGCTTTACTCCCTGCTGTTCGCCCCGATTCTGCTGCTGTGCGCGGATATCACTGGTCGTCTGTTGGTGCCGGGCGAACTGCGGGTGTCGATTGTTACCGCATTTATTGGCGCGCCGGTATTGATTTGGCTGGTTCGTCAACGTAAAGCCTGAGGAAAATATGACGACCAAAACGATCTATCTCAGCGCGCCTTATGGCGTAATAAGCGGTCGGCTGTCACGCCGCGTGATATGTATAAATGGTCTGCTGTTTATTGCAGGTATGCTGCTGGTTGTTCTGGCAATCTGCCTCGGTACTCTGCAATTATCGCCGTTCGATGTCTGGCGGGCGTTGACCGGCGAAGCGAGTCAGGGCATCGTCACCGTTGTTACGCAGTGGCGAGCCCCTAGAGTGGTGATGGCTTTATTGCTGGGGGCTGGCCTGGGCGTCAGTGGTGCGATTTTTCAATCCATTATTCGTAATCCATTGGGTAGTCCTGACATTATCGGCTTTAGCAGCGGCGCCTATGCCGGTGCGTTAGTCACCATTATTTTACTTAATGGCGGCTATTACGAAATTGCCAGTGGCGCACTGATCGGCGGCATCCTCACCGCCGTGGCGGTCTATCTGCTGGCATGGCGTGAAGGCATTGTAGGATTTCGGCTGATCATTGTCGGTATTGCGATCAGTGCGATCCTGGCCGCTTTCAATACCTGGCTAATCATTACCGGATCGCTGGAGAGTGTGATGACAGCCGCACTGTGGGGAACAGGATCGTTAAATGGCGTTACCTGGGCCAAAGGGCAGCCTGCCGTTATGATTATTCCCGTCACCATTGCGATGGCGTTACTGATGGGGAAACGTCTGCAACTGCTGGAGATGGGGGATGACAGCGCCCGTGCGCTGGGGGTTAGCGCGGAGGCCAGTCGGTTGTGGCTGATGTTGCTCGGTGTCATTCTGACCGCCGTGGTGACGGCGGCAACTGGCCCAATCGCCTTTATCGCGCTGGCCGCGCCACAAATCGCCCGCCGTTTAATGCAGGCCAGTTCCGTTCCGTTATTTTCATCAGCCATGATTGGCGCCATATTGTTGCTGTTGGCTGATATGACCGCTCAGCATGCCTTTACTGGCATACAGCTACCGGTGGGCGCGGTTACCATCAGCATCGGGGGGATTTACCTGATTTGGCTGCTTGTTCGTGAGTCACGGCGTTAACCGTCAAAAGAGTAAAATATCCATGACGCATCTTCTGCATGCCGCGAGTCTGACACTCGGGTACGACAAAAAAATCATTACTCAGGATTTGAGCATCACGATCCCTGAAAACCAGTTCAGCGTAATTATCGGCCCCAATGCCTGTGGTAAATCAACCCTGTTGAGGGCTCTGTGTCGGCTGTTGAAGCCGTTGGCGGGAGAAGTATTGCTGGATGGTAAAAGCATCCAGCAGATCCCCACCAAGGTATTGGCTCGTCGGATCGGGCTGTTGCCGCAACAGGCGATAGTGCCGGATAATATCACGGTGGCCGATCTGGTCGCTCGTGGCCGCTATCCTCATCAGACATTACTCCGCCAATGGAGTCGGACGGATCGGGATGCGGTGGAGCAGGCGATGAGCGCTACCAGTGTCAGTGATCTGGCCGAACGTAGCGTGGATGAATTATCCGGCGGCCAACGGCAGCGCGTCTGGGTCGCGATGGTGCTGGCTCAGCAAACGCCGCTGTTATTGCTGGATGAGCCGACAACCTGGCTGGATATTGCTCATCAGATTGAACTGCTCGATCTCTTTTGCATGCTGAACCAGCAGCACGGACGAACATTAATCGCCGTACTGCATGATCTCAATCAGGCATGCCGTTACGCGGATCATCTGATTGTGATGAGCGCGGGGCAGGTTGTCAGCCAGGGGAAACCGGTTGATATCATGAGTACCGAGTTGGTTAAGCAGGTGTTCGGTATGTCATGTGTGATCATCAGTGATCCGGTTTCCCATACGCCGCTGATTGTACCGTGCGGACGCTATCACCCGGCCTTATAAGGCCGGGTGATTAAGCATTTTCCCTGTATTTCTCTTAGCGGGCTATGCCAGTGATGGATAGCCTGATAATAACCGAGCCAACTGCGGCCCAAGGTGTGTCAACGATGCCGGTGAAAGGATGTCGGCATGCTCGCAGGACTGAGGATAAGTAGTCAGCCTGGTGACATAGGGAGCCCAGACGTCCTGTACATTCATATCAGCCGGCAGCGTATGAGTCGCCACAAACAGCGTTGCTTCACCGAGGTAATGAGGTGTTGCGGCGCCTGACAGTAAACGCACTGCATCTTTATAGTTGGCGACGATATTGCTGAACATCGCGGCTTTTTCTGCACGCAATTGCGGGTCGGGTTCATCTTCGGCTGCCGCCATAAATTCGGTCTGTTCACGCGCCACTTCATGACGGGCTTCTTCCTCAGTGGGGCCGCTCCAGTCCTGCCCTTCAGGTGGGTAAGTATCCAGCAGGCCAAGGAATTCGACCGATTGCCCCGCCTGTTGCAAACGTGCGGCGATACCCTGCGCCAGCGTGCCGCCGAGCGAGTAGCCCAGCAGGAAGTAAGGGCCTTGCGGCTGAATTCGACGAATTGTCGCCAGATGATGTTCACACATCGCCGCCACATCTTTGCAGTGGGCAATGACCCCTTGAGGCCGTGGTGATTGCAATCCGATAATCGGATATTTGCCGCCGAGATAGCGCAGCAATCCAGCATATTGCCAGGCAAACCCCGATGCCGGATGCAGACAGAACAGAACCGGGCCTTTACCCGTTCGTAATGGCAACGTTTCGCCGAACCCACGGCTTTCCGCCGAGGTCGGGGTCTGTTCTCCGTCAAGCAATGCCGCCATTTTTTCGACGCTGCGAGCGACCATAATCTGACCGATGGTCAGTGACTGATGCAGATGACGACGGATTTCCGCCGCCAGTCGCATCGCCAGGAGCGAATGTCCCCCCAATGCAAAAAAATCGTCATCCGCAAACACCGTATCCCGTTCCAGAATGTCGGCAAACAGTGCGGCAAGTATACATTCTGTGCCGGGGGAGGGGGGGCGACCGTTTTTCCGCCGTGTCTCCGGCGTCGGCAGAGCTTTACGATCCAACTTGCCATTGGCGCTGAGCGGCAATGCCGTCATCATCACATAGCTGACCGGCAGCATATGGGCTGGCAACTGTTGCGCCAGCGTCTGATGCAGTCGCTCGGTATCCAGCGTAACGCCCGCTTCCGGGATGAGCCAGGCCACCAGTTGACGTGTATCCGCACCCGCAATGGAGACGCCTCCGAGTTCGCGGGCGCAAACTACCGCCTGCGCGACGCCCGGCTGGGCCAGCAAGACTTGCTCAATTTCTCCCAGTTCAATGCGCTGGCCGCGAATTTTCAGTTGATCGTCGCTGCGGCCAAGGTATTCCACTGTGCCGTCGTCGAGCCAGCGCGCGATATCGCCGGTACGATACATCCGCTCGCCCTGAGAAAACGGATCGGCGACAAAGCGGCTTGCCGTCAAATCGGGACGGTGCAGATAGCCTTCCGCCAACTGAATGCCACAGAGATATAAGTCACCGGCCACGCCTATCGGCACCGGACGCAGGTAGCCGTCCAGAATACGCAGTTGGGTATTCCAGACCGGTAAGCCAATCGGAATACCCGGCGCATGAACACGCGCCAGCGCCGCGCCGGAGGCCGGCTGATAGGTCACGTCCACCGCCGCTTCCGTCGGGCCGTACAGATTATGCAGTGGCGCGGCGATCAATGCCTGATAGCTGAGCGCCAGTTCCCGTGATAGCGCCTCGCCGCTACAGAATACCCGTCGCAAATGTGAACAGCCCGCCTGCTGACGCGCCGCCAGTGCGTTCACCCAGGCCGCCAGCATCGAGGGCACGAAATGCAACGTGGTGACCGTATAATCCTCGATCAGTTGCAACAGTGCATCGGGGTCGCGATGCGCTTCCGGCGGAGCCATGACCAGACGGGCGCCGGTCATCAACGGCCAGAAAAATTCCCACACCGACACATCAAAACTACAAGGTGTTTTCTGTAACACGACATCGTCGGCGGTAAGCCGGTAGCCGTCCTGCATCCACCACAGGCGATTGACAATGGCCTGATGGCTGACCATTACCCCTTTGGGACGTCCGGTGGAGCCTGAGGTATAAATCACATAGGCGACCTGCCGCGGGGCGACGCTAACCGGCTGTATACTCTGCAACGGGCGTTCATCCGCCAGTTTATCCAGCAGCAACAGATGAGCCAGCGGCGCAAAACGTGTTTTCAGGCCGTTTTCCGTAATGATCAGGCGAGGTTGGGCGTCGTCCACCATCAATGCCAGTCGTTCATCAGGATAGCCGGTGTCCAGCGGCAGCCAGGCTGCTCCGGCTTCCAGAATCGCCGTCAGCGCCAGGCTAAGCCGGACTGAACGCGGCAGAGCGACCGCCACAATATCATCGGGTTGCACGCCAGCGGCGATCAGCCGATTCGCCAGTAGTTGTATCTGTGTCCACATCTGGCGATAGGTCAGTTGGTGTTCGCAATCCACCAGCGCCACGCGATCAGGGGTGCGACGGACCTGTTCGGCGACAGCCTGATGCAGCGTACCTGACGGGACATCATGCGCGGTCTGATTCACCGCGGCCAGCAGCGCTTTTTCCTCTGGTATCTGTAGCTGCCAGGCGCTAAGCGGTAGATCCGGCTGCCGAACCAGTTGCTCCATCATCATCATCAGCCGCTGCGCCAGATGTTGCGGGTGTGGCACGCCGTCACGATATTCTATCAGCAGGCGGAGCCGTTTCCCCGGTAATACCAGCAGTGTAAGCGGATAGTGGGTATAGCCCCGGTTATTGACGGCTTTACAGCGTAGGGCCTGTACTTCATCATTGGCGATCCCCTGTTCGGGGCCGTTTTGATCAGGATAATTCTCCACCACCAGTAACGTATCAAACAGGGTGCCAGTGCCGGCCAGTTGCTGAATTTCCCCCAGTCCCAGATCGTCATGTTCAATCAATTGAATTTGTCGGGACTGAAACGCGGCAAGCTGGTTCAGTAACGGCTGATCGGGAACGAGCGTGATACGTACAGGCAGCGTATTGCTGAACAGGCCGATATGCTGATCCAGTCCGTCAATCTGGCCAAAACGTCCTGATACCGGCGAACCGAAGATCACATCATTAGAACCGCTATAGCTACTGAGCAAGACGCCCCACAGACCCTGCATCAGGGTATTGAGCGTCAGCCCCTGTTGCAGACAGCACCGGGTCAACGCCTGTTCCAGACGCGTCTCCGGCAAGAGTTCCAGTTCATGAACCTCACCCAGGTGCGGCTGTTCGCCAAATAGCAGCGTCGGTCTGACCCCGCTTAATGTTTCCTGCCAGCGCTGGCGCGAGGTGTCGGCATTGCGGATCGCCAACCGCCGGACAATTTGCGCATAGCTTACCCGGTGCGTTTGCAAGGCTGATTCACCGTGATAGAGAATAGTGAACAGATCGCGCAGCAATATCGGTGTTGACCAGCCATCCACCACCAGATGATGCGCATTAAGAAATAGCGTATGGCGGGATGATTCGCCGTGTTTTACCAGTAAGGCATGCAGCATGGCGTGTGGCTGACGGAACAGGTCGCGTTCCAGTTCGGCTTTTTCCAGCGCCGATAGCGCATCGGCTTCGTTCTGAGGCGACAGCGTGGGTAATGTCTGCATATCCAACGGCCAGTAGCACTCATTGTCATGCAGTATCGGCAGGAGTTGCAGTGGCGTTTGCGTATGTTCGGTATCGAAACGCGCCGCCAGTTGCGGATGGCGGCGGACGATGGCTTCCAGCGTCTGCCTGAGATGCGCGCAGTCAAGCGGCCCATTTAGTGATAAACGCGTCACGGAATTATAGCTGCCCGCGCTATCCGCGAGTTGAGCATGGAATAACAATCCTTGTTGTAATGGCAAGGCCGGCAAGACGTCTGCCAACGGGCCATGTACCTGTCCCAGTCGGCGCAGGGTATCGTCCGTTACCCCGTCCATCATCACGTCGGCGGCGACCAATGTATCGGCTGCTTGTGTCGGATGTCGCCTGGAAAAGTCGATTAGAAGATCAACGGCTTGCGTCAGGTTTTCATGCAATGCGTCTATTGCTTGCTCAGAGAAGATGCCCTGCGCCCATCCCCAATGGATGGCAAGGCGAGGTTCTGACGTTTGTTCATCGACAAAAATATTGATTTCCAGTGCGTAACTGAGCGGCATTTTGCTTTCCTGCGATACCGCGAAGGCATCACGGAAACGGTGCGGCGTGCGCTGCGGCGTCCATTGTGCGCTGCCATGACTGAAACGTCCCAGGTAGTTAAACAGAATTTCGGGCGCGTGTTGCCGTGCCAGCGGTGATAGGCGTTCGGCGGCGGAGTTATCCAGATAACGCAATATGCCGTAACCAATGCCGCGATCCGGGACAGCGCGCAATACACGTTTTACCGCCCGCACCACCTGCAAGGGCGTGTCCACCTTTTCGACTGACCAGTCCATATGCACAGGATATTCCGCCGTCAGCCAGCCAACGGTACGGGAGACGTCCACGCCATTTTCCACTTCCGGTCGCCCGTGAGATTCAAGCATCACGCGAAGTTGCGATACGCCGTAACGGTTATGGCAAGCAAGCCCCAGCGCACTAAGTAGAATCTCTTCCACCCCCGCCCGATAATGTTGCGGCAACGAGATAAGCAAGGCGGAAGTTCGTGCGGAGTCAAGTAATAGGCGTTTTTCGCGCTGTGTGAATTGACGATCCTGGGTCGGATCCAATGGCCGTTGTCCGAATAAAGCGAGCGGCGTCTGTAACATAGACTGCCAGAACGGTAACTCAGCCTGACGTTGCGGAATATTGGTCTGCAACCAGGCTGACCAGTCATGCAGCGACGCTGTTTCCGCGGTCAGTGAAATCGTCATTCCGGCCATAGCCGCCTCTGCCGCCTGCTGTAATTCAGGTAACAGAACCCGCCATGACACACCATCGACAACCAGATGATGGATGACGATCACCAGACCGCTCGACTGGTTTTCCCGTTGCAATAATACGGCTTGCATCATCAGGCCTGTTGGCGGGTCCAGTTTTTCTATCGCCACGTCAAACGCGCGTTCGGCGCTGGCGGGCAGATCATCTTCCATCTGCCCTACTTCACAGCGAGACGTTATGGTGACCGGCGGTTGCTCGCCGATAACCAGATGATCGCCCTGGGTAAAGGCCGCCAGCGCCGGATGCGCATCGCTCAATGCTTTCAGCGCCTGTTCCAGATGAGTGCGCTGCAACCCCGCCGGAACATGGAGAAATACGCCGTGGGCAAAACGCCGGTTAATGCCCTGTTGAGCGAACCAGCGCAATATGGGCAGTGCGTCAACAGGGCCGTGTTGCCGGACATGATGTGCATAGCCCTGAGTTGGCAACGGTTCCATCATCGCCGCCATGCGAGCAGGCGTGCGCTGGACAAAGATATCCCGTGGACGCAACTGCCAGCCGGCCTGTCGCAGTAATGTACCTAATCCCATAGCGGAAATACTGTCGCCGCCAGAGGCAAAGAAGTCATCGTCAGCCCCCATGCGCTCCAGTCCCAGCAGGCCGGCGATAGACTGGCAAATCAACACTTCCTGTTCGCCTTGCGCATCCCGGCTGTGGTTTTGTTTCATCGGCTGAGGGGCGGGCAACGCCTGACGATCAATTTTGCCGTTGACGGTCAAGGGCAATTCTTCCATCACCACCAGTAAGGACGGCACCATATAATCCGGCAACCGCACGGATAGCTGTGCCAGCAAATACGATGAAACATCCGATTGTTCGCGCAATGCGGCATCCGGTACGGAGCAATAGCCGATTAAACGATGTGTCGCCCCGATGGATTCAGCGATCACGACGGCGGTGCTGACTTCCGGAAGGTCGACCAGCGCATTTTCCACTTCGCCCAGTTCGACACGAAATCCACGTACTTTAATCTGGTGATCGGCCCGGCCGATAAAGACCAACTGACCATCGCTGCGCCAGCGCATCAAGTCGCCCGTGCGGTACATCACCTCTCCGGGGCGGAATGGATTGGCGACGAAGCGCGTCGCCGTTAAATCCGGACGGCGCAAATAACCGCGTGCGATACCCGGCCCGGAAATATACAACTCACCGGCAACGCCTGACGGCACCTGTTGTAAACGATGATCCAGCAGCCAGACATCGGTATTGGCGACCGGTCGGCCAATCACCGGCTGAGCGGCTACGCTAATACTGGCGCCCAGCGTATCGACGGTGTATTCCGACGGGCCGTAATAGTTGTGGATCGCCATGTCCGACTGTTGCCGCATTAATTGCCACAGCCGCGGTGTGGCGGCCTCTCCGCCGATCATAATAAAGCCCGGCTTGGGATGGCCCGGCTCCAGCAGTCCGCAGTCGATCATCTGAGAGAAAAAGGAAGGGGTAACATCCATCAGATCAATGGGGGTCTGATGCAGATGCTGTACCAATGCCCAGGCATCCCGTCGCAGTTCCTCATTGAAAATATATAACTCGCAGCCCAGGATCAGGCAAAACAGCGGTTCCCAGGATGAATCAAATGAAAAAGAGGCGGTGTGACCCGCACGCAGGCGTCGATCATAACGACGGGATAATGTCTCGATTGCCGGTTCGAACAGGAAGGCGGCGTGTGAGTTCAGGAGATTCAGTAATCCGCGGTGGGTGCTCATTACGCCCTTGGGCCGTCCGGTAGAGCCGGAGGTATAAATCATGTAAGCCAGGTGTTCGCTGCACAGCGCTTCCCGGCGTTCGGCGTTACGTACCGGTTCCGCTGACATCTTACGGCACTCGGCTTGAATGTCGTCGTCATCCAGACAGAGCGTCAACGGTAAATCCGGCATTTGCCCGACAACCGCCCGATGCGTTAGCAATAATACCGGCTGGGCATCCTCACACATTAGCGTCAGACGCTCTCGCGGGTAATCCAGATCCAGCGGCATATAGG
Source organism: Brenneria salicis ATCC 15712 = DSM 30166 (assembly GCF_003315515.1). Lineage (GTDB taxonomy): Bacteria > Pseudomonadota > Gammaproteobacteria > Enterobacterales > Enterobacteriaceae > Brenneria > Brenneria salicis. The sequence continues at coordinate 29,296 of NZ_QNRY01000019.1, read as the reverse complement.
CCGCGCCGCTGGCCAGCACGCCAAATATCGCCACCAGCGAATCGGTTGAACGGGGGATGCCGATGGCAACCACATCTTCGGCGCCCAGCCCACGGGCGATCAGTACCCGCGCCAGTTGCATGATACGGTCAGAGAGTTGCTGATAGCTCAGGCTGACATCCCCGCAACGCACCGCCACGGCGTCCGGCTGTTTTTCCACCTGTAGCAACAACCGCTCTACCACGGATACCGCGTCAACCGGCATCGTCAGGCGCGGCCCGCAGGCCCATTCCGCTATGCGTTTGCGTTCATCCGCGCTGACCAGAGGAAACTGGCCGATGGCCTGCTCTGGGTGCTGTATTAGCTGGTTGAACAGGGAGTGAATACGCTCCGCATGCCATTGCAAGGATTGTGCGTCATAACGTTCGGGATTCGCGACCAATGTCAGGTGCAGCGAATCCCCTTCCATGCCGAGCTCAAACTCCAGATCGTCCACCGGCCCCATTGCCAGCGTATGGGTTATTGCCGGCGTGCCGTCCAGCGTTAGCGCCGCATGATAAACTTTAAAGTTAATCACTGGCCCATATAGTCCCTCACTGCTGCCGACGCGTCCGAGATCGCGCCGCAGTTGTTCGGCTTCGTAACGCTGATGACGGCGTACTGTCTTGATTTCTTTTATCAGTGCTTGCGTGACATCGGTCAGCGTCATGTCCGGTTGTAACGTCAACTGAAGCGGCAGTACGTTCACCACCGGCCCGATGGCGGACAGGGCTTGCGATCCCATCCGCCGCATAAACGGGAAACCAACGGATAAATGTGACGAGCCGCTGATGCGATACAGGTAGACAGACAGCGTCGCCATGACGATCTCCGCAGGTTCAGCCTGTAGTAAACCATCATCTGGTTTGAGAGCGTGGAGAACCGATGAGTCGATGGTTACCTTCTGTTGTAACGTGCGAGTCCCCTTTGGCGCGGGGGTACAGACATCAGCGGCCAGTGATACCGGGGCGGGTAAATTGCGGGCATGCGCCTGCCAGAATGCGGCGGAACGCTCACAGGCCGGCGAACACTGCCATGCCAGATATTCGTCAACCACGCGACTAAATGGTGTAAATGGGGTATCGCCGGGCGAACGTCCGTTACGCAAGGCGTTATAGATATCCACGATACGCCGGGTCAGCGCATCAAAACTGAAACCGTCCAGCATTAGATGGTGAAAACGTTGATACCAGAACCAACGTTCCGGCTGCCCGGATACTCTCATCACGACCTGACGATAAAGCGGATGTTTGCCATCAGCGGGCAACGCGGCTGTCAGATCGGCCTGCATTAATGCTCGGGCGGCATCTTCGCCTTCCTGACGGAAATCCATCCATTCTGGCGCATTAACCTGTTGTGTCTGAATACGGCGGGGAAGTTGCTGCACCGGTATTCCCGCTTCATTCAGAGAGAAACGGGCATGAATCGTATCGGCTTCAGCGAGTCCCTGACGTATCGCCGCGTCCAGACAATCACGATCTACCGGGCCGCACAGTTCAATAACGTGCGCGACAGTAAACGCATTACGTTGGCTGGCGATCTGATCCGCAAACCAGATACCGGGCTGGGCAGCCACCAGAGGCATTTCCTGAAAGTCAGCCAGGGCCTCAGATACAATGAGTGTTTCTGACACGGTGTTTTCCTTACTTGGCAAACGGGAAAGACAGAACCTGATAGATTCCGGCGCTTAACATTGCTCTGATGGCGCGTTACGCAGACTGGCCGGGCGCATATCGATCCAGTGTTTTTCGGTGTATTCAATGCACGCCGCCCGAGACTGGGGGCCATACACGTTGCGCCAGCCCGCTGGCAGCGCGGCAAATGCAGGCCATAAACTGTATTGCTGTTGTTCGTTGATCAGGACAAAAAACGTAAGACTGTCATCATCAAATGGGTTTAGCTGTTCCTGACTCATAAGGGTCCCCTGTCAATTCATGGTCTGTTGGTGTGATGTCCGCGGACAACAGCCAGCGACATCCGTCAATTAATCCGCCGCGCCAGCACAGGGCGTCATGTCCGCCGTCATACACCCGATAGTTCACCCGGTGACCGGCGGCAATCAGCGCCTGATGCATGTGTTCGTTTACTCTCTTGATATCGTTTTCACGGCTTCCCGCTTCCTGAAAGATGGCCAGCGGCGTCTGGTGGCCGCAACCTTGCTGAACATGTTGAGTCAGCCAGCCAATCTCATGGCTTGACGGGGAAGATGAGTGTGTAAGTTGCTTCAGATTCGGCCACCAGAAAGAGCCGGACTGCGTGAGTATCCTGCCAAAGCGCTGGGGCCAGAACAGACCGGCGTAAAGCGCGGCCAACCCGCCGTAGCTCTGCCCCGATACCACGGTGCGATCGGGATCGTCGCTAAAAGCGGCATACTGCGCCGCCAGCGGCAACAGTTCCGCCTGTACCGCCAGCCAGAAATTCTCATTGCAGGTCAGTTCCTGCTCCCGGTATTGCATGTCAATCACGTCAATAAACAACCATACCGCGGGTGGCAAGCCGCCATTGGCTGTTTCCGCATCCAGCGCGGAAAATAGCGGGAGTTCTTCCGCCCACTTCTGACCATCCAGCACGATCACCAGCGGACGCAATGTTTCCCCGCCGCTATCGCCGGTGGTGTACAGCCAGATGCGCCGCTGGTTTCCCAGTTGCCCGCTTAGCCACGGAAAAATCGCCAATCTTTGGGGCGCGGGAGAGGGGGCAACACCGTTGTCCCACTGTTGCCATGCCTGTTGAGCAGGCGCTGCTGGCATATGTGCGGCGGAAAGTGACGCTTTCCAATAAGTGTTATAGGGTTGCAACGGGTTAAGCGGGTCGGCAATGGCATAAGCAAACAGCGAGCACCACCATTCGCGTTGCTGCTGGCTGCGCTGTTGTTCATCGCCATGAAATTCAGGGGGAAGTTGTTCGCGGATAATCGGAATCAGACAGTAGCTGCCGCGCCATTCGGATTCAATATTCAGCAACCAGTGCCAGATATCGGTGCCGGGCATGCGTTGCAGGCTTTGCGGCGTAACGCTGTGGTGGTCGGTAACGCCAGTGATATCAATATAGACGCGCTGAATATCCGAGTGATGTTCGTCCCCAGCCGGATCACGCCAGAAAAAAGTGATGCAAACCTGCTTTTCACTCAGGGTTTCCACTAACGGTGTGCCAATTTTAGCTATCTGTTGCCACCATCTATCGTCCCCAGCCGACGGTGATGAAAGAAACGCGTCAGCAGCACCAGCTGATTGTTTTTTCAGCATTAAAACCTCTCAGAGTATTCCCGTTACGTTCGTATCCCTTACCTTTCATGACACAAGTGATGATGTAAATTGTTTGCTTTACAACTATCGACAATAATACAAATAATATTGAGATTCATTTTCATTTGCAATAATATATCGTTCTCCAGACTGGTTGAAAGATCATCAATAAATTCATATTTGGTTGTTTTTTATAAAATATTCCTCGCTAAAACCGGTTGTCACTCAGGGGTGATGAGGTGTGCTCCGGCCTTGGCGATGGTTAAGGCGCTCAAGATATTTTGAGCGGATGACGACAAGGCTGTTTTCTGAAGGGATAAAACCATGTTTAAAACGACAAAAAAACCGTTAGTACGTCTCATTAATTTCAGGGGTGATCATTACCACATACCGCTGGCTGTTGTTTCTGGTTTACTGATGTCTCCGCTGGCTTATGCCGCTGCCGTGACGGAAACAGCAAACCGTGACGACACCATTGTCGTCACGGCAGCCGACGGCGCGGAGAGCGTTACCGCGCCATTGAAAGGCATTGTCGCCAAAGCAAGCGCTTCTGGTACGAAAACCAGTACGCCGTTAGTAAAAACCCCGCAGGCCATTAGCGTGATCACGCGCGATCAGATGGATGCTCAGGCCGTTTCCTCAGTGTCTGACGCGTTGAATTACTCCGCGGGCGTGGTGCCTAATTATCGCGGTGCTTCCAACCGTAATGACGAAGTGATTAGCCGTGGTTTCCGCTATGCGCCGAAATTTCTGGATGGTTTGAGCTACGGCTTGAATGGTGCGGGCGCGACATCAGGAAAAATGGATCCCTGGCTGTTGGAACGGGTGGAATTGGTGCGCGGCCCCGCGTCAGTGTTGTATGGGCAGGTAAACCCCGGCGGACTTGTCAATATGACCAGTAAGCGCCCGACGGCGCAGGATATCCGCAAGGTGAAGTTAAGCGGCGGCAATCAGCATCTGGCGGAGGCGGCGTTCGACTTTGGCGGCGCGCTGAATGACGAGCAGTCGTTGCTTTACCGTCTGAACGGTATTGCCAGCACAAAAAATGAGTTCGTAAAGGATTATAAAAATCAACGGCTGGCGATTGCTCCCGCGCTGACCTGGTTACCGAACGCCGATACCAGCTTTACCCTGCTGACCAGCTACCAGAATGACCCGAAGGTAGGACAGCGTAATTTCCTGCCAGCTTACGGCACAGTTTTTGAAACCAATGCCGGCTATCTGCCCTACGATCTGAATGTCAGCGATCCGAACTATAACCAGTCGAAACGTGAGCAGACGTCGATTGGCTATATTTTTGAGCACTCCTTTAATGAAATTTTCTCGATCCAGCAAAGTCTGCGTTATTCGCAGATGAATGAGAAATATAAATATCTGGTGTATACCACTGGCGGAACAACCACCAATACCACGTTGTCACGGCGCCCGCAAAAGGATGAAAACAAGGCTGATGAATTGGGTATTGATAACCAGGTAAAGGCGCAGTTTGATACGGGGGAAGTCGCACACGTTGTATTGGGCGGGTTGGACTACAAGTGGTCGGATCGTGATAATAAAACCTGGCTTGACAGAGCGGGTTCTTACAATTTTGACTGGACTAATCCGGTTTACGGTCTATCTATCAGCGATGACATGTTAACCACGCTATCTACCAGCAATCGGAAAAAACTCGATCAGATCGGTATCTACTTGCAGGATCAACTCGAGTGGAATAGCTGGAACCTGCTTCTGTCTGGTCGCCATGACTGGAGTGAGGTGCGTACCCGGGATCGTACCGTTAACACCAGCGTCCAGCAGAATGACAGCAAATTCACTGGTCGCGCCGGTCTGCTGTATGCTTTCGACAACGGTATCTCGCCCTATATCAGTTACAGTACCTCGTTTGAGCCGAATCTGGACTCTGGCGCGCCGGGCACGGCTGCCTTTAAGCCCACCACTGGCGAGCAAAAGGAAGTGGGGGTGAAATTCCAGCCTAAGGGCAGCGACACCATGTTGACCCTGTCGCTATTTGATATTACCCAGAAGAACATTTCCTCATCCAGATACTACCCCCAGTTCGACAGCTGGTATGCCGAACAAATCGGTAAAGTAAAATCCAAAGGGGTGGAAACTGAAGTCCGGTCTCAGTTGACGCCAGAAATTAGCCTGATAGCTAACTATAGCTATGTCGATACGAAAACCAAAGAGAGCCACACCGCGGAACAGATTAATAAAAGTCTTTCAGCCGTGCCGAAACACAGCGCCTCCGCCTGGGGCAGTTACAGCTTCCTGAATGGCGCGCTTAAAGGATTCACCGTGGGGGCCGGTGTGCGCTATATCGGCACCAGCTACGGCGATAATAAAGAAGGCTTCAAGGTTCCGGCTTATACCCTGTATGACGCCATGGCGAGCTATGATCTGGACGAAGCTTCGTCACGACTGAAGGGAGCGGAGGTACAGCTTAACGTCAATAATCTGAGCGACAAGAACTATGTGGCTTCTTGTAGCGGAACAACGTCTTGTTTCTATGGCGTAGGCCGCAGCATCATCGCCAGCGTCAGTTATAGCTGGTAATCGCTGACGAACATCCAAGGGGTGGCAAGGACTGTCGGCCCGCATCCTGTTATCACCAGTAAATGGCGTCTTCGCTAGCAGCAGTCCTTTTATTAACAGAAATGATAATCAAATAATCAGGTTATTGTTTAACGAACATAAGGAATACATTTTGTCTACGCTATCTGCCACACTTTCCTATCTGAATGCCAGTGAGTTGCTGGATGACGATTTTCTTTTCCTGTCGCCAGACAAAAGCCTGCATGCCCGTGGGTGCTACGCGGCGTTTAACTGCCCGGTGGAGAGTGGCGCGACGATCGACGGTGATGTTCAGCGACGACTGCGTCGGCTTTTCACTCAGGCGCAACGCGATGGGATTACTAACCCGCTGATCGTCGGCGCGATCCCATTTGATAAAAGGAAGCCAGCCAGCCTATTTGTTCCTCAATACAGTCGCTGGTTTGCGCGTGATGCCCTGGCTGATAACGTGTTGCAAGAAACGCCGCTACGTATCCGGCAACTACACCAAATTCCCGCCCAGGATACCTTTTGTCAGATGGTTTCTGCCGGTGTCAATGCCACCCGTAGCGGTGTGCTGGATAAGGTGGTGCTGTCACGTCTGCTGAAAATTGAAACCGATCGCCCGCTAAATGCCATGCAGTTGCTTCTACTGCTCAATCGGCAAAATCCCGGTAGTTATAATTTTCATGTGCCGTTGGCGCAGGGCGCTCTGGTGGGGGCCAGCCCGGAATTACTGCTGCACAAGCAGGGAAATGTGGTGACAACGCAGCCGCTTGCCGGTTCAGCCCGTCGTAGTGACAATCCTGCCGAAAATCGCCGATTGCGCCAGTCGCTGACGCATTCAGATAAGGATCGCCATGAGCACCGACTGGTTATCGACGCGATACGACAGATGTTGGCGCCCCGCAGTCGCACCTTACTGATACCGGAAACGCCATCCCTGCTTGCAACACCTGTGCTCTGGCATCTGGCGACGAGGATCACTGCCGAGGTCAGCGATCAGAGGGAGAACGCGCTCTCCATCGCTTGTCTTCTGCATCCCACTCCGGCGCTATGCGGCACGCCGTTTCAGGCTGCCCGCGATCTCATCACCAACCTTGAACCCTTCGAACGCGGATTGTTCGGCGGCATTGTCGGCTGGAGCGATGCGCAGGGCAACGGCGAATGGGTGGTGACGATTCGGTGCGGCGAGGTGCGTGGAAATAGCGTGACGCTGTTTGCCGGCGCCGGCATCGTACCGGATTCGCAGCCGCTTTCCGAATGGAATGAAACCGGCGTAAAACTGAGCACCATGCTGCGCGCCTTTGGCATGACGAATGACCAGGAGTGTGTCGCATGATCGTTGAGTTCAATCGCTGGCCTACCGAGCAGGCGCAGCGCTACCGTTCATGCGGTTATTGGATCGATCGTCCGTTGGGCGACATTCTCCTGCGGCATAAAGACAGTGACGCGCTGGCGTTGGTCGACGGCGAACGTCACTTCAGCTATCGCGAGTTAAACCAGTGCGTTAATCGGCTGGCGGGGGCGCTGGCGCGACGCGGTGTGCGGCGCGGACAAACGGCGCTGGTGCAGCTAGGCAACATCGCCGAGTTTTACCTGACCTATTTCGCGTTGTTGCGTATTGGGGTGGTGCCGGTCAATGCCTTATTCAATCATCAGCGCAGTGAACTGAGCGCTTATGCGGAACAGATAGCGCCAGCGCTGCTGATTGCCGATCGCGGCCATAATCTGTTTCATGACGACGCGTTCATTGAGGCGTTACGTGGCATCAGCCCTTCTTTACAGCATGTGATCCTGCGCGGTGAAGAAAATCCCGAGTACGATTTGCAGCATCTGCTACAGCAAACGCAAAGTGATGACGCCTGCTCGCCGACGCCGCCGGATGAAGTCGCTTTTTTCCAACTCTCCGGCGGCAGCACTGGCACGCCGAAGCTGATCCCGCGCACCCACAATGATTATTACTACAGCATCCGCGCCAGCGTGGATATCTGTCGCTTTGACGCGAATACCCGCTATCTGTGCGCTTTACCCGCCGCGCATAATTATCCGTTAAGTTCTCCGGGCGCGCTGGGGGTATTTTACGCGGGGGGAACGGTGGTGATGGCGACCGATCCCAGCGCCACCCACTGTTTTCCGTTGATCGAACGGCATCAGGTGAATGTGGCGGCGCTGGTTCCGCCTGCGGTCACGCTATGGCTGGAAGCGGTTGCACTGGCGGGACAACGTCATGCATTGCAGAGCCTGAAGCTTTTGCAGGTGGGCGGCGCACGGCTGAATGAAGCGTTGGCGCGCCGCATTCCCCACGAACTGGGATGCCGGCTACAGCAGGTGTTCGGCATGGCGGAAGGGCTGGTGAACTATACCCGTCTGGATGACGATGATGCCCATATCTTCACCACGCAAGGCTGCCCTATCTGCATCGACGACGAAGTCTGGGTGGCGGATGCCGCAGGCAATCCGTTACCCAGTGGTCAGGCTGGGCGTCTGATGACGCGCGGCCCTTATACCTTCCGCGGCTATTATCGCAGCCCGCAGCATAACCGGCAGGTGTTTGACCAACAGGGCTTCTACTGTTCCGGCGATGTGGTGATCCGGCATGAGGACGGTTATCTGCAAGTTGTGGGCCGCGAAAAAGATCAGATTAACCGGGGAGGCGAGAAAATAGCCGCCGAGGAGATTGAAAATCTGCTCTTGCGCCATCCTCTGGTGATAAACGCCGCGCTGGTGGCGGTTCCCGATGCGTTGATGGGAGAGAAAAGCTGCGCTTTTGTGGTTTGTCGCCAGGCGATCAAATCCGTGGCGCTGCGCCGTCATCTGCGAGAACAGGGGATTGCCGATTACAAATTACCGGATCGTTTTGAAAGCCTGCCCGCCTTACCTGAAACCGCGGTAGGCAAAGTTGATAAACAACAGTTACGTAAGATTGCGCAGCAACTTACCCAACCAACCGTTGCAGGAGAGTAATCTATGAGCATTCCAAAACTGAATAGCTATCCTCTGCCGTCTGCGGCCTCGTTGCCTGACAATAAGGTTAGCTGGCCTTTGGAACCGCCGCGCGCGGCGTTGTTGATTCATGATATGCAAAATTACTTTCTTAATTTCTGGGGGGAAGACAGTCCGTTGACTGCCCGGCTTATCGAAAACATTGTTCGCTTGCGGCGCTTCTGTCGTCAGCACGCCATCCCGGTGTTTTACACCGCGCAACCGAATCAGCAGAGCGCAACGGACAGGGCGCTGTTGAATGACATGTGGGGGCCGGGACTGAATAAATATCCCGAACAGCAGGCCATTACCACGGCGCTGACGCCAGCGCATACGGATACGGTATTGGTGAAATGGCGTTACAGCGCCTTTCTGCGTACCGATCTGGAGCAGCAACTGCGTGAGGCTGGGCGCAACCAATTGATTATTTGTGGTATTTATGCCCACATTGGCTGTCTGACTACGGCGAATGACGCTTTCATGCGCGATATCAAACCGTTTATGGTGGCGGATGCGCTGGCTGATTTCTCGCTGGAAGATCATATGATCGCGTTACGTTATAGCGCCGGACGTTGTGGACGAGTGATGACCACGGAGCAGTTAATCGCTGACGTACATGCAGAGGAAAGCTACGATCACGCCCGCTTGCGGGCGGAGTTGCTGCCTTTTCTGGATGAGGATGCAGGTGAGGTGGGCGACGATGAAAATCTGTTGGATTACGGCCTGGACTCCGTGCGTATTATGTCTCTGGCGGCCCGCTGGCGTCAGCAGGGCCACGATGTTGATTTCGTGACGTTGGTCAAAGCCCCGACCATCAACCACTGGCTCAGTCTGCTCTCTGTGGCGGAGCGGGAGGAAGCATGAGTTTTCGGTTCGATTTCAGCGGAAAACAGGTATGGGTAACCGGCGCCGGTCGCGGCATCGGTTGTGCCGCCGCTTGCGAGTTTGCCCAGGCGGGGGCTGATGTGGTGGGGTTCGATCTGGCGTTCCCCGACACGGCGCTGCCTTTCACGCCCTGCGTGCTGGATATCAGCGATGCCAATGCGGTTGCGCAGTGTTGCGGCGAACGGCTGCTGCACACGCCGCAATTGGACGTACTGGTCAACGGGGCCGGTATTCTGCGTATGGGAGCGACGGAAACCCTCAGTCAGCAGGACTGGCGGGATTGTCTTGCCGTTAATGCGGGCGGCGCATTCAATCTGTTTCAGGCGGCGATCCCGCAGTTCCAGCGTCAGCGCCGCGGAGCTATTGTCACCGTAGCATCCAATGCCGCGCATGTTCCCCGTGTGGGAATGGCCGCCTACTGCGCTTCCAAAGCGGCGCTTCGCAGCCTGTGTCTGACGGTGGGGCTTGAACTGGCGCCGTATGGCGTGCGCTGTAATCTGGTATCTCCGGGGTCAACGGACACGCCCATGCAACGCAGCCTGTGGCAATCCTCTGATGCGGAACAACAGACTATCGCGGGTTTCCCCGCCCAATTTAAGCTGGGTATTCCGCTGGGAAAAATTGCCTGTCCGCAAGATATTGCAGACGCCATTTTGTTTATGGCCTCTGATCTTGCCGGCCATATTACGCTACAGGACATCGTCATTGACGGCGGCGCCACGTTGGGCGCCTGAATCGGCTGTGAGACTCAGGCGGCGGGTTCTCGATGTTTGTGGTTTAGGCTGCTTTCAGTCACCGATTGTGTATCACCGTCAAATCAGGGAAAATACCCCGGCTTACGATTTATTTCCGCTTTGCCTGACGCTGACATCGGTGGTTTTTGACTTGTGATGCGCACGCCGGGTGGCTAACAGAAGAAACCTGAAATCATGTCTCCAAGTGAATACGCCCGCGAAGTCTCGAAAAGAAGAACGTTCGCCATCATCTCCCACCCTGATGCCGGTAAAACCACCATTACCGAAAAAGTATTGCTGTTCGGACAGGCAATCCAGACCGCCGGTACGGTAAAAGGGCGTGGTTCGAGCCAGCATGCGAAATCTGACTGGATGGAGATGGAAAAACAACGTGGCATCTCCATTACCACCTCGGTGATGCAGTTTCCTTATCAGGAATGTTTGGTTAACCTGCTCGATACCCCAGGACACGAAGATTTCTCGGAAGATACCTATCGCACGCTGACGGCGGTGGACTGCTGCCTGATGGTGATCGACGCGGCGAAAGGGGTTGAAGACCGGACGCGCAAACTGATGGAAGTTACCCGCCTGCGCGATACGCCGATCCTAACGTTTATGAATAAACTGGACCGCGACATCCGCGACCCGATGGAAGTGTTGGATGAGGTGGAGAGCGAACTGAAAATCGCCTGCTCGCCCATCACCTGGCCGATCGGCTGCGGCAAGCTGTTCAAAGGGGTTTATCACCTTTATAAAGATGAAACCTACCTTTATCAGAGCGGCAAAGGCCATACCATTCAGGAAGTGCGTATCGTAAAAGGGTTGGATAACCCGGACCTGGACGTTGCAGTCGGCGAAGAATTGGCGATGCAACTGCGCGAAGAACTTGAACTGGTGAAAGGGGCATCCCACGAATTCGAAGCGGAGGCGTTTCTGTCTGGCGAACTGACGCCGGTATTCTTTGGTACGGCGCTGGGTAACTTTGGTGTTGATCACATGCTTGATGGGTTGGTCGCCTGGGCGCCCGCACCGATGCCGCGCCACACTGATACGCGGCTGGTGATGGCCGCCGAAGAGAAATTCACTGGTTTCGTCTTTAAGATTCAGGCCAACATGGACCCGAAACACCGTGACCGCGTGGCATTTATGCGTGTGGTATCCGGCCGGTATGAGAAAGGGATGAAGCTGCGTCAGGTGCGTACCGGCAAAGATGTGGTGATTTCCGATGCGTTGACCTTTATGGCGGGCGATCGTTCTCATGTAGAGGAAGCTTATCCGGGCGATATCATTGGCTTGCATAACCACGGCACCATCCAGATCGGCGATACCTTTACTCAGGGTGAAGATATGAAATTCACCGGTATTCCAAACTTTGCCCCGGAACTGTTCCGCCGTATCCGCCTGCGCGATCCGTTAAAACAGAAGCAATTGCTGAAAGGGCTGGTTCAGCTTTCAGAAGAAGGCGCGGTACAGGTTTTCCGTCCGTTGACCAACAACGATTTGATCGTGGGCGCTGTCGGGGTGTTGCAGTTTGATGTGGTGGTAGCGCGATTGAAGACGGAATATAACGTCGAAGCCATTTACGAATCCGTCAATGTTTCCACCGCGCGTTGGGTTGAATGCCGCGACGTGAAAAAGCTTGAGGAGTTCAAGCGCAAGAATGAGCAGCATCTGGCATTAGATGGCGGCGATAACCTGTCTTATATCGCACCGACGCTGGTAAACCTGAATTTGACGCGGGAACGTTATCCTGACGTCGAATTCCATAAAACGCGCGAGCATTAATTTTTGCTGCTTTAATAAGCTATATGGCTTAATAACTGGAATCCTTTCGTCCCGTTATCTGGCGGTTCCGATACGCGAATTTAAGGCCTTCAATGTGCTGAGATTCGCGTTTTTTTTGTTTTATATCAAAAGGTTGTTTTTAATCGCTCAGGTGTTTCAACTGTTTTTCCACCCACAGACAAATCTTAATTCCTGCTTGTTTTACGTCTTTTTCTTCAATTTTCCTGTGAGATTCCATTTAGTGGTCTATAGTTAACAACGTGTTAAGTATTTTAGTTTGTTTAACTATTTAACGTGATTATGAGTGGTTTGTTGTTTTGGTTTATTTGTTTTTTTAAAGATAAACCACTAATTTCTTCGTCTTTTTGGCGATAAACATCAAACGTTTCATGGTGCTGTCGTAGCCCTGAATCACCTTCATAATCATCCTGCGTTAATACGGCCCAAGGCATTGTTTTGCCATCTATGGGCATAATAAAGAAAGATAAGGGAAGAAATCGATGCAAAAGACCAAACTTACACAATCGCTGATCGCTGTCGTTCTGGGTTCGGTTCTGGCGGGGGGATCGGCCCTGGCTGAAGATACCGTAGGACAGAAAATGCAAAGCATTGCTGATACTACTGGTGAGAAAGTCGATAGTTCTGCTAATAAAGCGTCAGGCTACATGAGCGACAGTGCAACCACAGCCAAAGTAAAAAGCGCATTGCTGGAAAACAAGTCCATCACCAGCGGTGATATTTCCGTTGAAACCACCAACGGCATGGTCACGTTGAGCGGTTTTGTCGGCAGTCAGGAAATCGCGGCCCGTGCCGTGGAGATCGCCACCAAAACGGAAGGCGTCACATCTGTCAGTGACAAACTTCAGGTGAAAGATAACGCATCGCAATCCGTTGGCGCTTATGCGGGCGATGCCATGACCACCAGTACTGTAAAAGCCAAACTGCTGGCGGATGACATTGTTCCCTCACGTAAAGTGAAGGTGGAAACACAGGAAGGTGTCGTTCTGCTGAGTGGCGAAGTGGATAACCAGGTGCAATCCGCGCGAGCGGAAAGTATCGCCAAGTCCGTCGATGGCGTTAAAAGCGTCAAAAATAGTTTAACCGTCAAATAATCACCTTGTTTACTGCGGGTATCGTTTAACCGGCGACCCGCAGCTTCCACACAACACGATACGACCACGCTGGATACGCAATTTGGATGCATTACTCACGTCAGGATGACCGGCATGTTTGTTCATTTTCTGGTAAGGAGTAGGTATGTTTCGTTGGGGAATTATCTTTTTGGTTATTGCGCTGATCGCCGCCGCGTTGGGGTTTGGTGGTCTGGCGGGAACTGCGGCAGGTGCGGCTAAAATCGTTTTTGTCATCGGTATTATCCTGTTCCTGGCGAGCCTGTTCATGGGCCGTAAACGTCCTTAGGCGTCCTTGTTTTTTCCTGACGGGGTCATACCCGTCACGTTTTTATTCTGCGAGAAAACGTTGAGGCGTTTACCGTCCTTCCCGTGCCGTCGTTAACCCAATCCGACACCTTTTATTGTTCCTGACATCTTGAACGGAAATCTCATTTAATCGCGGCATTTTCTGAAAGACAGGGCTATCACACCGCTGTAATATGAAACAGTCATACTGTTCATGGTGTTTGCTGGATCTTGACCTTTTATCAGGGGGCATAGGATGAATAGCGATATTGTTGTAGGCAGATGGAAACAGTTGAAAGGGAACTTCTGGACATTATGGGCCGAATGGTTTGACAGTGACTGCGCATGGCTGGAAGGCAATAACGGTTATTTTTCCGGCGTGGTGCAAGAAGGTTACGGAAAGGACAATGAACAGCTATCCTCAGAAGAGAGAATATTACACTGAGGAATAAAGACGCGTGTCGCTGCCATGTTCTGTCGGAGGCGCTGAGCCTGCGACTCATTCCCCTTTTATCGATACCCATTGTCATTTCGATTTCCCGTTGTTTTATGATGACGATGTGGCAAGCCTCCAATTGGCTGCCGCCGCAGGCGTCGAACGTATCATTATTCCTGCCGTGGCGTCCCGCCACTTTGAACGTGTACTGACGCTGACTCGTTCGCATTCTCCGCTTTATGCCGCCTTTGGGCTGCACCCGTTATATATTTCCCAGCATACTGATACTGATCTGTCACGGTTAGACGCGTACTTGCGTCAGCAACCTGAAAAGCTGGTGGCGGTGGGTGAGATTGGCTTGGATCTTTATATGCGTGAACCGCAATTCGAGCGCCAATGTATGATGCTTGAGGCGCAGTTGAAACTGGCGCAACGGTATGATCTTCCTGTCATCCTCCATTCGCGCCGTACCCATGATCGATTGGCGCAACTGTTGCGTCGCATTGATGTCCCGCGTACCGGCGTCGTCCACGGATTCGCTGGTAGTCTGGCGCAGGCGCAGGCGTTTATCCGGCTGGGTTATTATATTGGCGTTGGCGGAACGATTACCTATTCCAGAGCCAATAAAACACGCCAGGCTATTGCTCGTCTACCTCTCGATCGCTTGCTGCTGGAAACTGACGCGCCGGATATGCCGGTCAGTGGTTATCAGGGGCAACCCAACCGCCCCGAACGGGTCACCGATATCTTTCAGTCGCTCTGTCAGTTACGCCCAGAACCTGCCGAGGAATTAGCGGCGGCGATATACCAAAATTCATGTCGTCTCTTTCAGCTCAGATAAAAACATGCTTGCGAGTTGTCCCGTAGAACGAGGGGCATAAGGGGAATTTTTGATGTTCTGCTCGCGCTGTAGTCAGCGTTTTTTCATATAATGGCATTGGAAATGTGATCTAAATCACTTTTTGTTGTTTTGTCTTATTCGATGTTGTATGTATTTGTGACATAAGTTGACTACTGTCGAGGGCCAGTCTCTATAATCGGCTCGGCCAATCTTTTCTGGTTTCCTGCCTTGCAGGGCGATAGATGTCCTGCTGTGACCATGAATCAAAAAGACTTATTTAAAAAATAATCATTTTCAAAAACCGATGTTTCGAGAACTGATGTTTTAAGAAACGATTTATTAAGGAAAAATTGTTATAAAGGGAATCTAACACATGCAACTCATCATGAGTCTTATTGGCATGATTGTACTGATATTGTTTGCGGTTATGCTTTCCAGTAATCGTAAAGCGATCAGATTACGCACCGTGTTGGGTGCTTTCATTATTCAGATTGGTATTGGTGCGTTGGTGTTGTATGTCCCGTTGGGGCGCAGAATTTTAGGCGGTATGACGGAAGGCGTAGCCAACATCATTTCCTATGGTAATCAGGGCGTCTCTTTCATGTTCGGCGGCCTGACGTCTGACAAGATGTTTGAAGTCTTTGGCGGCGGAGGCTTTGTTTTTGCGCTTCGCGTGCTGCCTATCATCGTTTTCTTCTCATCACTTATCGCCGTGCTCTATTACATGGGCATTATGCAATGGGTTATCCGCTTGCTGGGCGGCGGGTTAAAGAAACTGTTGGGTACATCGCGCACGGAATCGCTTTCCGCTACCGCGAATATTTTTGTCGGTCAGACCGAAGCGCCGTTGGTGGTGCGTCCGTATATCGCCCATATGACGCAGTCGGAATTATTTGCTGTGATGTGTGGCGGTCTGGCTTCCATCGCCGGTTCGGTTATGGCGGGTTATGCTCAGATGGGCGTACCGCTGGAATACCTGATCGCCGCTTCCTTTATGGCAGCGCCTGGCGGGTTGTTGTTCGCCAAGTTGATGGTGCCTGAAACGGAAAACACGCATGACCGCGAGCGAATGGTTGGTTTTGTGGATGAGGATGATCGTCCGGCCAACGTGATTGATGCGGCGGCCAGCGGCGCGGCTTCCGGCATGCAACTGGCGCTGAATGTGGGGGCGATGTTGCTGGCGTTTATCGCGCTGATTGCGTTGCTTAATGGGATGCTCGGTGGAGTGGGCGGTTGGTTTAACTACTCTCAGTTGTCGCTGGAATTGATTTTAGGCTGGCTCTTTGCACCGGTGGCGTTTTTGATTAGCGTACCCTGGAATGAAGCAACCATCGCCGGATCGTTTATTGGTCAAAAGCTGATCGTCAATGAATTCGTCGCCTATATGAATTTTAGCGAGTATCTGAAAGCTGACGATATGGTTGCCGCCGCGGGCTTACAAGTGTTGTCCGATCATACCAAGGCGATTATCTCATTCGCACTTTGTGGATTTGCCAACCTGTCATCGATAGCTATTCTTATTGGTGGATTAGGCAGTATGGCGCCGACGAGACGTCAGGATATTGCCCGGTTTGGTTTGAAAGCGGTTATGGCAGGTACGCTGTCCAACCTGATGAGCGCCAGCATTGCAGGCTTCTTCCTGGCGTTATAAACGTTTTGGGGCGGCGCCAGCCGTCAGTTATTTATTTTGCGGATGAAGAACCCAAAATGTCTGGCTGTGTGAGATCACTTCCCAGAGTAACGTGACATGCTTTCTGCTTTTATTGATGATGTTGAATGGATAACTTTCCCACAGGCAATGGATGGCATCGTGTATCCCGGTATTGGCGCCCGCTGTCATTTTCGCTTGTCGGCTTATTCTGACGCTTTGTTCTTGCTGGCGGGGGTTCCTTTTTCTGATGCGCTTGAACGCTCCGTACCCAAACGCCGGGCTGAGTTTCTGGCCGGGCGGTGTCTGGCTAAGCATGTCCTGAGTAGACTGGGATATACGGATTTCGTCCTGCACCGCGCGGAAGATCGCTCTCCGCAATGGCCGGAGAATATCGCCGGTTCTTTGAGCCATAATGCGGAAAATGTCTTATGCGCGGCGCATATCCTCCGTGACTCGCTGCCTTGTGTGGGCGTGGATATTGAGTCATACCTGTCCGATGAACGGGCGTTGGCCTTGTGGCCGGGGATTATTGATGAAGAAGAATATCAGTGGTTCCATGAACGAGAGGAAGCATTCCACTGCCTGTTGACGCTAAGTTTCTCTGCCAAAGAGAGTTTGTTCAAAGCGCTGTATCCGCAGGTTAAACGTTACTTTGATTTCCTTGATGCCAGAATGGTGGCTTTAGACTGCGCCAGGCAGGTTTTTGAACTGGAATTATTAACTGACCTGACGCCGCAATTTTATGCCGGATATCGGTTCAAAGGCGCTTATTTGCTCAGACCGAATGATGTCACGACATTTTTATATTGTTGATAATGGTCTTCGCGGTCAAATAATTGTTTGGTATGAGGATGCTCAGTCAAATAAAAATGTGATCATTGCCCTTCTATCGTCTGCTCAAAAATTGACGTTTTTTCTAATCCTTCATATATATTCCAAATAGATACTAAAAAATTCTTTTATATTATGTTGTTGCGTCAATATAAGCTATACAACTGTCTTAATTTTTCTCAAGTTGATTCTTTATAAAAACAATTAAAATATTAATAACTTAGTGCGTTTTTTGCTGTTTCGTTATCGCACTGATTATGTGTAATGAATTTGTTTATATTCTCCTTTATTGAAATTTGTTGAATTTATTTATCTGGTCTACGCTTTATTTCAGAATAAAGCGGATAATTAATTTCTATAATTTATATGTTTAGGTGAATAGCAATGTCGATAAAAAAGACCGTATCTGAAAGAAAAGGTGAAAAATTGCCCGATAAACAGACTGATGCAGTGAAGGGCAATAAAACGGACGCGCTTCATTTAGGCGATACCGCGCCTGAAGATGGCTCCCATATGGCTGGCCGTCAGCCATCTCCGCCGGGCGCCCACCCGACCGTTCCCGGCAGCGATAAAGAGACTGCCGCGCCCACGGCAAAAAGCAAGGATTTGGATACCAATCGCAAGCGTACATCCACTGAACAGCCATTAACGACGAATCAGGGAACCAGGATTGCCGACGATCAAAATTCTCTGCGAGCCGGTAGCCGGGGGCCGACGCTGCTGGAAGATTTCATTATGCGTGAAAAAATTACGCATTTTGATCATGAACGCATCCCGGAAAGAATTGTTCATGCGCGGGGATCGGCGGCCCACGGTTGTTTTGAGGTGTATAAAAGTTTGTCTCAGGTGACGAAAGCGGATTTTTTGCAGCGTCCTGGTGAGCAGATTCCCGTTTTTGTGCGCTTTTCAACGGTGCAGGGCGCCAAGGGATCGGCGGATACCGTGCGTGATATTCGCGGTTTCGCCACCAAATTCTATACCAACGAGGGCATTTTTGATCTGGTTGGCAATAATACGCCGGTGTTCTTTATTCAGGATGCGCATAAATTCCCGGATTTCGTCCATGCCGTGAAACCTGAGCCTCACAATGAGATCCCGCAAGGGGCGTCCGCGCATGACACCTTCTGGGATTTCGTATCTTTACAGCCGGAAACATTGCATAACGTGATTTGGGCGATGTCCGATCGCGGCATCCCGCGTAGTTATCGCACAATGGAAGGGTTTGGCATTCACACCTTTCGCTTTATCAATGCGCAGGGCAAATCAACTTTTGTGCGCTTTCACTGGAAACCCGCGGCGGGCAAAGCATCTTTATTGTGGGATGAAGCGCAGAAACTGGCGGGTAAGGAGCCTGACTTCCATCGTCGAGAACTGTGGGAATCCATTGAGGCGGGCGACTATCCTGAGTTTGAGCTAGGGGTGCAACTGGTGGCGGAAGAAGATGAATTCGCCTTTGATTTTGATCTGCTCGATGCCACGAAATTGATACCCGAAGAATTGGTGCCGGTTGAGCGAGTGGGGAAAATGGTGCTCAACCGCAACCCGGATAATTTTTTTGCTGAAACCGAGCAGGTGGCTTTCCATCCCGGTCACGTTGTTCCCGGTATTGATTTTAGTAACGATCCGTTATTGCAGGGCCGCCTGTTTTCTTATACCGACACGCAAATCAGTCGTCTTGGCGGGCCTAATTTTCATGAAATCCCGATTAATCGCCCGACCTGTCCTTACCATAATTTCCAACGGGATGGCATGCATCGGCAGGAGATCGACACTAATCCGGCCAATTACGGGCCCAATTCCATCAATAATAACTGGCCGCGAGAAACCCCAGCGGCGCCAGCGGGCGGGGGCTTTGAAAGTTACGCCGAACGTATTGATGGTCACAAAATCCGGGAACGAAGCGAATCTTTCGCTGATTACTATTCTCAACCCCGCCTGTTCTGGCTGAGTCAAACCGCCACAGAGCAGCAGCATATTGTTGATGCGTTCAGTTTTGAGCTCGCGAAAGTAGCCCGCTCTTATATCCGTGAACGTGTGATCGACAAGCTGGCGGGCATTGATGTTTCTCTGGCGTCCCAGGTGGCGGAAAATCTGGGTATTGAACTTTCTGATGATGTATGTAATACGCCTGCTCCTCATGATGTGAATGGCTTATCATCAGCCCCTAGCCTCAGTTTGTACGCCGTTCCTGCCGGAGAGGTGAAAGGGCGTATTGTCGCCATTCTTCTGAGCGACGGCGTGAAGGCGGATGATGTGCTGTTGAGTATGAAGACGCTTCAGCAAAAAGGCATACATCCTAAATTATTGGCTCAAAAAATGGGGGTTGTTCAGGCTGATGACGGCTCGAAAATTGATGTTGGCGCCACCTTTGCCGGGGCGCCTTCCATAACAGTGGATGCGGTTATTGTTCCAGCGGGGACTTATGCCGCACTGTCCGTCTGTGGTGAAGCAAAACACTATCTGCTGGAAGCCTATAAGCATCTGAAGGTGATTGGATTAAGCGGCGATGCCCGGCAACTGAATACGCTTTGGCAACAGGAAGAAGCTGCGCAGGCTGGCGTCGTGAGCGGCGATGGGATGAAGAAAAAAATGCTGGCGGACTTTATTCAACAGCTTGGCAAGCATCGCGTATGGTCACGCAGCAAATATGCCGAGAGTATTCCCGCCTGATAAAGCATGGCAGGGATGCCATGTCTGCCTTCCTCAATGGGCTGGTGAATCAGGAGATAGCGTTTGCGGCTATCTCAAATAGGGCATGTCCTATTCAGCCTGAACCCCCTGTCAAGCCATCGATATCGCGCTCTATAACTTACACCAGCGCGGATACCCACCATACTCGTCCAATCACCGCCAGTTCGCCGTTAATGATCTGCTCTTTAGTGACAACCT
Organism: Brenneria salicis ATCC 15712 = DSM 30166; assembly: GCF_003315515.1. Taxonomy (GTDB): domain Bacteria; phylum Pseudomonadota; class Gammaproteobacteria; order Enterobacterales; family Enterobacteriaceae; genus Brenneria; species Brenneria salicis. The sequence goes on along the minus strand of NZ_QNRY01000019.1, from coordinate 9,028 downwards.
CATCGCCATACGCCGGATTATAGGAGCGCACAATAATACTGCCGTCAGGACGTTTGATAAGCGCTTTAATGCGCTGCAACTCGCCCATGCGAATGGCATACATTTTGCCGTCCCGGATTTGACGATCCGCCAGGTTGACGGCGACTTTATCGCCATCAGACAATTTGGGTTCCATACTATCGCCCATCACCGTCACCACCCTGGTATCTTCAACCCGAATCCCCAGGCGGCGGAGGGTGTAGGCGCGAAAAGGCAGGGCGTAGACTTCATCTTCATCAATATCATACGCGCCGCCACCGGCGGATAGTCGGACGCCCAGCAACGAAACTTCCACAAATTCGTCGTCATCGTTATCGGTGCTTTCCCATTCGGTCACCTGCAAGCGCGACGTTTTGAAATTACTGCTTTCCGCTTTCGGCTGACCCGTCCCATTGAGCAGCCAGTCCAGTGAATAGCCGGTTTTTTCATTGATGGCCAGTGCCGATTCCCGACTCAGCGTGCCGCGTTTCAGCCAGTTATTTACTGTCTGCGGCGAGGTGCCGATCATTTCCGCCAAATCCTTTTGTTTCAGCTTTTCTTCGCGCATCAGGTGGCGCAGGCGTTCAGTCAGTTCTGTCATTTTCACCAACTTAAAAAATAAACATCACGTTGATTTTTTCATTGAATTGTTGATTTTCGTTGTCTATAGTCTGCTTTGTAGATAATAAAATCAACAAAAAAATGACTTGACCTGTGGCGCTACGAAAAAAAGAAACCTCGGCGGGATCGTCGCCTGCGCCGCGATTCCGCATGATTTAACGTAAGACATAGTAAGACTTAAAGGAATGATTCAATGGAATGTCAATCGAGACCAGGTCCGTTGCCCGCCAGCATCGGCATTATACTCCCGGTCGGTGTGGAACCGCGCCTGTTCTGGCGGTATGGATCTGGGTACGTAGTGAATCTTGCCTGGATGCGACAAAGTTTACGGACCAATTCCCGCCGTCCAAACCGTTTAACGCAGACGGCAACATTGGCTGGTACAGGAGAGGCTCATCATGAATATTGAACATGCGCTCAGCCTTTGCGGGCCTAAATCGGCCTCGGCAATGTTCACCTGTAGAGAAAGCATGCCGTCTTATGGTTATCGAACGCGTGATGACCGTCGGCCGGTCATTCAGGCTCGTAGAGAAAGCGCGCCTTCGTCAGCGGCGAAAAGCCGCTATAACGATATTCTACTGGCGTTGGGAGTGGTGCAATCGCGTGAGGCATTAGGACTGAGTCTGATCCTGGCCCGGTACGATAAAGATCCTAAAGAACGGAATAAAGCAATAGAAGGTATCGCCCGATTTGCGTTTAATCAAGCGCCGGTTTTGGTGGGGAAGGCGGCTGGACGCCAGATGGCCCATTGCATGGTGTTGCTGGCAAAAATGGCGGTTGAGCAATATTGCAGAACCGCAGATGATGCGCAGTACCGTTGCCGCTGTAACGGCAGAGGAAAGATTACTGATCTGGCGGCATCAAAAGTTGCTGGAGAAACCATAGAAAAAGTGTGTCCCCGTTGCGGCGGTTCAGGATTGAAACCACTGACATCGGCGGCGGTTTATAAAGTAATAAAAACATTGATTCCAGATTTAACTCAGCGTACATGGTCGCGGAATTGGAAGGTATTTTATGACTCGCTGATTACGCGTTGTCACCAGGAAGCGGGCGCAGCAGAACAGTTATTTTCAGTGATTACCTCATCCGAGAAATAATTGATAAAAATAAGATTAATTTTTTTAAAATTAATGCTTGCATTCGTGTCTTAAAATGGTTAGATTTATTTCCATGATGGAGATTTAATGATTTTAAATTTCCTGTAACAGAGATTAAAAAATCTGCTTTTGCCAAGTTTTATTATTCAAGCCCCGAATTTTTTTCGGGGCTTTTTTTATGGTTAAAATAACGATCTTAATAAGATTTATCTTATTTCTCACTCGCTTTTCGGAAGGTAAGTATGCAAATTAATATCTTCAGTTGGGCAGGCGCTTATGAATTAATACAGGCCTGGTGGCGCGGAGACGTTCCCACCGGCGGTGTGTTATTAGCTGTTTTTATCGCAATATTGCGAGTTGCCTACAGTGGCGGGGGGTGGCGAAGAATGCTGCTGGAGGCCGCGCTGTGCGGGGCTTTGACGCTGACAGCGGTTGCGTCGCTTGACTATTATTCTTTGCCAAAAACCTTGACGCCCGCGGTAGGCGGGATGATTGGGTTTATTGGCGTGAAAAAGCTTCGTTACTGTATATTGAGATTTATTAATTACTGTGATGATAATGATAAGAAAACAAATAAATAAATTTAAAATCCGTTGGATTTTTATTGTTTGTTTGTATGGTGTTTGGCTTTTTTTAAAGGAGGATATGCGAAAGATAATGTCGTGAAATTTTTTATTGTGGTTTTAGATTGTCAGCCATTATGGTCGATGACATCTTGCTATTATGTCGTGAAATACGGCATGACGTCCGTTTTTTATAAATGTAAATCACCCAAAAAAGCCCGCAACCGAACAGATGTCATTATTTGTTTGGGCGGGTTTTATTTTTTATAAAGAGAGAAATATTATGAATACTATCAGTACAGGTAAAAAAAATATCTTGGAATCTGCTCAACCGCATAAACCGACTATTTGGTCACGCGCTGATGCATTGAAGGTTAACGAATATGACCCAACCACCACCCAGCCGCTGGTGCGTGGAGACTTTCCGGTCATGAGCGATGAGGTGTTTATCTGGGACACCATGCCCTTACGCGATATGGACGGTAATATCGTATCGGTCAATGGCTGGTCCATCATTTTCACGCTTACCGCCGAGCGCCGCCCAACCAATCCTGAGTATCTGGATGAAGAGGGTAATTATGACATCACGCGTGACTGGAATGATCGTCATGGACGGGCAAAAATGTACTTCTGGTTCTCCCGCACTGGTAAAGACTGGATCATGGGCGGACGCGTAATGGCGGAAGGTGATTCTCCCACTACGCGTGAATGGGCGGGAACGCCGATCCTGTTGAACAATCATGGTGAGATTGATCTTTACTATACGGCGGTAACGCCGGGCGCGACCATTGTAAAAGTGCGCGGACGTGTGGTAACCACTGAAAATGGCGTGGAAATGGTGGGATTCAAGAAGGTCAAGCGACTGTTCGAGGCGGACGGAAAAATTTACCAGACCGAAAGCCAGAATCAGTACTGGGCCTTTCGCGATCCTTGCCCGTTCCACGATCCGAAAAGCGGTCGGCTATATATGCTGTTTGAAGGCAATGTTGCCGGTGTGCGTGGTTCGCATGTCGTCGGCCCGGATGAATTAGGTGATGTACCTCCGGGCTATGAGGATGTCGGAAACGCACACTTCCAGACTGGTTGCATCGGTATTGCCATGTGCCGTGATGAGGATGGTGACGATTGGGAATTGCTGCCGCCACTGGTGACGGCAGTTGGTGTTAACGATCAGACTGAGCGTCCGCACTTTGTTTTCCAGGACGGGAAATATTATTTGTTCACCATCAGCCATAAATTTACTTATGGCGACGGACTGACCGGGCCTGATGGCGTATACGGTTTTGTGAGTGATAATCTGTTCGGGCCGTATGAGCCGCTGAATGGCTCCGGTCTGGTGCTGGGCAACCCGCCTTCTCAGCCTTACCAGACCTACTCGCACTACGTCATGCCTAACGGTCTGGTGACTTCTTTCATCGATTCCGTTCCCACGGGCGAAGATAGCTACCGTATCGGTGGCACGGAAGCGCCGACGGTTAAGATCAAGCTGAAAGGTTTGCAGACCTTTGTGGTTGAAGCGTATGACTACGGTTATATTCCTCCGATGGTTGATATTACGTTGAAATAACCATCACTTGGGGCGGCTGGTGCCGCCCCTATCTGACAGGATGCTGGGGCTGAAGCCCCTTCTGTGGAGACGTGGTAAAGAAGCTGGGCCATTTGCCGGTGTATCTAATAGCGCTGGGCGGCGCCAGCCAAAGGACATACGAAAAACACGGTTATTTGAACGCGTATAATGCACAGATAGTCCAAGGAATTTTCGACTATTGCGGCGCGCCGTCGCTAATCTCTGAAGTGCTGCTGATGCCGGAATTAGCAACGCCAGAGGCTTGACTTAAAGCCGGACATAATATTGGGAAACGTATTTTCCTGGCTGACAATATATCGTGATGCAATGACAACCGCGTTACCCGATTTTGTTCTGCGTCCGCACAATCAACTCACTGGAAAACAATGAATGATTTTTTCAAAAAAAAATTTTTTGAAAAAATCATCTAATGATGATTTAAAGCGTTAACATGTTTGTACGCCCCTTACTGCTGAATGGAGACAGAACAAACATGACTCGGTTAAGTATGCGAATTTACGGCAATGATTCTTGCCTGGTGCCTTTTCGTAAAGCGTTACCCATCAACGCTCCCAGAGCGCGTTATCCTGGTTTCCAACCAAAAACGATGTTGTTAAAAGCGGGCTCGGTTCGTCGTGAAGGTGCGCGTCCTCTTCCCTGCGATATCATTTTTGAGAGGGATGTCGCCGTAAAAATGCGCGATGGCACGACAATTTATACCGATGTTTTCCGCCCGGCGACAGACGGGCAATACGCTTTTCAACAACACCCTGCGCTAATTGCCTGGAGTCCCTACGGAAAAGAAATCGGCGGGCAGTGGCTGGATGATATTCGGGATCGTTCCGGCGTTCCGCTGGCGTGGGTTTCTGAACTGCAAAAATTTGAAGGCCCCGATCCTGCATTTTGGTGCAACGAAGGATACATCGTCCTCAACCCGGATCCACGAGGCGCGTATAAATCCGCAGGCAATATAAACTACTGGGGACGTCAGTTTGCTGAAGACGGATATGATTTCATCGAGTGGACGGCATCACAGAAATGGTGTTCGGGTAAAGTCGGCATGGCCGGGAATTCCTGGCTGGCCGTATCGCAATGGTTTATCGCGGCCGAACAGCCGCCCCACCTTGCCGCAATTGCCCCCTGGGAGGGTTTCGTCGATCATTTTCGTGAAACCGGCAACCGGGGAGGGATCCCGGCGCCTGCTTTCCCAGAGGTGATTATCCGAAATTTTTCGGGAGAAAATATGGTCGAGGACCAGCCCAGAATGATCATCGAACATCAGTTAATGAATGAATACTGGGAGGATAAAAAGGCCCGTCTGGAGCGAATTACAATCCCTGCTTATGTGGTTGCAAGCTATACCAACCATGCTCATACGCATGGTTCATTCGCCGGTTTTCGGGAAATTTCATCTGAAGAGAAATGGCTGCGTGTAAATAACACTCACGAATGGCTGGACTTTTATACCCCCGAATATACGCAGGAACTGTTACGGTTTTTTAATCATTATCTGCATGGCAAGGATAATGGCTGGGAGAAAACACCCAAGGTCAGAATTTGTATTTTAGATAAAGAAAATGCCGATATTGTGGATCAGGAGGAACAGTCGTGGCCGCCATTGGGTACGCAGGCAGTACCACTCTGGTTGAATATCGGCAACCGGTTGTCAGACCGCGCTGAAAGTGCTGGCTCCAGTGTGGCTTATGGCGTCGAAAAAGAGGGGAAAACTGAATTTCATTATGTTTTCCAGCAGGATACCGATATTATCGGTTATATGAAGCTTCGGTTGTGGGTGGAGGCGCGCGGATCGGATGATATGGAGTTGGCGATCGGCGTGGAGAAGCGGGACAGTAACGGCAATCCCTTTACCCGGGTTCTGGGGGAGGGCATGAGCGGTCCGGTTATTGCCTCTGGGCTTTTGCGTGTTTCTCACCGGGCTATGGATACGCAACGTTCAACAGATTCTGAACCCTATCTGCTGCATACACACGAGGAAAAACTTAAAGCAGGCGAAATCGTACCGGTTGAAATCGGCATCTGGCCGGTCGCGATGCATTATCATGCCGGTGAACAACTGGTGCTGACTATTGCAGCATATCAGCCTGTACCCACTGATATCGACATGGGATTTGGCGTGGCGGAGATCACTATTCCGGCAGAGTGTGAAACCATCAATCCAGGAGAGAAAGTCGGAATGCGCCCCTTGGGAGGAAGTAAAGATGTGCCTGATTTTATCAGGGAACAGCAGGTACCTACGCCCGAAAGCAGAAATGCAGGAATGCACGTTATTCATTTTGGCCACGACTACGATAGCCATCTGCTTGTCCCCATAAGAGAAGTTGGATGCTGAACTCTATACTATTCAGTGTCGGCAAAACCGGCGCTGAATGAAGCCAAAAGAATTTGTATTAATATGAAAAAAAAGAAATTATTGAGACTAAAAAACGGGGCAGAAGGCCGCTTGCCGTCCAGTCAGGCCGGGAGACAATCTTACCAGCCGCATTGCATCACTTTTCCAGATACGGATATGATTCAACCACGTTACGTAATATCGCTGCCGATGCCGGCGTGGATATGGCCTTAATTGCAAGGTTGTATGGAGCTAAATCAGGATTATGGAATGAGATGCTGAGTTTTTTAGCCAGAAAGCAGAAAATACATATTCAGAAACTCAGCGATATACCGACATCATCCAGAAAGCAGAAAGACATTTTTGTTGATTTTATACAATGTGTGGTTACTATTTGCTCGGAAATTCCTGAGTTTCCTTCTTTATTATTGAATGAGGCGGCCTCTGACCGGGAACGCTTTAATATCGTACTAAAAGATATAATAAATCCGTTTAAGTCAGCTTGCCTGCCGTTTATCCGTCAGGCCATATCAAATAATATCATCCGGGGGCGTAATGAAGACGCGATATTCATGTTTCTGATATCATCCATTTCGATGTCAATCATTACGCCTGAGTTGATTTTTGATAATAACAGTCCGTGTAATGCGGAAAAAATAGTCTCTGAATTATCAATGTTGTTACTTAACTGAACCGGGTAAGCAAGCATTCAGCCGCCTGAAAATGAAGTCCCTTTCCTGTATCTATTTTCTGCATTGTCTTAGCCTTATTCATTACTCCTGATCGCCCGCTACAGTCCAGTGTTTATGGATCAGACGCTGGTTTTCAACTTCATCAACAATGGCCAGGGCCAAATCAGGCAAATCAATCCCTGAAGGGATGCCCCGGTGGAAAATCATGAAGTCTATGCCAAGTTCGTATTTTCCTGTCCCTTTGCCAGGACGGTACATCCATGGTGGCGACAGAAAACTCCATTTAAAATCAGTGTGATCGGTGAAAAGTTCCAGTGCGAGGCGGCATCCTTCGAGCAGAGGTACTTGTTTCCAGTCTTTGATACACTCTTCAAGCAGTGGATCACTGTCTCCCTCTTTAACCAGACCTTTTTCCTTCCTTTCCGCTGCATCATTGAAGAAGCTTTCGCCAGTGATATCGCCAAGCCAGCGAAGGTGATTGGCCGGTTCAACGCCGAAATACCATTTCGGGAAACGCGGGTCATCAAACATTTGTAATCCTGGTTTAACAAACAGGCTCGCAGCCCCGCCAACATAAATGAAATAAGGTACTTCGGCATTCCGTACCGCTTTAATCATTGAACGGGTGCCTTCCACCTGAAGATAATAGACCCGGAGATCGACTGTATGACCACCCGAAAAGGTGGAAACAACAACATCATGACCGGTCAGGACTTTTTCAAGCGCGGTTGTATTGAGAATATCTAACGTAATATTAGTTAAATCGTCTCTGTCCTGAACTTTATCGGCATCAATGGAAATACCGGTTACTGTATGTCCTCTTTACAATAGTTTCAACCAGCGCCATACCGCCCATACCGCTATGTCCGAGGACGGCAACGTTAAGATTTTCTTTTTTCATAATTAAATCTCCAGTTTTGGCTTTTAATGTTTATTATCAGAGGGATTTTGAGGTGGGACGGGAAGTAATATAAGTACCTTATTAAATGATTTATTAATGGATATTACACATCGTTATAAGTACTGGTGGGTATCATTTTAATTATGGTATGCTCCTGCACCGCTGTTGTCAATTTGTCTGATCGATAATAAAAGTTGTTTGTGGTATCGGCCTGGATCAATGTATGCTTACCGCAAGGGAAATGTTAATGTGGTGTTTATTTTTGGTAAATGAGTGATCGGCAGAGAGATTGCAATCCAGTTGGGAAGTTAAGTAAAATGCAGGACAGTATATTTATTATCATTTCAACTTAATTATTCTCTCTGACATTACATGGCAATTGAATTGACTATTATGAAAAATAAATTAAGTACCAGAGGTCGTCCCAAATCAAGCGAGCTTCCCATCCGGGTTGAATTTATCCTTGATATTGCTACACAGGTTTTTCTGGAATCAGGATTCAGTAAGGCTAAAGTTATCGACATAGCTAAACGTGCTGGGGCATCAAAGACGACGTTATATACATTGTATCCCACTAAAGATGCCTTATTTAGTGCAGTTATTTCAAAAAAAATTGAAATGTTTGAGGCGCAATTGAATGATAGTTTAAAGTCTGAGGAAGAACTTTCTTTATTATTGGTTGGTTTTGGTAGAAAACTGATTGATACTTTTTACAGGATGAGTCAAAGGCTTTATTTAACATCATAATTACTGAGAAGAATTGTTTCCCTGAACTGGCGGGTTTTTTCTGGCAGGCAGGGCCGGGGAAATGCATCAAAAAGCTGAGTCAATGTCTTGAAGCTCATCCAGAATTTACCGGAAATAAAGTTGCGGTTGCTGCTGAAACGTTCATTTCGTTATGTTGGGGAACCTATTTATTAAACTCGCTAATAACGAAAAATTTTCATATGTCAGAAGAAGAAATAAACAATCATTTAATTGAATCAGTGCATGTCTTTTTCGACAGATATTGCAGAAAAGCTTAGAATGATTGTTATACCGATTTGTCGTTTACTTATCGACAGACTGACTGACGCCGAGCATCCGACAGGCGACGTGACGAGATGCCGATAGACGCCTCGTTCGAGACTGTAATTAAAATTGTGTAATTGCCTGTTTTTGATATGTTCACTCCAGTAGCGGAGACAGGCAAATTATGGACGAAAAGAAACTCAAAGCC
>NZ_QNRY01000018.1 GCF_003315515.1 Brenneria salicis ATCC 15712 = DSM 30166 | reverse complement strand
TATCGTGGGATATTACAGCACGATCAGACCACACGACTATAACGGTGGATTACCCCCAAACGAATCGGAAAATCGATTCTGGAAAAACTCTAAACCCGTGGCCAGTTTTAGTTGACCACTACAGTCACAATAAAATAGCGTATGAGGTCGGTCATATTTTTCGATGCATTTCACCCAGTCCAGATGCTCAACGGTCACGCGTGCCAATCTCAAGTGTGCCAGAGACAGCTCATCTTCAATGCGGAGCCGATTGAGACCTGGCGCGGTGGTCGTTGACGTGCCAAATGTCTGAGATTCTAACTTTCCACCAAACGCCTGTTTTTGCAGATAGTAAAACCGTGCGGCACGCTGAATATCTGTCAATGTTTCCGTCGGCATAGCTTGCAGCCAGCGGTACATTTCACGGCTAACGAGCGACCATTTGAACTGCCGGATAAATTCATCTAAATGACTCTGAATCACGCGATACAGATTGACCAGTTCACCGTTGATATCATTCAGCACCTCGGATTTAGCCGGAGGTTTCATAAAGAACAGTGCAGCTGCTCCGCAGAATGGCTCGACGTAACACGTATGGGCAGGGAATAACGGCAAAATCTGTTTGGCCAGACGTCGTTTCCCACCGATCCACGGGATAAATGGGATATGTTTCCTTTTCATATATTGTAAGCCTTTTTCACATAGTGAAAATACGTTAAGCTCAATCTGTCTCGAGACGGACTGAGCCTCGGTTAGCTCACAGGGGTTTCTGTGGGTTGACGGCCTGCCTAGTGTTACCGCACTGGACGGGTCGCTCTTTCTACGCCGCCCATTCTGGTTGCCAACGCCAATCAAATAATCTGTCCGAGGGCAAATTACATCCCGCCCGTACCCGATCACAATGTCCCTGTTTGTTGTAATTTCTTTCAACACCAGGGAATCTCATCATGTTCATCATTAATAAAATTTTTCCAAATCGTCTGCGTAGCTGGATCCTCCTATCCATCTTGTTACTTATCGTTATTGCGCTGGTTTCACCCGCCCAACTCAGCGTCACCGTTTATAAATTGTCGCTGGTCTCGGTCGCTGTGGTGCTGGGTTATCACCTCGACCGTGCCTTGTTCCCTTATGCCAGCCCCGGAAGTTATCTGATTGATGACTGGAAAAAGACACAGGGTAAACCCGTGCCTGGTGTCGGTGGCCGTAATGAACCGGAATACCCGATTGCGACGGGTTACGAGCATGTATTTGCCGCCGTTCTGCTGCGACGAGCGCTGATTGTTCTAGCTGTTGTGCTGGGCGTGACGCTGGGGCTGTGATGATGCGTTCGCTAATCCTGCTATCACTGCTGCTGAGTGCGTGCCACACCACTCCTGTTTTGGCGGATATCCCAACCGATGCCCGCCGCTACCAGAGCGAATTAACGCGCAATGCCCGTACTGTCTGGGGTCTCGATGCGCCAGTGGCTACGTTCGCGGCGCAAATTCATCAGGAATCAACGTGGAAAACCAACGCACGCTCTCCTGTTGGAGCCGTTGGATTGGCGCAGTTTATGCCTGCCACGTCGAAATGGATTGCCGGGATTTATCCTACCGAGCTGGGAGCTAATCAGCCGTATAACCCGGCGTGGGCAATGCGGGCACTGGTGCGTTACAACCTCTGGCACTGGCAGCGTGTTAGCGCCACAGCCAGCGACTGTGATCGGATGGCTTTTACGCTATCGGCCTACAACGGTGGGCTGGGATGGGTACAGCGTGACCGTAAACTCGCAGCGACTGGCGGGCTGGACAATTCCCGTTATTGGGATCAGGTCGAGCGGGTCAATGCCGGGCGTTCTGCTGCAAATTTCCGCGAAAATCGCGGCTACCCTGACCGCATTATTCATCGCTGGCAACCGCTGTACGTGGATGCAGGCTGGGGCCTGGGAGTGTGCGATGACTGATCTTCTAAAAGTTTTTGCCCGATATCTGATATGGGCGGTGCTGATTGCAGGGACAGTGTGGGCAATTCACAGCAGCGGTTACGAGCGCGGCGTGGCAGATACTCAACTGACGCAATCCCGCGCCGAAACCCAGCAGGCCGCTGGCGCACTAAACGATTTCATCGCGGGTACTCGCGAACTCACCGCCAACGCTAATCTCGCCAGTCAGCAACTGGCACAACAAATCAACGCCCGCCAGGCAGCGGACGAACAATCAACGGAGGCCATCCGTGCCGCTCTCAAAAAGACAGCTAACAGCCGTGTTCGGTGCATGTTTGACGCTGACGTCATGCAGCAGATCGCCGCCGCACGCGAACGCGCCGCAACCGCAGCCACAACCGGTATTACCCGCGAGTCTGGCAGTGCCGTGCGAGCGTCCGGTGGCAGCGGCCAGTAACAGCATGGACGACATGGCCATTGCGCAAAAACAGCTTTATGACCAGTACGGGATCTGTGCTGGCCGATTGTTTGACGTTATCAAATGCGCCCAGGGAGGCGACTGTGGGAATAAATGATCTGAGCTTCAACTGGCAGTTTCTGCAATGGGCTTTGATGGCCGTTGTCGGTGTCTATACCTGGCTAATAGGTCGCCAGTCAGCGAGTCAACAGGAATTGCTGGAGCTGCGCACCCGCATCACGACGCTGGAAGCGCAGGTGAAGCAAGTTCCCACGCAGGCACAAATCACCGACTTGATCAGCAATCTGAGCCGTACAGAAGCCAGTTTGAAAGGATTGGCTGAGCAAATAACGGCTATTTCACGTCGTACCGAAACTATCAATGACTATCTACTTCAGAACAAATAAGCGAGGGCATGGTGAGTAATAATTTTGCCAATTTTTTACGCGAGGATCAGCGTCTGGTCATTTTGCGTTTTTTGTCTGAAATGCCCAGCTACAGCAGCAATAGCTCTGTGATTTACTCCGCGTTAACCCGTTATGGCCATGCACCCAGCCGCGACCAGGTCAAATCTGAATTGCGTTGGCTTGAAGAACAAGGGCTCGTCACCGTTGACGATATCGAGACTGTATTAGTCGCCAGGCTGACAGAACGTGGCGCAGATGCAGCAGCTGGCCGTGCGATTATCCCCGGTGTAAAACGCCCCGGCGCGGGGGGATGATGTTATGGGCCGTAAATCCACAATTCACAAGTTACCAAATGATGTCCGTTCACACATCGAACGGCGACTGCGAGAAGATGCCCTGACGCTCGATGAGTTGATCGCTGACATTCGCCAGCATTTCCCCAACGCAGACGACACCCCTTCACGTAGCGCACTAGGCCGCTATAAACAGTCATTTGAGCAAGTCGTGTCCCGTATGCGTGAACAAGACCAGATGGCACGGCTGCTGGTCAGTGAACTGGGCGAAAACCCGGACGAGAAAGCCGGTGCGCTGATGGTGCAGGCTGTCACGACGCTCACTACCCATGCGACCTTTGCAGCTCAGGCCGAAGAAAATCCCGATATCGATACCGTTCGCCATCTTGCTCGTGCCGCTAAAGACGTATTACAGGCGCGAAAAGCCTCTCTCGACGAGCGTAAGGAGATTGAACGCACCGCGCGTGAGCGCTTATTGCAAGAGCAGCAAGAGAATCTTGAACATGTCGCCAGTGCGCAAGGATTAAGTGAAGAGCAGGTGCAGTTCTGGCGCGAACGCGTGCTGGGGATTAAATGATGAGCCAGCCACAGGCGATGAAACCGTTAGCGTCAACGGTACGTGTTGTCGAATGGGATGAACTGCCCGCTCGCGCCCGTGATATACCATTTGCGTTCAACCCGTTGGCCGACGGTGTGCTAATGGCGCACCAGATTGAATGCCTGAAGCTGGATGTTTCTATTCTCGCTATCCCTAAAGGTCGGCGAACGGGGATCACGTTCGCCTGGGGGCTGAATTCCACTCTGATAGCTGGTGCCAGAAAATCAGCCGGTGGTAACAACGTTTACTACATTGGGGACACCAAAGAGAAAGGGTTGGAGTTCATTGGCTATGTGGCGAAATTTGGTCGAGTCATTGCCCAGCAGCAAGCACAGGCGATTTCAAGTATCGAAGAGTTTTTATTTGAAGATCAGGACGAACAAGGAAATACCCGCCAGATAACAGCGTACCGTGTTCGGTTCGCCAGTGGTTTCCAGGTTACGGCTCTGTCTTCTCGTCCTGCAAATATTCGTGGTTTGCAGGGGGTTGTGATTATCGATGAGGCGGCATTCCACCCGGATGTTCAGGGCGTGCTTGATGCCGCCACCGCTCTGCTGATCTGGGGCGGAAAAATTGTGGTGATCAGTTCTGAGAATGGAAAAAACAACCCGTTCTACCAGTTCCACAAGGATATCGAAGAGGGCCGATACGGTGATGATGCAGCAGTATTTACGGTGACATTCGATGATGCTGTCGGCAACGGACTCTATGAACGCGTCTGCGTGATGAAAGGAGAACAAGCGACGGTCGCAGGGAAAAAGACCTGGTACGAACGTATCCGTAATGCATACGGCCCACGTAAAGCGGCAATGCGTGAAGAGCTAGACGCCATTCCGCGTGACGGTAATGGGGTGTGTATCCCCGGCGTGTGGATTGAGCGGGCTATGCCCGATGAACGACCTGTTGTTCGCCCGCGCGTGCCAACTCCCGGAGGGCACGGTTGTCGGCGAGAACGCGGATGAAGACAGCCGCCGTTTTTATCGTTCGCCGGAAGGGATTGTTCTGGTGACGAGGGCGATGCTGGAAAAACGGTAATCATCATCATGCTAAAACATCCATCGTAACAAACAGGAGTAATGATGCGGGTATTACACGTTTGTTCGGAGCTATTTCCATTATTGAAAACCGGCGGACTGGCGGATGTCGCCGGGGCGTTGCCGGCGGCGCAGATTGCCGCGGGAATGGATATCCGGGTGCTGTTGCCGGCGTTTCCCGATCTGAAAAAAGGGATTGCGAATACCCAGGTGGTGTGCGAACTGGACACGTTTGCCGGGCGCGTCACATTACTGATTGGTCACTTTAACGGGGTCGACATCTATCTGATTGACGCGCCGGGTTTGTATGCCCGCGCGGGCAGCCCTTATCACGATCCGGCGCTCTATGCCTATGCGGATAACTACTTGCGCTTTGCGTTGCTGGGGTGGATTGGCTGCGAGTTGGCTTGCGGGCGCGATCATTACTGGCGCCCGGATGTCGTTCACGCCCATGACTGGCACGCGGGGTTGACTTGCGCTTATCTGGCGGCGCGCCACCGTCCGGCAAAATCGGTATTTACCGTGCACAATCTGGCCTATCAGGGGCTGTTTAACGCCCGTCATATGGCGGAGATCCAGCTTCCGCCGTCATTCTTCCAGATTTATGGCCTGGAGTTCCACGGACAGATTTCCTATCTCAAAGCGGGACTGTTTTACGCTGATCATGTCACCACCGTCAGCCCGACTTACGCGCATGAAATCACGCTGCCGGCTTATGGCTATGGCATGGAAGGTTTATTGCGAACCCGTGAAGAGGAAGGGCGGTTGTCCGGCATTCTCAACGGGGTGGACGATGCGATCTGGAACCCCGCGCATGATCATTTATTAACCAGCCACTACAATCGTGATGTGTTGGCCAATAAAGCGGAGAACAAACGGTACCTGCAAACGTCGATGGGACTGAAAGTCGATGACAAGGCGCCGGTGTTTGCCATCGTCAGCCGTCTGACCAGCCAGAAAGGGTTGGATATCGCATTGAGCGCCGTACCGGATTTGCTGGAACAGGGCGGACAACTGGTGGTGTTGGGCGCGGGTGATGCCGATTTGCAGGAGGGGTTTCTGGCCGCCGCCGCGAAGCATCATGGTCAGGTCGGCGTACAGATTGGTTATCACGAGGCGTTCTCGCACCGCATTATCGGCGGAGCGGATGTCATCATGGTGCCCAGCCGGTTTGAGCCTTGCGGGTTAACGCAGCTTTACGGATTGAAATACGGAACCTTGCCGTTAGTGCGTCGCACTGGCGGGTTGGCTGATACCGTCTCGGACTGTTCGCTGGAAAATCTGGCGGACGGGTTGGCAAGTGGCTTTGTGTTTAATGACTGTAATGTGGGTTCGCTCTCCAGAGCGATTCGTCGTGTGTTTGTACTGTGGTCGCGTCCATCGCTGTGGCGTTACGTCCAACGCCAGGCGATGGCGATGGATTTCAGCTGGCAGGTAGCTGCTCAGGCCTATCGTGCGCTGTATCAACGCTTATGGTGACACTCTCTTGGGAATGAATACTATGAACTCTCCGTTTCTCTATACTTCACCAACGCTCAGCGTGGAAGCGCTGAAACATTCAATCGCTTACAAACTCATGTTTGCCGTGGGTAAAGATCCGTCCATCGCCACCCAGCATGACTGGCTGAACGCCACGCTGCTGGCGGTGCGTGACCGCATGGTGGAGCGATGGCTCCGCTCCAATCGGGCGCAACTTTCGCAGGATGTCCGTCAGGTTTACTACCTCTCTATGGAGTTTTTGCTGGGACGAACGCTGTCCAATGCGTTGCTGGCGATGGGATTGTACGACGATCTGAAGGCCGCGCTGGATGATATGGGATTGGAATTGGATGATTTGTTGCAGGAGGAGACCGATCCCGGTCTGGGCAACGGTGGTCTGGGCCGACTGGCCGCCTGTTTTCTGGATTCGCTGGCGACGATGGCGTTGCCGGGACGCGGCTACGGTATTCGTTATGAATACGGCATGTTCAAGCAGAACATTGTGGACGGACGACAGGCCGAATCGCCGGATTACTGGCTGGAATACGGCAATGCGTGGGAGTTTCCGCGTCACAGCACGCGTTACAAAGTTCGTTTCGGCGGACGCGTGCAGCAGGAAGGGAGCAAAGCCCGCTGGCTGGAAACCGAAGAGGTGGTGGCATGCGCTTACGATCAGATCATTCCCGGTTTTGATACGGATGCGACCAATACGTTGCGGCTGTGGTCGGCGCAAGCCAGTAATGAAATCAATCTGGGTAAATTCAACCAGGGGGATTACTTCGCGGCGGTGGAAGATAAAAACCACTCGGAGAATGTGTCGCGCGTCTTGTATCCCGACGATTCAACCTATTCCGGGCGTGAGTTGCGTCTGCGACAGGAGTATTTTCTGGTTTCCGCCACGGTGCAGGACATTCTCAACCGTCACTGGATGATGCACAAAACCTACGATAATCTGGCGGAAAAATTCGCCATCCACCTGAACGATACCCACCCGGTGCTGGCCATCCCTGAGTTGATGCGGTTGCTGATCGACGAACATAAATTTAAATGGCAGGATGCATGGACGGTGGTGAGCAGCGTCTTCTCCTATACCAACCATACGTTAATGCAGGAAGCGCTGGAAACCTGGCCGGTGGGTATGCTGGGCAAGATCCTGCCGCGTCATCTGCAATTGATTTTCGAGATTAACGAAAACTTTCTGGAATATGTGCAGCAGCAGGCCCTAGGGGATAATGACCTGCTGGCCCGCGTCTCCATCATTGAGGAAACCAACGGGCGCCGGGTGCGTATGGCTTGGCTGGCGGTGGTGGCCAGTCACAAGGTGAATGGCGTATCGGAACTGCATTCGGATCTGATGGTGCAGTCGCTGTTTGCCGATTTCGCCAAACTTTTCCCTAATCGCTTCTGCAACAAGACCAATGGCGTGACACCGCGTCGCTGGCTGGCGCTAGCAAACCGTCCGCTGTCCAGGCTGCTGGATGATACCATCGGACACAACTGGCGCACTGATTTGAGCCAGTTGAGCGAACTTAAACAGCATATTGATTACCCAGCCTTTATTCAAAAAATCCGCCAGGTCAAGCTGGAGAACAAAGCGCGTCTGGCGAGTTACATCGCCGAAAACCTGAATATTGTGGTGGACCCTGAAGCGCTGTTCGATGTACAGATCAAACGTATTCATGAATACAAACGGCAGTTACTCAATGTGCTGCACATCATCACGCTGTATAACCGCATCAAGGATGATCCCGACGTCGAGCGCGTGCCGCGCGTGGCGATTTTCGCCGGGAAAGCGGCCTCCGCTTATTACATGGCGAAACACATTATCAATTTGATCAATGATGTCGCCAAGGTGGTCAATAACGATTCGGCGCTGCACGATCGGCTGAAAGTGGTGTTTATCCCGAACTATAGCGTGAGTCTGGCGCAGATCATTATTCCGGCGGCGGATCTCTCCGAGCAGATCTCGCTGGCGGGGACTGAGGCGTCCGGCACCAGCAACATGAAATTTGCATTAAACGGCGCTTTGACCATCGGTACGCGGGATGGCGCCAATGTAGAAATGCTGGAACACATCGGCGATGAAAATATGTTTATCTTCGGCAACACGGCGGATGAAGTGGAGGAACTGCGCAAAAACGGCTATAACCCGCGCCAGTTCTACGACAGTGATGAAGAGTTGCACCGGGTGTTAACGCAGATTGCGACGGGATTATTCAGCCCGGACGATCCCAGACGTTACAGTGATTTGTTTGATTCACTGGTGAACTTTGGCGATTACTATCAACTGCTGGCCGACTATCGCAGCTATGTCGATACGCAGGATCGGGTGGATGAGCTTTATCGCCACGAAGAAGAGTGGGCGCGCTGCACGGCGCATAATATCGCCAACATGGGCTATTTTTCTTCCGATCGCACTATCGCCGAATATGCGCAGGAAATCTGGAATATCAAGCCGATACGGTTATAGCGGCCCCGTTCCGCCAAAGCCGCAAGGTGATTTCCGCGCACCCAATAGCGCTGAACTTATCGATACCATTATCGGTAAATCTATCGCTGACAAACCGGCCTGCGCAGGCCGGTCGTTACTCATCGGCTTCCAGCGCAAACGCGCTGTTAATCCGGTATTTTACGCCCGCCATGATGCCGTTTTCCCCTTCGTAGACCACCAGAAACCGGGTGCGGACGCCATCGTGGTAGCTCAATGCCGCGCAACCGCCTTTCCCCAGTATCAGCGTATTCACCTTGCCGGAGGAGAGCAGCACCGCGTTTTCCCCTGTCATGTTGATTGAAACGTCGTCGCCGCTGCTGATTTTCGCCGCGTTTCCGCTGTTGCTGATGCGCGCCCGCCCGCCCAGATTGCCAATCCGACAGCGGGAGCCGCTATTGCTGATCCTCACCGCGAAACCGGCGTTGACCAGTTGGCCGGCGTAACCGACGCTGGCGATGCCGGCGCCGTCGCCGCTATTGCCCATAAAATTGTTCGCGCCAGACAGCGCAATCTGGCTGTGCGGCCCGATGCAGCCGATATCCAGCGCGGCATCGCCGGTGGCGAATTGCACCCCATAGGGATTCGCCGCGGGTTTAGCGACGGGACAGCGAGCGTTGACCTGAACGATACCGTTGCCGCCCGTAGTCAACTGCGTCACCATCGTTTGCGTGGTCTGCATTTCCTGCGCGATAAACGCGGGGGTATCGAAGCTGAGCGCATAGCTGTATTCCACCAGGCTTTCCAGCCATTCGATATAACCATCGCACATCAGCGCATGATGAACAGCCTGATAATCTCCGCCTTGCGGGAAACGCCGCAGGAACCAGCGGTAAATCCGCGGGCTGACCTGTAATGAATGTAACTGCTGCCGGGTAATTTTATTCATTCTGCCTTGCTGTTCCTGTGGCGCTGGGGTGACGGCGTCAGTGACGGTGATAGCCGTCAATCATGCAGCGGAACGTTTGGGTCGGCGTGCGCCCGGTGGTGCACAGATAAACATGTCCGCCGATAAAGAACAGACTGGTGACCGCCAGCAGCAGATGCAGCGGCAACAGCCACGCTTTGACCCGCACAAAATCAGCGGGCAGCCATAGCGGATGACTCAACAGCAGCCCGGTCGCCAACAGCGCCGGCAACAATGCGTACATCACGCCTAGATAAGCTATCTGTTGCAGCGGGTTAAACTTGGCGCGAGGCGTGGCCGGGAAGGGATGCGCTTCCCCTTTGATAATGCCGTACAGGTAAAAACGGACTTGCAGAAACGCGCGTTGTCCCCAGCTTTTACGGTCGATGAGGTAATGGTGTCCATTGCCGCCGAAGGCGTTAATCAGCACAAACGCCAGCCAACTGATCAACAACAGATAGCCGCACAGTTCATGCATCGCCACCAGCGTCACCCGGTCTTTTACCGAACCAATGGCGAAGTGGTTTAACAGGCCGCTGGCGAGCAGCAGAATGAACAGCAGCGCGTTGCTCCAGTGCCATAAGCGGATAGCCCGCGAGTAGAGATACACTTTTTCTTCCCCCGCCGGGCGAGGCGACGGCGCAAGTTTGTAGCGCAGCAATCCATGCAGAGTTAACACGCCCAGCATCCCGGCAAACAGGATACCGGCCAGAATCAACCACACCGGCCAGAAATCGGGCGTATAGATATAAACATATTGATAAAGCTGAGCCTGAAATAGCGGCGCATTGGGCATCATATTCATACATTCACCTTTTTGACGTCATGTGGACCGGGGCGACGATAAATATGCGGCTTACCGACATCAGGAAGTTGGTATTGGTAATATTCATGTGTTTTCAGCCAGGTTTGTACCGGTTCGCTGTCTTCCGGCCCAAAGATGAGCGCGTTCTGCGGACAGGCGCTGACGCAGATGGGCGCAAAGCCTTTTTGCAGACGGGAAACCAGACAGAAATCGCATTTGTCGGCTACGCTCGTCGTGGGGTTCAGGTAACGCGCCTGATACGGGCAGGCGGAAATGCAATAGCTACAGCCGATGCATTTCGCTTGTTCCACCCGGACAATGCCGTTGCTCTCATCCCGGTAGGATGCGCCGGTCGGACATACTTCAATGCAGGGCGCGTCGTCGCATTGCTGGCAGGAATGGCGGAAAAAGTGATAGACATTTCCCTGCTCCGGCGGCGTCAGCGCGATATGCGCGATACTCATGCGCGCCGCGCCAGTGGGGACGTTATTGACTTTATGACAAGCGACGGCGCAGATATTGCAGCCATTGCACCGCACTTCATCATGGATCATGGCGTAGCGCGTTCGCCCGTTTTTATCTGTTCCGCCGAAAGCGGAGAAAAGGGAGCCGCTGAAAAAAACCACCGATCCCATGCCGAGAACAAACTGACGGCGTGAGCATGTCATCTTCCTTGCCTCCCGGAAAATGCGCGGTTAGAAAATGTACGTCTCGTGGCCGGTTGCATCCGGGGCCTCAACGTGCGCTTTTTCATCTGTTCTCCAGTGGGGCGGATCACCGCCGCACGGTATGGATTATGGATTTTCATACTGTTCAACCTCGATCCACTCGCACAGCCCTTTTGCCTTGCCGTAACTCATGCATCGTTCGCTGAACAGATAAGGTTCGCCGTTGGACGCGGTGACGGTACGGATATCCCTGTAGCGGTCGGATTGAATGAGAAAGCGGAGCGCGTTATCAATCTTCTCCTGATCAAAGGAGTACGGCGGCAGCGTCAGCATGCTGACTTTGTAAGGCCGCGGATAGGTTTGGCACTCGAAACGCACGGTATCGGCAATGGTTTTGCAGACATCCTGCTCGTGAGTGAACAGTAAAATCCGGGCATAGTTGTGACTCATCCGGTGTTCGGCGTAGTGATAATGCTCCTCGCCGTTGCTGATGACGCAGATGTCCGCGCACTCGTCGCTGGCGTCAATCTGGGTAAACAGCCGATCAAGTGCTTCCGGCGTCAGCGAATAAGGCGGAGCCTGAAAGCGCCGGATATTGACCAGTTCTCCCGCCGCCGAACACTGGCGGATATAGTCCGCCACCACCAAAAACGGGGCTTTGGGCGGCAACGCACTGTCGTCGACGCCGTCATCGTCATCCACTGCTGCAGCTTGCGCGGATAACGGTAACAGCAGCCGCCTTTTGCTTAAATCAGGCTGGTCGTCCGCCGGCGTTTCCGTCACCGGCTGCGCAGACATGAGCGATAATGTTGTTTTCATAATCAATACCTTGCAATACGCTAGGCGGGGAGAAGATCCCGTGCCGCCAGATCGTCGGCGACCTCTTCCAGCCCCAATCTGATCAGCGTGGTTCTGGTCGGACAGCCCAGTTCAGGATCCCAACCCATTTCCTTATAGAACATCGTCAGCGATGTTTGCATATCTTCACGATCCATCTTGTCCGTGCCTTCGCTAAACACCGGGATATCCGGGTCTTTGTCGAATACCCACGAACAGATTTGGTCGTGCTCATGACGCATGTCTTTGGTATTCATCAGTTTCACGGTGTAGGCGCGGTGCAGCGTGAAGATCCGTTCCGCCGCCAGATCCAGGCTTTGTTCCGTGGTGCTTTCACCTGTGACGGCGGCGAAAAATTTGGCTTCCATCGCCAGATCGCCGCGATAGTTACGGCTTTTCAACGGGGAAACGGTCATCGGCCACACCCAGTTGCACAATGTCACCGCGTCATGCAGACAACTTTTAAGGATGCTCCATTTGGCATATTTGATTTTGGCGGGGTTTATCGGCGTGTAGTGTTTGGTTTCGTCATAGGCATCCGGGGATCCGAACAGTTCGGCGGCGATCTCTTTTTGCAGTTTCAACGGCAGCCCGCTGCCGATGTAATTGATGTGGGTGTGCGTCATGGCGTCACGGTTGAACATACAGTTCACGATAGCGCCCACCTGCGCCGAGGCTTCATTGGCGTGATGCACCGGAAAGCCCATCGGCGACCACAGTTTATTTTTGGCGGTCGCCCAGAATTCCTCACCCAATTCCCATCTTTGCGCCAGCAGATAAGATCCATCCGCCAGATGGCTGATTTCACCTTGTCGGTGCGCCAGCCGTAGATAGAGATCTTTAATAAACGCCGGATCGCCCGCCTCCAGCAGATCCCAACGAATTGAGGCGTACTCATCCGCGGGTAGCACGCGTTTGAACACATCATGTGAATAACAGTAAACAAAATCGCGCTGTAGCTGAGCGTAGTTGCACCACAGCCCCATATCATCAAATACGTTTAATGCGACAAAATTGGCGATGACCTTACCATCGCCTTTTTCCTCAAAATCTTTGGGACCGTGCGGGAACAGCGAGCTATGCGCGGTTTGGGCGACACAGGTATTTCCGCCGGTGGTCGGGACGCCGTATTCGCTGGCCTGCGGAACTTTCAACTGCGCCGAGCAGCGGATGGGGCAGGAGTGGCATCCGCCCATTTTCACCGTGTATTTTTCCGCGGCGGGGCCGAGGTCAAAGACCGATTTCATGGTGCGCAGGCCCACGGTATTCTGGTTGCCGGGAGGGATCTCGCCGGTTTCCACCGGACCGCCCTCCGCCGCTCCCCAGAACAGGCCTTTGCGGGCGTTCCAGCGGGATTTCGGGTGAGAATATTCCGCCCAGGCTTGCGGCGTGCTGGGCACCACATGGTTGTTATTCGCGCCGATGAGTTGCATCATCATGTAATCATTCAGGTTTTTCAACGCTTCCCGATCGGCGACGTTCACGCCACGGGTGCCGATAACCGAGATGGCCTTCAGGTTTTTGGCGCCGAGTATGGCCCCGATGCCTGCGCCGCCGCTGTGGTTACGGCTGTTGATTATGCCGGAGAGCGGCACCCGGTTTTCTCCGGCTGGGCCGATAGCGGCGACGCACGCTTCAACGTTGGTGGCCCGGCAAATTTCCTCGGTGGTGGCGCGGGTGCCTTTTCCCCACAGGAAAGCGGCATTTTCAATGCTGACGTTGTCGTCCTGAATATTAATCCATACCGGTTTGGCGGCTTTGCCCTCGATGATAATCGCGTCGTAGCCCGCGTATTTCATATAAGCGGCGAAAAATCCGCCCATATGCGCATCGACCACTAAATTACCGCGGGTAAAGGTGGATAATGAGGTGATATTAACGCGCGAGCTACAGGGCGCGCCGGAACCGGTTAACGGGCCGACGGCGAAGATGACTTTATTGGCTTCATCAAAAGGTTTGGTTCCCGGCGCCACTTCGTCATACATAATTTTATAACCAAAACCCATACCGCCAATAAACGCTTTAAACTTACTGGAGTCTTCTTTGGTAATAGCGCCGGAGCTTAAGTTGATGCGTAATATATTACCCGTCCAACCATTGATCATCATTTATTGTCCTGAGTGTGAGGCATCTTCTGAATTAAAAAAAAGCGATCTCGGCGAGTTATACCGTAATCTCTTTCCAGTCGATGATGCTTAATGCACCTGTCGGGCAAGCGGTGGCGCATTCGCCGCATAAATTACACTTGCCGGATTTTTTGATCTGTGGATTTACCGTCGCCATCATCCACGGACAAGCGGTAGTACAGGCCGAACAACCAATACAACGGTTGGCATCGACCGTAATACAACCACGCTCCTGGTTATAGGCAATGGCGTTTATCGGACAAACTTTCATACATTCAGGATCTTTGCATTGCCGGCAGGTGTCGGTGGTGAAATTAAGGTCACCGTATAATCCGCCGTCCGAACCAATGCCGCCATCGCCGAAATAAAAATGACGATGGATTTTCACCCGTGAAAAGAAAGAGCCGACGCTGCCGTCGTTATAGGTGGTACAGGCTGTTTCGCAACGATGGCAGCCCGTACAGCGGGCCCTTTTCGTCACCAGTACGCCTTTGGGGGTGGTGGTGAGCCCTACGGTTCCGCTATTAATTTCCTTCTGGTCACATCCCAGTAAAGACAACAATGCCGGTGCAAGGGTTATTCCCGCCAGACCTTTGCCTGAAACACGCAGGAACTCCAGTCTTGTTAATCCCAGATCCAGTAAAGGATGTTCAACCTGATTAGGCATTTAATTCTCATCTCCCGCAAAATGAGTAGGGAAGTAATCCATAGCAGAATGGGTAAAGACAAGTACGATAGAAAATAAGCGGCAGCCAGCGTTAAAGTCGCTATATAATAAAATAAATAACGATACTGATGTTCTCAGTAATTACTTTTATTATGCTGTTGGTTAGTACTTCATTAACCCTATCCATCATGTGGTTAATGTGCCTTTTATTCTGTGATTGGCGTCATATAAATTATTTATTCTGAGAGTTTTTATTGATATTGATTCTTATTATTATTTTATGAATTTATTATTCTTATTTTGAATTTGCTTAAAGCGTAAATAATTAAAACACCACAAACAGCATGAAATAAGACCAATGACTATTTGATCATGACGATGGTCTGTCAAAGGCGAGGTTGCAGGCTAAAAAGAGAGGTGAATAATCTATTTTTTGATTTTTTCGGGATGGCAAAATATAAAATTTTTGCAGAAAAATGATTTAAATATTAATTCAGCGGCATCTTGCCGGTTAAATAAGGATAAACGGCATAGCGCAGTCAAACTGAATAGGGACGCGGGGATGTTTTTGATACGAAAATGTTACTTCCAGGTAGCGGTTCGTTTTTTGAGCGGTATCGCCGCCGTGAGGCCCGCGCTAAGCGCGGGTCTCAAAACATCGTCTGACAACCGGCGGGGTTAGCTGACGTGGGCTGCCTGATGGCGGTAGGTATCCAGCCACGCGCTTACGCGCTGTTTCTGCTCTTCATTTAGCAGCATGCCCAGTTTGGTCCGCCGCCAGATGACATCATCCAGCGAAATGGCCCACTCTTTCTCCGCCAGATAACGCAATTCCGCTTCATACAGGTCATGACCGAAGCTTTCCCCCAGATCGCCGAGCCCTTTGGCGTTAGCCAGGATCAGTTCGCTGTTGGAGCCGTATGTGCGGCTATAGCGGCGCGCCAGCGCTTCCGGCACGTTAAAACGACGGCGCAACGCGGCGGCGTAATCGTCACGCGTACCGGCGATATTCCCGCCGGGCAACACCGCATTCTGGGTCCAGGCTTTGCCCGCCTGCGGATAATATTTTTGCAACTTATCCAGCGCATGTTCCGCCAGCTTGCGATAGGTGGTCAGTTTGCCGCCAAACACGGAAAGCAACGGCGCCTGACCGTTGTCATCGTCTACTGACAGCGTGTAATCGCGGGTGATGGCCTGTGGAGAATCTGATTCATCATCACATAGCGGGCGCACGCCGGAATAGGTCCAGACGATATCTTCACGGGTAAGCGGTTTCCTGAAGTGATCGTTATGCACGTCCAGCAGATAGCTGATTTCGTTATCATCGATCTCTACGTTATGCGGATCGCCATGATATTCCACATCGGTCGTGCCGATGATCGAGAACGCATCCTGCCACGGGATGACAAACACGATACGGTGATCTTTATTTTGCAGAATATAAGCCTGAGGCTGGGCGTGTACTCTTGGCACCACAATGTGGCTGCCTTTGATAAGGCGAATGCCATAGGGTGATTTCAACTGCAAACCATTGTCGAAGAACTGTTTCACCCAGGGACCGGTGGCGTTGACCAGCCCTTTGGCGCGCCAGGTGAATGTCTCACCGCTGAGCGAATCAACGGCTTCCACCACCCACAGACCTTGCTCGCGGCGCGCGCTGACTACATTCGTGCGGGTGCGCACTTCGCCGCCGCGTTTTACGACTTCCTGCGCATTCAGCACCACCAGCCGCGCATCGTCCACCCAGCAGTCCGAATACTCGAAGCCGCGCGTCAGTTCGGGTTTCAGCACCGAGTCCGCACCGAATTTTAATCCCTTGCTGGCGGGCAGACTGACCCGCTTACCGATGTTGTCATACATAAACAGACCAATACGGATCATCCAGGCTGGACGCAAATGCGGCTGATGCGGGAGGCGAAAGCGCATCGGGAAGATGATGTGAGGCGCCATTCTGAGCAGCGTTTCGCGTTCGGACAGCGCCTCGCTGACCAACCGGAATTCATAGTGTTCAAGGTAGCGCAAACCGCCATGAATCAATTTGGAACTGGCGGAAGAAGTCGCGCTGGCCAGATCCTGCGCTTCCAGCAGCAGAACAGATAATCCACGCCCGGCGGCATCCGCCGCGATGCCCGCACCGTTAATCCCGCCGCCGATCACGATCAGATCTTTGATTTCCACGTTTCTTCCTCCACCGTAAAAATAAATAAAATGCTCGTTTTCGAGCATATGATAATCGAAAACAAACAACTCAGCCAATGGTTAACCAAATAAAAACATTTATGCGTGATGTAGATAACAATTTTGCGAAGGATGCCTTTGCAAAGATTGTCGATAACAGAAGAAAGTGTGTTAGCGTCGTCATCAGTCAAGTCACCGATGGATGGCGGCTGAAACGGCCTTTCCGGGGGATTGATTACGCACCGGGTTCAACTCTCCTGGCAACCAATTGCTTACCAGAGCCACTCACCAGTGAGGCGCTATGATAGTCCCGTAAAACCTATTGAATATATAGGGATAAACTATTTCGAATAAATCATTGTTAACTTAAATTTTAATGGTATAACAAATGGAGGCGCCTAAATATTTATAATATTCTGAGTTTATTATGAACAGGCGCATTAGTTGTTTTTTAACGATCTCTGATAATGTTTTTATTATCGGCCAAAACCTGTTATTTAATATAACGCCTGTAGAACTACTCTCTGTAACGAATAATCTTTAAATAATTGGAATTATTAGATTATTTTCCTAATCAGATATAACCAATATAAGTTTTTTAACTGATCATGCCACGAATTCGATTAAATAAGGAAGTAACAGACATAAAGGATGACAGCGACCCGCCTGCGCGGGGCCTACGGTTTGGGTATGGTTCAATCCTGGGTAAAGTCACGTTATTTATTGTTATCGGCATTGTTTTTTCTTATGCCATCGGCGCGGCGGCGGGCTGGATGATCGTGGACAGAAGCTCGCAGGAACAGTGGCACCGTCAGGCGAAAATGAACGCCCATATTACCAGTTATATTATTCGCAGCATTTATACCTCGATTGCGGTGGATATGAACGAGATGGGACAGATTACCGGGATTGTGACCGACCGTTTTCCGGGCGATGACGAATATATCCTTGAGACGGGGTTCAGTCCCGCCGATGTTCTGGCGCTGGCGGCAACTCAGACGCGCAATGATGTCTGGCTTTTTCGTTATACCGAGGAGGCGGGGTTTATCAGTATCGCCAATGCGGATGGCGTTGCCGGCGGCATCATGCTCGAATACGAAGACGGAAAAGCCATCACGCCGCAGCCGCTGAAAAATGTGTTCTCCGGCTTTATCCGTCTTGATCGGAAGGTGTATTTTGCCAGCATTCTTCCGGTAGTCACGCCCTCCGGCACGATGCTTGGCGCGATTGTGAGCAGTATTGGCGGGAAATCGGATCTGTATAAAATCCACAATACGCTGCTGCGTAATTCTTTGCTGGCGTTGTTTGCGATTTTGCTCGCCACCAGCCTGATCGTCGTTTTTCCCGTGAGACAATTTTTCTATTCGGTTCCGGTGCTTATTCAGGCGTTGGCCCGTATCGCACAGGATAACACGGGCAACGTCACGCCTTTTCTGGATCGCAGCGATGAAATCGGTCGCCTGGCGGGGGCGATCGAAAAGCTGAGGCAGGCGGTGGTGGAGCGGGAATATCTGCAACAGGTGAAGGAAACGGCGCAAAGAATGGAGTATATGGCGCACCACGACTCGCTAACCGGTTTGCCGAACCGTACCTTTTTCAGTCTGGCGTTGGATACCGCTATCGCGAAACTGATGTCGAAGGACGTGCATTTTAATCTGATGTTGCTCGATCTCGACCGCTTTAAAGCCGTCAATGATATGTTCGGACATGCGGCTGGCGATGAACTGCTGAGCAATGTAAGCTCACGCATCACGGTGTTGCTCGGCAGCGATGATGTTGTCGCCAGACTGGGAGGGGATGAGTTCGCCGTGATCCAGTCGGTACGGCGCAATCAGGTGTTGGAAGCAAGTCAACTGGCCGAACAGATTATCAAAGAAATTTCCTTGCCTTTTTATTACGCAGGCAATGAACTGCGTGTCGGTATCAGTATTGGCATCGCCTGCGCCCCATTATATGGCGATACCGCGCATGTGCTGATGGAGAATGCCGATCTCGCCCTCTATACCTCTAAAAATAGCGGTCGCGGGAGTTACCACTTTTTTGAATGCGGCATGACGATGCCGCATTTACGCAGCCATCTCTATAAGTGGGATATCGAAGGCGCGATCAAACGCGATGAATTTGAGCTTTATTACCAGCCGCAGTGCCTTGCCGACCGCACCATCGTCGGTTATGAAGCGTTGGTTCGCTGGCGTCATCCCGAACATGGATTATTACCGCCGGACGCGTTTATCACTCTGGCGGAAAAATCCGGGCTGATCGTCATGTTGGGCGAATGGATTATCCGCCGTGCATGCGCCGACGCCATGTTGTATATGGATGACCAGTTTGTGTCGGTGAATGTCTCGATGGTTCAGCTTAATCGCGCCGGTCTGACAGCGGTTATTGAACGTGCATTGGCGGAAAGCGGCTTGCCGCCTTCCCTTCTGGAGATTGAAGTGACGGAATCCGTGATGCTGGATCGTAAGATTGCTCTGCCGGTGTTGCAGGCGATCCGCGAACTGGGGATCGGCGTCGCGCTGGATGATTTGGGAACAGGTTATGCCTCGCTGGACTGTCTGACGGACTTTCCGTTTACCAGAGTGAAGCTGGATCAAGGGTTGATAGCGGGTCTGGCCGAACGTGACGCCAACCGGATTATCGTCAGTACGATTATCGGGCTGGTGAGGCGCTTGGGAATGGAAGCCGCGGCGGAAGGGGTGAAAACCGCGCAGCAACAACAATGGCTCATTAACGCCGGGTGCCAGTATATGCAAGGTGAACTTTTCGGCGACGCGCAACCCGTTACCTGTATCGTGACACCGCGTGATGTGCGCGCTATTCAGAGTTAAACCATCAAGAGTTGAATCATCGGGGGCGGGCAGGGAGAATATGCAGAGACAAAAAGCGGGATTTCCCGATGTGTTCGCGGCGTGGTATCGCCGTTGGCGTTCGGTTATCAGGGCGGGCGCGATGATCGCGGTCATCTCTTCGCTGCTTTGGCAACCGGGTAGAGCGGCGATCCCGTCAGACAGTACGCTGGCGACCATTGCGGCCACCAAAACGATTAAGCTAGGACACCGTACCGACGAACTGCCTTTTTCTTATGTGGTAGACGACAAGGTGGTGGGTTATTCGGTCGATCTCTGTTTACGGATTGTTGATGAGGTCAAAACGTATCTGAAACTGGATGAGATCCATGTCGAGTTCGTCCCGGTGACGACCGCGACCCGTTTTCCCCTTATCAGAAACAGAGGGATCGATCTTGAATGCGCGGCGACCACCAACAACGCCGAACGGCGCAAAATAGCCGAGTTTTCCTTTCCTCATTTTGTGACGGCGACGCGTTTTGTGGCGAAAAAAAGCATGGGGATAAACCGTATTGGCGATTTGGCCGGACGCAGCGTGTCGGCGGCGACCGGGACGATCAACGTCGGGCAACTGATCGCCACGAATCTCCATAGGAAACTCAATATTTCCGTCGTGTTGAAAAAAACCAATGAGGAAGCGTTTGCACAGGTGGCGGACGGCAAAGCCTCGGCGTTTGTGATGGATGATATTTTGCTGGCCGGATTAATCGCGTCTTCGCCCAACCCTGATGATTTTGTGATTTCAGAAGAGGCGTTAAGTCGGCCTGAACCCTATGGTATTTTAATCCCGCCGGGCGATCTGGCTTTCAAAGAGGTGGTGAACACCGCGTTGGGCGCTATTTTTACCAGCGGCGAAATCAATGATATCTACGCTAAATGGTTTTTGGCCCCCCTCCCGCCACAGGGCATAAACCTGAATTTCCCGATGCCGTCGCACCTTAAACCTTTTTTCACCGAACCGAAAGCGTATCTGGACTAAAGGAGAATGACGTATGCGAGAACATGGCAGGCGCTTGTACCGTATCTTTCTCTCTGTGCTTATGCTGTTCGCTATCGCGCAAAGCGGCCTGTCACAAGCCGAATCATTACCCGGTTCAACGCTGGAGCGAATCCGGCAAACGGAAACGTTGCGCATAGGTTACGGTATTACGCCGCCCTTTTCCTATATTGGCCCCAACGGGCGCGTCATGGGGTACTCCATCGAACTGTGTGAACGGGTGGCGCAATCGTTGCAGGTCCAGCTTGGGCTGAAACGGCTTAATATCGAATATGTATTTCGTACCCCCGGCAACCGGGTGCAGTTACTCAATAGCAGGATGATGGATATTGAATGCGTGGCGAGCACCAATAATGCCGAGCGTCGTCGCCGCGTGGCGTTTACCCGCAGTCATTTTCTCGTTACCACCTATTATGTCTCACTGGCGAAAAATAACCTGCGCACGCTGACCGATCTGCGCGGCAGGAGCGTAAGCGTCGCACTGGGTACGGTGAACGTCAGCCAGATCACCCTGATGAACCGGGAAAAAAAGCTGAATCTGTCGATTATCGCGGTCGATACGCTGCAAAAGGCATTCGAGTTGGTTGGTCAGGAAAAAGTATCCGCTTTTGCGATGGATGACATTCTGCTCCATACCATGATTGCCGCCTCGCCCAACCCCCAGGATTATGCGTTATCCAGCGAACCGGTGAGTGAACAGATGTCTTATGGTTTTATGGTGCGACTTGATGATGACGCTTTCAGAGAGGCCGTTAATACCGCGCTGAGTCATATTTTTCGCAGCGCCGACATGGAAGGCATCTATGCGCGCTGGTTTACCCAGCCGCTGCCAGGTAGCGGCATCAATTTAAACTGGCCGATGAGTGATAGCCTGAAGGCGCAATTACTTACCCGCGAATAGCGGCTACGCGCTGTCCGGCGTCCGGGAGCGGTAAGTCCTCGTTGGCGGAACCGGGGCGGATCAGGCTTTGTCGGACAAACCGTATTTCTTGATTTTTCGATACAGGGTGGCGACGCTGATGCCCAGTTCCTGAGCTAACTGGGTTTTGCTGCTGCCGCGTTGCAGTGCTTCCGCCATTAACTGATATTCCATCTGTTTCAGGTTGGAAGACGCCGGGGACACGGTGTCCGCCAGCGGCGTCGAGTACACCTGCGCATGACTTAATGCATGGAAGTTGGGCGGCAGCAGCGCGCGATCTATCACCTCGCCATTGGGGACGATATTCACCAGATATTCCAGCAGATTGCTGAGTTCGCGCACATTCCCCGGCCAGCGGTAACGACGCAGCAGACCCATGACTTCGCGGCTAATGCCGGGGTAGACGTTGCCAAGCCGCTGGGTATGAATGTTGAGAAAATAATGCACCAGCATATCAATGTCTTCGACCCGATCACGCAGCGGCGGAATAACAATCGGGATCACATTCAGCCGATAATAGAGGTCTTCGCGAAATTTGCCTTCGCTGATAAACCGTTCCAATTGCTGATGGGTGGCGGAAATAATACGGATATCCACCGCCACCGGCTTGCTGGCCCCCAGCGGGAGCACTTCGCGCGCTTCCAGCGCGCGCAACAGTTTGGCTTGCAGCGTCAGCGGCATGTCGCCGATTTCATCCAGAAACAACGTCCCGTGGTTGGCGGACTGAATGAGGCCGGTTTTGCCATTGGGCGAGGCGCCGGTAAAGGCGCCTTTAACGTAGCCGAACAACTCGCTTTCCAGTAAATGCTCAGGAATGGCGGCGCAGTTGATGGCGATAAACGGGTGGCCGCGTCGTTGGCTCAACCAATGGATAGCCCGCGCCAGCACTTCCTTACCGCTGCCGCTTTCACCGGTGATCATCACGCTGGAGGGGCTGTCGGCGACCCGGCCAATCAGTTGTTTCAACGTCCTGACGACGGGAGAGTTGCCGATGAACTGGTCGAGTTGCGTTTCCGCATGTTGATAATCCGCCGAGGCGGAGCGATCGGCCTGATGGAATGCCAGCAGAAACAGTTGCAGATCCTCCCCGGTATGGTGCTGGCCGATCACCACCTCCGACTGACCGGCAAACGTGATGACGTGCTGCGCGTGTCCGTTGGCAAAATTCTTGTCGGAAATCAATGGCCGAATAACGACCGGGGTACGCGTCAGTTTCTCCCAATGGGTATTGAGTTGTTTCAGGGCGTTCTGATTGGCGAACTTGACGTGATCCTGCTCATCCAGTACCAGAATTCCCTGATCCATACTACCGATCAACGTGGTGAACAATTGGCCCATCCCGTCGCTGGCAACCTGATTTTTCATCAGGTTGGCGATCAGCAACGTGGAAATATGGCGGATATAATCGGAAAAAACGTCGGCATTCTCCTGCAAGCGCTGCTGTTGTTCAGCGTTGACCGCCACCAGACTGATCACTCCCAGGCAGGTATCCTCGTGGATAACCGGCAAGCCGAGAAACGCCAGTTCCTCGCATTGGCCGTACTGATTGCAGGTTTGACAGAGCGGATCGTGGCGGGCGTTAAACACCACCTTGGTTTGCTTCTGATCCATCACGTATTGAAGCAGCCGCGTATTGGCGGACGGGTGGCCGAGGTGGGTGCTGTAAGGGCCGCTGCCGGCCACCCGCAACAATTGGCTGTCCACTATCTCCACCTCAAGCTGCAACACCCGGCTAAGCATTTGCGTGAAATGCCGAATGGTCGGTTGGATTTGCATCAAAGACAGTTTCTTGGCTGACACGGTATACGCCCCTGTTTAATTTATAAAAATCATGTCAACCGTCGCGACGGCGCGTTGTTGGGCAACATTCGCATTTTGAGAATCGGGCGCAGCATTGTGCGACGGTGAAAACCATGCCGATCGGGGTTCCCCGATGGGAATGGCGGCGGTGACGGCGCCGTAAGGTGCGGAAATCCGGCTCAAGTTCCATTTGGTCACGATTTTTGATTATTCGATATTGAACCGTGGTCTGCAACCATGAACTGGCACAAATATTGATCATATACCGGCAAACCCTCATTCTTTTCACTGCAATCAGGATGTGACATGTCAACTTTTTCATTACGGATGCAAATCGCCGATAACGCCGGTTTCACGGCGACCGGCCCCGCTCTGTTTACCCGTCGGCAAGCGGAACAGGCGCTGGCTTTCCACCGGCGCATGCCGGGGTATCAACCCACTCCGCTCTATACGCTTGATGCGTTCGCCGCCGTATTGGGGGTGGAGCAGGTGCTGGTGAAGGATGAATCGCAACGCTTTGGTCTCAATGCGTTTAAGATCCTGGGCGGCGCTTACGCCATTGCTCAGCGGGTGTGCGAGAAATATCACTGGGATATCAATACGTTTTCCTTTGAACAGTTTCGCGCCGCCCAGCCGGGTACGATGACGTTCACCACCACGACCGACGGTAATCACGGACGCGGCATCGCCTGGGCCGCCAGAGAACTGGGGCAGCGGGCGGTTATCTATATGCCGAAAGGTTCGTCGGCGGAGCGGGTGGCGCACATTACCAGTCTGGGCGCGGAGTGCATCGTCACCGACATGAATTATGACGATACAGTGCGTCTGACTATCGCCACCGCACGGGAAAATGACTGGGAAGTCATTCAGGATACCGCCTGGCCGGGTTATGAAACCATCCCTGCCTGGATTATGCAGGGCTATGCCACGCTCGCGGTGGAGATCACCGAACAGATCCGTCACAGCGCCGCGCCAACCCATGTTTTCCTTCAGGCGGGCGTCGGCGCGATGGCGGCTGGCGTACTGGATTATCTGGTCAATATCTATGGCGCGGACCGGCTGCATGCGGTCATTGTCGAGCCGGAGCGTGCCGACTGTCTGTATCGTTCGGCGCAGCAAGGCGAGATTGTCAACGTGGGCGGGGAGATGGACACGATGATGGCGGGACTGGCTTGCGGCGAGCCTAACCCACTTGGCTGGCCGCGACTGCGGGACAGCGCGCGTCAGTTTATTTCCTGCGAGGACAACGTGACGGTGCTGGGGATGCGGGTGCTGGGCAACCCGTTAGCGCGGGACCCGCGCATTATTTCCGGCGAGTCCGGGGCGGTGGGCATGGGCGTGCTGGCGGCCATTCTGCATAGCCCTGAGCGGGAAGCGTTGCTGGCGCGCCTGGGATTGGATGCTTCATCCCGCGTGTTGCTGATTAGCTCGGAAGGAGATACCGATCAGCAGCATTACCGGGAAGTGGTGTGGCAGGGACAACCGGCGATATAAACCTGAATACGACGCTGTTTTTTAACGGCAACCGATTTAACGGGAACAGATGATGAAACGTTTAATCAAAGGCGGCATGTTGGTCGATCATCGTGGGCGCTATGACGAAGACCTGTTGATTGATCAGGGAAAGATTGTCCGACGGGGCAAGGATATCGTCATTGAACCGGATATGACGGTGATCGACGCCGCCGGTTGCTGGGTGATGCCGGGCGGGATTGACGTTCACACCCATTGCCATATCGATGTGGGCATCGGGCGCAGTTGCGATGATTTCTTCACCGGCACGCGGGCGGCGGCCTGCGGCGGAACCACCACCATTATCGACCATATGGGGTTCGGCCCGGCGGGTTGCAGTCTGCATCATCAACTGGCCCGTTACCACGACTATGCCCACGGACAGGCGGTGATCGATTACAGCTTCCACGGCGTGATCCAGCATGTGGATCAGGCCATTCTGGATGAAATGGCTTCAATGGTGACGCAGGAAGGGATCAGCAGTTTCAAGCTCTATCTTACCTATCAGCATAAGCTGGATGATGAGTCGATATTACGGGCGCTACAGCGTTTGCATCAGGTGAACGCGCTGGCTACCGTCCACCCGGAAAATGACGCGGCGATCCGCTGGCGGCGCGATACGTTCGTGCGCGAGGGGAAAATCGCGCCGATTTACCACGCGCTGAGTCGGCCTATCCCCTGTGAAG
The DNA here is from genome assembly GCF_003315515.1 of Brenneria salicis ATCC 15712 = DSM 30166. Classification (GTDB taxonomy): domain Bacteria; phylum Pseudomonadota; class Gammaproteobacteria; order Enterobacterales; family Enterobacteriaceae; genus Brenneria; species Brenneria salicis. Next base: position 39,201 of record NZ_QNRY01000018.1, on the reverse strand, counting down.
CGGAAGCCGTGGCGCGGATGATTAATCTGGCGGCGCTGGCGGGCGACGCGCCGTTGTATATCGTACATCTGTCCAACGGACTGGGGTTGGACTATATCCGTCTGGCGAGACAGGCGGGACAAGCGGTTTGGGCGGAAACCTGCCCGCAGTATCTGCTGCTGGACGACGCCCTGTATCTGCGCCCGGATGGGATGAAATATATCCTGAGCCCGCCGTTGCGCGATCAGGCCGAGCAGGAAAAACTGTGGCGCGGGCTGGCGGATGGCGGCATTGCGACGCTGGCGACTGATCACTGCAATTTCTCATGGCGGCAGCGGCAACAGCTTGCCGACGGCGATTTCAGTCGTTGTCCCAACGGTCTTCCCGGCGTGGAAAATCGTCTGACGCTGCTGTTTTCTTATGGGGTGGCGACAGGCCGGATCAGCCCGGAACGGTTTGTCGATCTGACCAGCGCGCGTCCGGCGCAACTGTTTGGCCTGTGGCCGCAGAAAGGCAATCTCAATCCCGGCGCGGATGCCGATCTGGTGCTGTTCGATCCTGAACGACAGGACACCGTGCGCCATGAGGCGCTGCATGACAACGGCGATTATTCGCCCTATGAAGGCATGCTCTGTCACGGCTGGCCGGTGATGACGTTGTGTCGGGGGGAAATAGTCTGTCGGGACGGCGTATTTACCGGACGGCCAGGGTACGGGCGTTTCCTGCCGCGCCAGCCCTTTGTCGCGCCGCCAGCGGAGTAACATGGCGCGAACCTCATCAAGCGAATGATGTTTATCAAAATGAGAAACGCCCGATGAATAATGAAAAAACGGCGTCGCGGCAACGGAACCTCAACCTCATCATCTACAGATCATAGTAATTTCCTCTGACGAGGAAACACGCCGCCACTGATTCCTTCGCCCGCGCAAGATGCGTGGCGCTGGGGATCTCCCCGCTTTCTGGCCTGCATATTGCTTAGCCCGATCCGCCATAAAAAAGATAACTCCCCGGTGATGAAAGCCGGAAGCACGGGCTGGATTATTTTTCCTGACAACAGATGAAGGAGATGAAGGTGGGTGATGTGATGCGTCCTGTTCCATTTGAGCAGTTACTGGAAAGAATGTTTGCCGAATATCGGCAGAGCCGCGCTATTTTCGGTATTCCTGAAAGCCAGTTTTATCGGCGTGATCCTTCCCTGCAGATGCGGGTTTTCGGGGAGCGCTGCGATACGCCGGTTGGACCGGCGGCCGGACCGCATACCCAGTTGGCGCAGAATATCATTACCGCCTGGCTGACCGGCGGCAGCTTCATTGAATTAAAAACCGTCCAGATCCTTGATCGGCTGGAACTGGAAAAACCGTGCATTGATGCCGAAGACGAAGGATTCAATACCGAATGGTCCACCGAATTTACCCTGCCGAAAGCCGCGGATGAATATCTGAAAGCCTGGTTTGCCCTCTGGCTGCTGGAGTGCCTGTTTGCTCCGCGTCAGCCGGAGCAGGGACGATCATTTATCTTCAACATGAGCGTGGGTTATGACCTGAAAGGCATCAAACAGCCGCCGATGCAGAACTTTATCGCCACCATGATGGACGCGTCCGGCACGCAGGCGTTCAGCCGCTATCGGCAGATACTGACGCGCTGGGTAACCCGGCCTGATCGCCTCGGCGATATCATGCCGCTGGCGCGGCAGGCGGCGTTGCGTGCGTTGCCTGAGCGGATTTCCCCTCATCTGGTGCGCGGCGTCACCTTGTCCACCATGCACGGTTGCCCGCCGGATGAAATTGAAGCCATCTGCCGCTATATGCTGCAAGAAAAAGGGCTGCATACCTTTGTCAAACTGAATCCGACCTTGCTGGGTTATCGGCGGGTGCGCGAGATCCTGGATTGCTGCGGATTCGACTATGTGCGGTTGAACGAAGCCGCTTTTCTGCACGATCTGCAACTCGACCGGGCGCTGACCATGCTGGAACGCCTGTTGGCGCTGGCGCGCCAACAGCGGCTGGAGTTCGGCGTGAAGCTGACCAACACGCTGGGCGCGGTCAACCACAAGGCGCGTCTGCCGGGAGAGGAAATGTACATGTCCGGGCGGGCGCTGTTCCCGTTGTCCATCAATGTGGCGGCGGTGCTGTCGCGGCATTTTCAGGGACGGTTGCCCATCTCCTACTCCGGCGGCGCCAGCCAGCTAAATATTCGCGCCATCCATGAAACCGGCATTCATCCCATCACCCTGGCCACCGATCTGCTGAAACCGGGCGGCTATCTGCGACTTGGCGTCTGCGCGCGCGAACTGGAAAACTCGGATGGCTGGGCGCGGGAGACGGTGGATGTCGATCGTCTGGAGATGCTGGCCGCCGCCGCGCTGACCGCGCCTTATCACCAGAAGTCCTGGAAAAGCGACGAGACGATCACGGCGGGCGACAGCTTGCCGCTGTCGGATTGTTATGTCGCGCCCTGCGTCAGCGCCTGCGCCATTAAACAGGATATCCCGGAATATCTGCGTCTGGCCGGGGAGGGACGTTACGTCGATGCGCTGGAGTTGATTTATCAGCGCAACGCGCTGCCAGCCATCACCGGTCATATCTGCGATCATCAATGCCAGAATAACTGTACCCGGCTGGACTACGACCGCGTGCTGAATATCCGCGAGATCAAACGCATCGCGTTGGAAAAAGGCTGGCAGGGCTATCGGCAGCGCTGGTTCAAACCAGCCGGGTCCGGCAACCGCCATCCGGTCGCGGTGATCGGCGCAGGCCCCGCGGGGCTAGCGGTCGGTTATTTTCTGGCCCGTGCCGGTCATCCGGTTACCCTGTTCGAACGGGAAAAGGAAGCGGGCGGCGTGGTGCGGCATGTGGTGCCGAGGTTTCGTATTCCGGCGGAGAAAATTCAGCATGACATTGATTTCGTGGCCGCACACGGCGTGAAATTTGTCTATGGCTGTGACGCCGAACTGACGATCGACCAACTGCGCCGTCAGGGATTTACCTATATCTGCGTCGGGACTGGGGCGGCGCAAAGCCATCCGGTCACGCTGGCGGGGAACAATCCCGCCGTCTGGCCTTCGTTCCACTTCCTGCGGCGCTTTAATCAGGGGGAAAACGTCCAACTGGGGCGGTCGGTGGCGGTGCTGGGCGCGGGCAATACCGCGATGGATTGCGCCAGAGCCGCGCTGCGTGTGCCGGGCGTCGAACAGGTCACGGTGTTGTACCGGCGTGGCGAAAACGACATGCCCGCCTGGAAGGAAGAGGTGCGGGAAGCCAGAGCGGAAGGGGTGAATTTCCGCTTTATGGTCAATCCTGAGCGTTTCGAAACCGACGGCACGCTGCTATTGCGCGTGATGACGCCGGGTGAACCAGACGCGCAGGGGCGTCCGCGTCCGGTCGCCACCGAACTGCTGGAAACCCTGCACATGGATGCGTTGATTACCGCAGTCGGCGAGACTCCCGATGACCGGCATCTGGCGCGGATGGGCATCTCGTCCGGGGATGAAGGCAGACCGGCGGCGGACCCCCGCACGCAAGAAACGGCGCGGGAAAATGTCTTTCTGATCGGCGATGTGCAGAGTGGTTCCGCGTCGATTGTCGCCGCCATCGGCGCGGCCCGACGAGCGGCGGATACCATCCTGCGGCGGGAAAATATCCGTGACGGTCATGCCGCCAGACGTTGGCTGAATACCGATCCTGAAGATATCTACGCCCGCAAAGGGCAGATCGCCATCCGCTCGCTGTCGGCTGACGAGCCGGACGCGTTTGCCCGACAGGAAGCGCAGCGCTGTTTGTCATGTAACTACGTGTGCGCCAAATGTGTGGATGTCTGTCCCAATCGGGCCAATATTTCCGTTGCCGTGCCGGGTTTCCGCGATCGCTTCCAGACGTTGCATCTTGACGCTTATTGCAATGAGTGCGGCAACTGCGCCCAGTTTTGTCCCTGGGAGGGCAAGCCCTACCGGGACAAAGTGACGATCTTCAGTTTGCCGCGGGATTTTGCCAACAGCGGCAATCCCGGTTTCCTGCTGACCGACGATGGCGTGCGCGTGCGTTACCGCCAGCAGGTTTATCACCTGGATATCGACTCGCGGGGCCGCCTTGACGCGCCGCCGCCGGAGCTAACCGACATGTGCCGGATTATCACCCATATCTATCAACACCATCATTATCTGCTGGGCGCGGTGGAGGAATAAAGCATGCTGATACTACAGAACGTCACGGCGCTACAGTTTGTCCCGGCGCAGGTGAGCGAAGGAATGGATATCGCCATTGAAGGCGGCGTGATCGCCGATGTGGGCCGCAATCTGGCCTCACGTTATCCCACGGCGACGGTCAAAGCCATGCATGGCCGGCTGGCGATGCCGGGCATGGTGTGCGCCCATAGCCATTTCTATTCCGGGCTGGCGCGCGGCATGCTGGCCGATATCGCGCCCTGTCCCGATTTTATCTCCACGCTGAAACACTTGTGGTGGAAGCTGGATCGCGCCCTCGATGAAGAGTCACTCTATTACAGCGCGCTAACCTGCGCGCTGGAGGCTATTAAGCAGGGATGTACGGCGGTGATCGACCATCATGCCTCGCCCTCGTTGATCAGCGGTTCGCTGGATATTCTGCGCCAGGGGTTTCTCAAGGCCGGTCTGCGGGGCATGACCTGTTATGAAACCACCGATCGCAACGGCGGGCTGGACGAACTGCAACGGGGCGTGGAAGAGAATATCCGTTTTGCCCGGCGGATTGACGCCGACCGGCAGGCCGGACGGGAACCTTATCTGGTGGAGGCGCACATCGGGGCGCACGCGCCGTTTACCTTGCCGGACGCCGGGCTGGACATGCTGGCCGACGCGCTGCGGGAAACCGGACGCGGGTTGCACATTCATGTGGCGGAAGATCGTTACGACGTGTCTCACTGCCATCATCATTACGGCGTCGATCCCATGACGCGTCTGGAACAGGCGGGGTTACTCAACGAAAAAAGCCTGATTGCCCACGGTCTTTTTCTCTCCGCCGACGAGGTGGAAACCATCAACCGGCATCAGGCCTGTCTGGTGCATAACGCCCGTTCCAATATGAATAATCAGGTCGGCTACAACCAGCGGCTGGCGCAATACCGGCATGTGGCGCTGGGGACGGACGGTATTGGCGCGGACATGTTTGAAGAACTGAAATTCGCCTGGTTCAAACACCGTGATGCCGGAGGAACATTGTGGCCGGACAGCTTTCTGCGTTTTCTGCATAACGGCAACCATCTGCTCGAACAGAATTTTAACGCCCGCTTTGGTTGTTTGATGCCGGGTTATCAGGCCGATTTGACCATTTGCGATTACCTGCCGCCCACCCCGTTGTGCGGGGAGAATGTGGCCGGACACCTGGCTTTCGGCCTTAGCGCCGCCAGCGTACACAGCGTCATGGTGGCGGGAAATATGGTGTATGAGGATCGCCGCTTTCCGTTCGAGGTGGATGAAATCTACCGTCTTGCCCGCCAGAGCGCCGCCGGACTCTGGCGGCGGATGGATAAATTATCCATCCAATAGCGGTTGAATCACGGCGACCCGGAAAACGAAGGGGATCTCGAAATTAATAATAAGCCTGCAATTAATTGTTGTTCATCGTGATTTGGTGCGCTTGGTCAGCCATAAGGGTGACCGTATTTATTGATTAACGCTGGGATGGTTCAATATGAATAACCTATTACTTGTCGATAACATTGGGGAAATTCGTCAGTCGGGGACAACAGCGTCGCGGTTGTGTGGCGGCGGCATCCGTTCTTTTCGGTTATTGGGCGGCGCAGGCATGCTGGCGCTGGCATTATTTCATCCACCGGCGTGGGCCGATGAAACGACCAATACGGATAACGCCGCACGGACCTGTCAGCAGAGCGACAGCGGCGTGGCGAATTTTACCGCTATGTTCACCTGCGGTACGGTGCACGGTACGTTTCGTACTCTGTACTACTCCACCCATAATGCCTATTTCGTCAAAAACAATAATCAGGACACCGCCAGCTACGGCGGCAGCATCAAATACCTGACCGCCCCTTACCTGGGGCTCAGCTTCGGGGTCAGCGGCATCTTGCAGCGCGGTCTGTGGCACGGCGACGACAGCCGCATGGTTTCGGAACTGCGTGATAACCAGGATAATATCGGCGAGGCGTATGTTAACTGGCAGTATCGGCAATTGCGCATTACCGCTGGCAACCAGCGCCTCAATATTCCCTTTATCAGTGATTATGACTGGCGCATCACCCCGATCCTGTTCCGGGCGGTGGATGCGCGTTACGGGGATAAAGAGAATTTTGTTCACGCCACCAAAGCTTATCGCTACAAACCGTGGGGTTCCGATCAGTTTCTCAGCACCACCGCTTATACCAGCGTTCAGACCAAAACCAACGGCGTCTGGGCGGTGGGCGGCGGACAGGCGGTGCAATTAGGCGCGCAGAAACTGAAGGGCGAGCTCTGGTATGACGAGTATGACGACTATGTGCGGCTGTTTTTCACCGAAGCGCATCTGATTGACACCGACTCCGCCTGGACGCCCGACCTGGGGCTACAGTTCATGCGCGGCACCAGCGAGGGCAAGGCGTTGGCGGGCGAGGTGGACAATGTCAGCTACGGCGCGCAGTTCAGCTTTACCCCGACTCGAGACATCAAATGGTCGTTCAACTATAACCATATCGCCGCCAGCCACGATGCTTACGGCAATGGCGCGTTGGTGACGCCGTACTCCCGTCAGACCTCGTCGGGACGCTATTTCGCTCAGCCGTTCTTCACCAGTACTCAGGATCTGGGTTCCGGCAACGCCTATTCCACACGCTTATCCTATCAGGCGACGCCCGCGCTGACCGTGGGCGCTTATTATTCGTTTATGGATCTGCGCGAGTCGGTCAACCTGCCGAGCCGCAATCAGTCCGAATATCTGGTGTTCGCCAGCTATCAATTCAGCGGTGCGCTGAAAGGGCTGAGTCTGTCCGATTTCGTCGGTGTCCAGACCTCGCCGCGCTACGATCAGGATTTTTGGCAGAACCGCCTCTCGCTCCAGTACACTTTCTGATAACCAGCACGCCCGGCGATAGCCGGGCGCACACGCATCAGGGTTGCTCGTCGTGATCCGGCGATAAATCGCCAGTGGCCTGATGGATGCGCTCAATCTCTTCCATGCGCTGACGCGCCTGATGCGGAAACTGTAACGCCATTTCCCCGGCCAGAAAATTAATCACGCTGATGCTGACGGCATAGGAATCGAAGATGGTGCGGCTGCTGGTCTGGCAGGCCAGCACCACGTCCATCCGCGCATTGATGGAGGAGATCAATTTTTCGCACAGACAAATCATTTTGACCTGTTTGCTTTGCGCCACCGCCACCAGCTTGTTGAGGATGCTGACCCGGCGCGGAAAATCCACCACCAGCAGCACGTCCTGCGCGTGCATATCGGCGAGGTTATCGACAAAGCGTCCGGCATTATCATTCACCAGCCGTACATCGGGACGGATATTGGAAAACACCGCCAGCGCGTAATAGGCGGAAATATAGCTGTTGCGAAAGCCGGTAACCCAGATATGACGGGCATCGCCCAGCAGCCTGACCGCCTGTTGCAGATTGTCGGTGAAGACGGCGTCGTGCGTGCGGTCCAGATTCTTTTTATCGGTATCGATATGCGCTAGCCAGCGATCGTAGGTGTTTTGCGCGCCGTGCCGGGTGTTATCAAAATGGGTTAACGGCGACTGACCGGCGACTTGCGGCGGTCGGAACGTATTGCGGAACTGGTTGAAATCGGCAAAACCCAGATGACGGAAGCAGCGTGCCGCTGTGGATTTCGACACCTCCGCCAACTGCGCCAGTTCGGTCGCGCTATAGCTCGCCAGATTATGCTGGTGGTGCAACAACGTGCTGACGAATTTCTGTTCCGCCGCCGACAAGGTGGGATGCAGTCGGCGGATCAGATCCTGCAAGTCACCCAGTGTCGCCACCGGATGGGGAGTAGACCTCTTTGGCATGGGCGATCGCTCATTTTGATACGGTTGTTTCTCATTGATTGTCGGATTGAAACAACAGGGCCAGAAAAAAGCAAGCCCTGAACTGTGTGGGCAGGAAAATAGTCAGACGGGCCGTCGCGCATTTCAACTGCCGCGATAGGTGGACCAAGACCACGGCGAGATCAAAAACGGCAGATGATAATGACCGCCGTCATTGGGCAGCGTGAATTCAATTTGGGCGATCACATACAGGGTATCGCGCTGGTGGGCGGCGAACCACGCGCCGATATCGGCGGTCAACCGATAATGGCCGCCCGCCAGCGGCGTCGGCGTCAAATCTCGGATGCGCCCGTCCTGATCGGTCTGGCGCTCGGTCAGGCCGCGCCAGCGCTGCGCCTGATACTGTTCCAGCCGCACGGTCACCCCTTGCGCCGGCGCGCCCAGGGCGGTGTCCAGAATATGTGTGGTAATGGTGTTCATGGTTGTACTATCCCTTCCAGTCGCAATAAGGTGATCTGGCGTAATTGCGCCAGCGCTTCCTGAATTTCCTGTTGTTCGCTGTTCTGCAAACGTCGCTGTAATTCCTGCAAGATTTCTTCGGCGCTGCGCCCGCTGGCGCGGATTAAAAAAATGCGTCCGAACGTCGCTTCATAGCGGGCATTACCTGCCTGTAGCGCCAAAAGCGCCTCATTGTGCGCTGGCGTCACCCCGGCCTGTTCCTGACGCGACAGGCGTGCGTGCGCCACCTCGCCCTGCGGTTTCTCGCCGATGCGCGGGTGCGCCGACAGCGCCTGATCCAGATCGCCGATCCGCCAGCCCTCGCTGGCTTGGGCGGCGGCGGCCAGCAACGCGGCCCGGTCAGAATAGGGACGACCGGAAACCACGCGCGCCGCCCAGTCGGGCAACGCGACGCACGGAGACAACAGCGCCGTGGCTTGCGCCGCGTCGATCTGATTGAAATGGTCGAGTGTTATCACAATGGGACTGCTCCTGTGTGCCGATGTCATCATGGTTTACTGTAAACGTGTAGCAATTCATATGCCACGCCGATAGTGACCGCTTAACAATGCTGGCGGGTTACTGCGCCGACCATGCAACAAAAGGTTTATTGCTGAGTCAATAAGCAACATTAATTTCACTTTTAGCGCAAATTTCTGCTTTTTTGCACAAAAATAGTGCGAGTGGGCATTGGCATTGTGGCGTGTTGCGTCTATCTCCCTTGCCTTCAGCGCGATCACCGGGGTTGGTATGCAAATTGCTGGCTTGAAGAGAGCATCTGATGGAGAGCGATATGAAAGCCTTGGTGATTGGCGCGGGGATCGGCGGATTGTCCGCCGCCGTCGCGCTGCGCAATATTGGCATCGACTGCGAGGTATTTGAAGCGGTAGAGGCCATCAGACCGGCGGGCGCGGCGATATCGGTGTGGCCTAACGGCGTGAAATGCATGAACTACCTGGGAATGGGCGACGTGATGCGACGCCACGGCGGGCTGATGAACAGCATGGCCTATTGCGATTTCCGCAGCGGCGATGATCTGACGCGCTTTAGTCTGGAACCGTTGGTAGAGCGGGTGGGGGAGCACCCCTATCCGGTGGCGCGGGCGGAACTGCAACAGCAAATGCTGGCGTTCTGGGGGGAGTCACGCGTGGCGTTCGGTAAGCGGCTGAATCAGGTGCAGGCGGATGACAACGGCGTGCGCATTGGATTCACCGATGGCGGCGAGGCATACGGCGACTTCCTGATCGCCGCCGACGGTACCCATTCGGCGGTGCGTCCTTACGTGCTGGGTTACGCCCCGGAGCGCCGCTATGCGGGCTATGTCAACTGGAACGGTCTGGTGACGGCGGATGAAACGCTGGCGCCGACCCAGCAATGGACCACCTTCGTCGGCGAGGGCAAACGCGTGTCGCTGATGCCGGTGGCGGATGGCCGCTTCTACTTCTTCTTTGACGTACCGCTGCCCAAAGGCTTGCCAGAGGATCGCACCACGCTGCGTGCCGATCTGCAACGCTACTTCGCAGGCTGGGACGATCGGGTGCAGCGGCTGATTGCCACGCTGGAACCGCAGACCACCAACCGGATAGAGATCCACGATATTGAACCGTTCAGCCCGCTGGTGCGAGGCCGGGTCGCGCTGCTGGGGGATGCCGCGCACAGCACTACGCCGGATATCGGGCAGGGCGGCTGCGCGGCGATGGAGGATGCGGTGGTGCTGGCCATGACGTTGCAAACCTATTCGCTGGGGATAGAGGATGCGCTGGCGCGGTATCAGGCGCGACGTCTGCCGCGGGTGACGGATCTGGTGCTGAAGGCGCGCAAACGTTGCGATATCACCCACGGCAAATCCTGGCCGCACACCCAGGCGTGGTATGACTCGCTGCGCAGCGAAACGGGCGAGCACATTATGGCCGGTTTGTATGACACCATTGTCGGCGGTCCGTTGGGCTGACGGTGTGGTTCCTTTATCGGTGCGGCAGCGTGCGCCATGCCGCTATCACTTATTACCGGCCCGCCGACCGGAGTGACGTTAGACAGGAGAACTAATGATTGAATTCCTGCTTGGATCGACGCTGGTCAGCGAAACATCCATTGATCCGAATACCACCGTACTCAACTACCTGCGCCGACAACGAGGGCGCATCGGCACCAAAGAGGGCTGCGCGTCCGGTGATTGCGGGGCCTGTACCGTCGTCGTGGCGGAGGTGGAGGATGACCGGCTGCGTTATCGCAGCGTCAACGCCTGCCTGACATTATTGTCCGCGCTGCATGGCAGGCAATTGCTGACCGTGGAAGATCTGCGTCAGCAGGGACAACTGCATCCGGTGCAACAGGCGCTGGTGAAGCATCATGCTTCGCAGTGCGGCTTCTGCACGCCGGGCATCGCCATGTCGTTATTTGCCCTGCACAAGCACCCGGAAGCGCGTCACAGCCAGGCGTTGAGCGGCAATCTGTGCCGTTGCACCGGTTACCGGCCGGTTGCCGATGCCGCGCGCGAATGCGATCGCGCGCTGGCGGATAGTTTCAGTCAGGATGAGCGGCAAACCGTCGCCAGACTGCGGGCGATTGCCGGGCCGACGACGCTCACCGGCGGCGGACATCACTGTCAGATCCCGGCGGATCTGGCGCAGTTGGATGCCGCTATCGCCAGCGCGCCCGACGCCCGCCTGATGGCGGGCGGCACCGATCTGGCGCTGGAGATAACTCAACACCGGCGCGTCTTATCGCACTTGATTGATATCAGTCAGGTGGCGGAACTGCATACATTGGAAGCCAGACCAGACAATTTGCTGATTGGCGCGGCGGTGACGCTGAGCGACTGTGAAACCTTTCTACAGCCCCATCTGCCCGCGTTCAGCAAGATGCTGACCCGCTTTGCCTCGCGCCAGATCCGTAACCGCGGCACGCTGGGCGGCAACCTTGCCAATGCTTCTCCTATCGGCGATGGCGCGCCGACGCTGCTGGCATTGGGCGCCCGGCTGCGGCTGCGTTGCCGTGGGCAGGAGCGGGAACTCCCGCTGGAGCAATTCTTTTTGAGTTACCGCCAGACCGCGTTACAGCCGGGCGAATATATTCGTCAGATTGTCATCCCGCGTCCGGCGACGACGCAGCGGCTGCTGATCGCCAAAGTGTCCAAGCGGCGGGAGGACGATATTTCCGCAGTGTTTGCCGCCTGTCTACTGGAGTTATGCGACGAGCAGGTGGCGAGCGTGCGGCTGGCCTACGGCGGCATGGCGGCGATCCCGGCACGAGCGGCGGGCGCCGAAGCCGCGTTGCTGGGACGGCGGATGGATGCGTCGGCGCTGGCGGACGCGGCGCAGGCGCTGGCCCAGGATTTCGCGCCGATCAGCGACCTGCGCGCCAGCAGCCACTATCGGCTGCGGGTGGCGCAGAATTTGCTGCGCCGTTTTGCCTTATCCAGCCACCTGTCGGCGGCGCAACTGGAGGTTGATGACTATGTCTGATACGTCTTTTGGCGCTGAGGCTGACGATCGCCGGCAATGGTTTGCCGAACCTGCCGTTGGTCAGGTCGGCAAATCGCTGCCCCATGAGAGCGCTGAACGCCATGTGAGCGGCGAGGCGTTGTACATCGACGACAGACCCGGAACGGCTGACGCTCTGCATCTGGCGCCCCGGCTGAGCGAACACGCGCATGCCCGCATCCTCGGCATCGATATCGCCCCTTGCTATCGTATCCCCGGCGTTGAGAAAGTGATCACCTGGCGCGACGTGCCGGGCGAGTTGGATGTCGGCCCGTTGGTGCCTGGCGATCCGCTGCTGGCGCGTGACGAAGTGACCTATCTGGGGCAGGTGGTGCTGGTGGTGGCCGCCATTGATGAGGACACCGCCCGCCGTGCCGCCGCCGCTGCGGTGATCGACTATCAGCCGTTGCCCGCGCTGCTGGATGTTGAGGAAGCGCTGACGCGCGGCGAATTCGTCGATCAACCGCACCAGCATCGGCGCGGCGATGCTGACGCGGCGCTGGCTGCCGCGCCGCACCGGTTGACGGGGCGGCTGCATATTGGCGGACAGGAGCATTTTTATCTGGAAGGACAGGCGGCGATGGTGACGCCGGAGGAAAACGGCATGCTGGTGTACAGTTCGACCCAGAATCCGACCGAGGTGCAGAAGCTTGTGGCGTCGGTGCTGGGGCTGCATCAGCATGACGTTACGGTGGACACGCGGCGCATGGGCGGCGGTTTCGGCGGCAAAGAAACCCAGGCGGCGGGCATCGCTTGTCTGTGCGCGGTGGCCGCCCGTATTACCGGGCGCACGGCGCGCATGCGGCTCAACCGGCGCGACGACATGCTGATGACCGGCAAGCGGCATCCGTTTCTGGCGCGTTATCAGGTGGGCTACGACGATCAGGGCCTGCTGCTGGCCCTGAAACTGGATTTGATCGCCAATTGCGGTCACTCGGCGGATCTGTCGGGATCGATTGTCGATCGCGCCATGTTTCATGCCGACAACGCTTACTACCTGAGCGATGTGATCATCACCAGTTATCGCTGCCGTACCCACACCGCGTCCAATACCGCGTTTCGCGGTTTCGGCGGGCCGCAGGGAATGATGGCCATCGAGAATATCATGGATGCCATCGCCCGCGAACGCGGACGGGATGTGCTCGCGGTGCGTCGGCTCAATTATTACCGCGACCCGCAGCGTAATATCACCCATTACGGCCAGCGGGTGGAAGACAACCTGCTGGAAGAGATGACTGAACAGTTGTGTCGCAGCGCGCAGTACGCGCAGCGACGGGCGGAGATTGACGCCTGGAACCGCGCCGATCCGGTGCTGCGTCGCGGGCTGGCGCTAACGCCGGTCAAATTCGGCATCTCCTTTACCGCCAGCTTTCTCAATCAGGCCGGCGCGCTGCTGCTGATGTATACCGACGGCACCCTGCAACTCAACCACGGCGGCACCGAAATGGGACAAGGGCTGCATACCAAGGTTATCCAGGTGGTGGCCAGCGTATTGGGCGTGTCGCCGGAGCATATCCGCATCACCGCCACCAGTACCGGCAAGGTGCCTAATACCTCGCCCACCGCCGCCTCTTCCGGCACCGACCTTAACGGCAAAGCGGCGGAACAGGCGGCGCTGACCTTGAAACAACGGCTGGTGGATCTGCTGTGCCGCGAATATGGCCTGACCGCCAGCGACATCGACTTTAATAACGGACTGGCGCGCGCCGGTGAACGGCTGATGACGCTGGCGGAGGTGGCGAAACTGGCGCATTTCCGTCAGGTGTCGCTGGCCAGCCAGGGCTACTATTCCACGCCCACGGTGCACTACGACCGCAGCAGCGCGCACGGCAGCCCGTTTTACTATTTCGCTTACGGCATGGCCTGCGCCGAAGTGGTGGTGGATACCCTGACCGGCGAATACCGGGCGACGCAGGTGGATATCCTGCATGACGTCGGCGCCTCGCTGAATCCGGCTATCGACATCGGCCAGGTGGAGGGCGGTTTTGTGCAAGGCATGGGCTGGCTGACCAGCGAAGAACTGGTGTGGAACGACGAGGGCCGTTTGCTGACCGACGGCCCCGCCAGCTACAAGATCCCCACGTTCGGCGACAGGCCGACGCGCTTCAATGTCCGGCTGGTGGAGAACCGGGTCAACCCGAAACAGACCGTGTTTCACTCCAAAGCGGTGGGGGAACCGCCGTTTATGCTGGCGATTGCGGTGTGGTGCGCGTTACGCGACGCGGTGGCCGGGCCGCACGGGAAAGCGGTGCGGCTGGATGCGCCCGCCACGCCGGAACGGGTATTGGCAGCGATTGAAGCGGCGCGATCATAGGCTGTCTCAACAGGTGCAACGGCAGAGGAGCATCACGCCGTTGCACTGTATCGGCGCACCAAAATGAGACGTCCGGTGGACGGTTCACCGCTATCGTTGCCAACGATGAAATAAATTTTATATTCATATCAAAAAATTAACAAATGTGACCCGATGATGACGATCTGGTATCGATATTGCTTTATCTGGCACAGTTGTTTTGGTTTTTATTTTTTTCTGAAAATGTTGTGCCAATCGTTATCCACAGCCAGCAGTCGGCTGCCCGACATGACCCTGACAAAAGGAAAGTAAAACGATGCTGATCCCCAGGTTTCACCCGTTGTCTCAACTGTATCGCGCGGCTGTGTTCGCCGCCGCCGCCGCTCTGTCGCTGGCTGCCAATGCAGCCGAACCGATAAAGGTCAAATTCTCTCTCGACTGGCGTTTTGAAGGCCCGTGCGCCCCGTTTCTCATGGCGCAGGCCAAGGGCTATTTCCGTGATGAAGGACTGGATGTGACGATTGATTCCGGTAATGGTTCGTCCGGCGCCGTCACTCGCGTCGCCACCGGCGCTTATGATATGGCTTTTGCTGATTTCAACTCGCTGGTCGAGCAGGAATCACAGCATCCGGGCATGGGGATCAAGGGTGTGTATATGCTCTATAACTCCACGCCCGCCGCCATTTTCGTATTGAAAAGTTCAGGCATCACCAAGCCGGAACAGCTACGCGGCAAGACGCTGGCGGCGCCGGTATTCGAAGCCTCACGCAAATCCTGGCCTGCGCTGGCGCAAAAGGCCGGCATCAATAAGGACGACGTCACCTGGCAAACGGTGGATTCCACCGTCAGCGCCAACATGCTGGTGCGGCGCAACGTGGACGGCATCGCCAACTTCTTTTTCACCGGTCTGCTGAATCTGGAGGCACGCGGGCTGAAAGAGAGCGATCTGGTGATCTTTCCCTATGCCGACTACGGCGTGAACCTGTACGGCAACACCGTGATCGCCAGCAAAAACATGCTGGATAACCATCCTGAGGCGGTAAAAGGTTTCCTGCGCGCGCTGAACCGGGCGCTGAAAGAGACGCTGGCCGATCCAGAGGCGGCGGTGCAGTTCGTCAAGCAGAAGGATCAACTGATCAATGTCGCGCTGGAAACCCGCCGTCTGAAGCTGGTGATCGATAAGCTTGTCATCACGCCGGAAAGTCGTCGGCTGGGGCTGGGCGATGTGGACCCGGCGCGGATGCAGCAATCCATTACCACCCTCGTTGACGCTTTCGGCCTGAAAAACGCCCCGGACAGCGCCACATTGTTTACCCGCGAGATGCTGCCCGCGTCGGCTGAACGCACGTTGCCGTAATCCGTAATGTTCAACCGTGGTTAACGGAGAGGGAACCTGATGAGCTTCGTGAAATTTGACAATGTCAGCCTGGCTTACAACGCCGATGGTCAACTGGCGATTAAAGACATTAATTTCCAGATTAATGAAAACGAGTTTGTGGCGTTGGTCGGGCCATCCGGCTGTGGTAAATCCACCTTTATGAAATTGACGTCAGGTCTGATTTCCCCCACGCAAGGCTATGTTTTTGTCAACAATCGCGAGGTGAAAGGGCCGCAGAAAGGGGTGGGCATGGCGTTTCAGGCGTCCAATCTGTTGCCGTGGCGCACCACCTTACAGAACATCATGTTGCCGATGGAAATTGTTGAGCCATTCCGCAGCACGCTGCGCCGCCAACGCAAGGCGTATGAGGAACAGGCGCGCGCGTTGCTGGCGCGCGTGGGGCTGGCGGGATGCGAGGACAAATATCCCTGGGAACTGTCCGGCGGCATGCAGCAGCGCGCCTCTATTTGTCGGGCGCTGATCCACAAACCGCGATTGCTGATGCTCGACGAACCCTTCGGCGCGCTGGACGCCTTCACGCGTGAGGAACTGTGGTGCATGGTGCGCGATCTGTGGCAGGACTCGCCGTTTACCGTGGTGCTGGTGACGCACGATCTGCGGGAGGCGGTGTTTCTGGCCGATACGGTATATGTGATGAGCACCCGGCCAGGACAGATCGTCAGCCGCCGCACTATCGATCTGCCGCGTCCCCGGCAGATCGACGTCACCTTTACCGATGCCTTCTCAGCCCATGTGCTGGCGCTGCGCGGGCATATCTCTTCCGTGCGTTCTTCGTAATAAAGGCGTTTATCCATGGCTCGCGTTTCCCATTCAACCCTGATGAAGCTGGCCCCCTGGTTGCTTCTGCTGTTCATTGTGCTGCTGTGGCAGGTGATTGTGACGGCGTTCAGCATTCCTGAATATCTGTTTCCGTCGGTGACGCAGGTGGCGGTCGCGTTGGTGGCCGACTGGCGTCCAATCATGACCCACTCGTTGCAAACGCTGTACACCACGCTGGCGGGGTTTGCGCTATCGATTGTGGTCGGCCTGCTGCTGGGCATTGCGGTCGGCGCGTCCTCGCTGGTCTATCGTTCGCTGTATCCCATTCTGGTGGGATTCAACTCGATCCCTAAAGTCGCCTTTGTGCCGGTGCTGGTGGTGTGGTTCGGCATCGGCACCATTCCGGCCATCGCCACCGCGTTTCTGATCTCGTTTTTTCCGATTGTGGTCAACGTGGCGACCGGGCTGGCGACGGTGGAGCCGGAGCTACAGGACGTGCTGCGTTCGCTGGGCGCCTCGCGTCTCGACATTCTGAAGAAAGTCGGCCTGCCGCGAGCGCTGCCGTACTTTTTCGCCTCGCTGAAAGTAGCGATTACGCTGGCGTTTGTCGGTTCGGTGATCTCGGAGACGGTGGCCTCCAATCTGGGTATCGGCTACCTGATGATGTCCGCCAGTTCCACCATGAATATGGCGTTGGTGTTCGCCGGGTTGCTGGTGATCGGCGCCATGGGCGTGGTGATGTATGAACTGTTCGCATTTATCGAGAAGCGCATGACGCATTGGGCGCATCGCTAATCCGCCGCGGGCGGCAAGGCGTCCGCGGTGGTTAAGGAAACAACATGAACCAAAGTCTGACAATCAACGGCGATCGCCTGCTGGCGTCGCTGCAAGCATTGGGCGCGCTGGGCGTATTGCCTGGCGGCGGCGTTTGTCGTCTGGCCCTGACGGAACAGGATCGCCAGGGCCGCGACTGGACGGTGCGGCAGATGCGTGAACTGGGGCTGACGGTACGCGTGGACGCCATCGGCAACGTGGTGGGCATCATGGATGGCGCGCAGCCGGGTGCGCCGGTGATGATGGGATCGCATATCGATACCGTCGCCACCGGCGGCCTGTATGACGGCAACTACGGGGTACTGGCCGGGCTGGAGGTGATCGCCGCCCTGCGCGATGCCGGCGTTACGCCGCGGCGTCCGCTGGCGGTGGCCTTTTTCACCAATGAGGAAGGTTCGCGCTTTCAGCCGGACATGATGGGCAGTCTGGTGTATCAGGGCGGTCTGGCGCTGGACGCGGCGCTGACGACCCAGGGTATCGACGGGGTGACGGTGGGCGATGCGCTGCGCGCTATCGACTATGACGGCGACGCGCCGGTGGGTTGTCCGCAGGTGGACAGTTATCTGGAATTGCATATCGAGCAAGGCCCGGTGCTGGATCAGGAAGGGATAGACATCGGGGTGGTGGAAGGGGTGCAGGGCATCTGCTGGACGGCGTTCACCTTGCGTGGGGTAGCCAATCATGCCGGCACCACGCCGATGCGCCTGCGCCGTGATGCCGGTTACGTGGCGGCGCGTATTGCCGTCTTCGCCCGTGAACTGGCGCAGCATCTTGGCGGCGATCAGGTGGCGACGGTCGGGCATGTGACCGTGACGCCGAATCTGGTCAACGTCATTCCCGACACGGTCGAACTGACGGTGGATTTGCGCAATACCGACGCTCAGGCGCTGAACCGCGCCGAGCAGCAGCTTCTGGCGTTCGCCGACGAACTGGCGACGGCGGAGGGCGTCAGCCTCAGCGCCCGATCGCTGGCGCGTTTTGAACCAATCTCATTTGATGCCGACATGGTGGCGTTGGTGGAATCCCAGGCGCGGGCGCTCGGCCTGTCGACGCGGCGCATGCCCAGCGGGGCGGGACACGATGCCCAGATCCTGGCGCGCGTCTGTCCGGCGGCGATGATTTTTGTACCCAGCGTCGATGGCCTCAGCCATAACATCCGTGAATTTACCGCAGCCGCCGATCTGGTGGCGGGCGCGAACGTATTACTGCGCGCCGTACTGCAACGTACCCAGCGATAGGGACGCCAGCAACCCAAGGGAGAAGATGATGACCCGTTATATCAATGTCGCCATCGGCCAACTCGGTCCGGTGAACAGGAACCATAACCGCGCGTCGGTGGTGGCGCGCCTGATGAAACTGATGCGCGAAGCGCACACGCTGGGCGCTGATCTGATCGTGTACCCGGAACTGGCGCTGACCACGTTTTTCCCGCGCTGGTACATCGAGGACGAGCAGGAGTTGGACGCCTGGTTCGAATCGTCAATGCCGAATGCGGACACCCAGCCGCTGTTCGAACTGGCTGGCGAGCTTAACATCGGTTTCTATCTTGGCTACGCCGAGTTGGTCGTCGAAGCGGGAGTAAAACAACGTTATAACACCGCCATTCTGGTGGATAAGACCGGCGAGATTGTCGGTAAATACCACAAAGTTCATCTGCCGGGACACCGGGAACACGAGCCCTGGCGCGCCTTTCAGCATCTGGAGAAGCGCTATTTCACGCCAGGGGACGATTTTCCGGTGTACGCCGCTTTCGGCGGCGTGATGGGCATGGCGCTGTGCAATGATCGCCGCTGGTGCGAAACCTACCGGGTAATGGCGCTCAACGGGGTGGAGATGGTGCTGATTGGCTACAACACCCCGGTGCATAACGCGCCCGCGCCAGAGCATGATGATCTGTCGCTGTTTCACAACCAGTTGTCGATGCAGGCGGGCGCCTATCAGAACGGCACCTGGGTGGTGGGCGTCGCTAAGGCCGGTAACGAAGAAGGGGTGGAGCATATCGGCGGTAGTTGCATTATTGCGCCGTCGGGAGAAGTGGTGGCCCGCTGTGTGACCAAGGGAGACGAAGTAGCGATCGCCCACTGCGATCTGGACTTTTGCCAGCGATACAAACGTACCACCTTTGATTTCGATGCCCATCGTCAGCCGCGCGCCTACCAGCCAATCGTCACCCTGAAAGGAGAGACGCTGGCGGCTGACGGTACGCCGCGTCCTTGATAACTGTCTTTCGTCGTTGATAACGATCTCTCAATGTGAGACGGCGTCGCGCAAAATGAGAATTCGTCGCCGTCCATTCCTGATGTGTTGATCTATTACATTGAATAATAATGTAAAAAATAAAATTTATTTTCATGTTCGGTTGGTATGGCGATTGCTCTGTAAACGGGTATCGCCGCTGCCGGTACAGGGGCATGATTTTTTTTGAACGGTTTTTTGTGAGCCTTGGAGAACAGTTATGCAAACATCCCTGGCGGGCCGGGAAGTCCCGCGTGTAGATGGTCAGGCGAAGGTGAGAGGCAGCGCGATCTATGGCGACGACATCAAAATGAAAGGGATGTTATATGGCGTCTGCCGCTATGTGGATATTGCCGCAGGCAGCATCGAGGCGCTGGATCTGAGCGCCGCGCTTCAGGTGCCGGGGGTGGTGAAGATCGCCACCTGGCGCGATGTGCCGGGCAACAATAAAATCGGCGTGGTGATCGCCGACTATCCGCCGCTGGTTGAGCGTAACGTCGCGTTTCGCGGCGACGTGGCGGCGGTGGTGGCTGCCGACAGCTATGAAGCGGCTTGTCTGGCTGCTGAACGCATTCGCATCGATTATGCGCCGCGCGAGCCAATCACCTCGGTGGAACAAGCGTTGGCGCCGGGCGCGCGGCTGATTCATCCCGATCGCGACAGCAACGTCATCAATCACCATCATACCGTCAAAGGGGATATCGACGCCGGATTCGCCGCATCGCATCATATTTTCGAGCGGGAATATCAGGTGGGTTATCAGGAACACGCCTATATCGAACCGGAGTCCGTTACCGCCTATCTGGATGCCGACGAGCAGATCATGACCATTGCCGGTTCGGTGCAGAACGCGCACCGGGTGCGCGGTATGGTGGCGCGCTATCTCGACTTGCCGCAGGCGCGGGTGAATGTCAAACGTTCAGTGCTGGGCGGTTCGTTCGGCGGCAAGGACGACATCATCGATCATCTGGCTTGCCGCGCCGCCCTGCTGTGTCACCTCACCGGGCGGCCGGTGAAGTTCAGCTACAACCGCGAGCAGTCGATGCGGGAGAGCTATAAACGCCATCCCTATATCATGAAGTACAAGATCGGGCTGGACGAGCAGGGACGTATTCTGGCCATGAAAATCGGCATTCTGGCCGATGGCGGCAGTTATGCCGGCCAGACGCCGTTCGTTACCTGGCGCAGTTCGGTACAGGCAGCCGGCCCGTATCTGATCCCCCATGTGCGGGTGGATATCACCGGCGTTTACACCAATAACAATTACACCTCGGCATTCCGCGGCTTTGGCGCGCCGCAGGTGATTTTCGCCAACGAATCGCTGCTGGATGAAGTGGCCGCCAGCCTCGGCCTGTCGCCGGTGGAACTGCGGCGGCGCAACGTGCTAAAACAAGGCGATACCAGCATGGCTGGTCAGGTATTCGATCGGCATACCGTGTCGGCGCTTCAGGCGTTGGATGCCGCCTGCGCCAAGGTGGAGTTCGAGCAAAAGCGCCGGCATTACGCCCAACTTAACGCCCAGGGCGGGCCGGTGCGCTATGGCATTGGTCTGGCGCTCAGTCACCGCGGCTGTTCGCTCGGCGCGGAAGGATTGGATGCGTCGTCGGCGCTGCTTCAAGTCAATGCTGACGCCAGCATCAACATCTCCACTTCGGTGTCGGAGAACGGGCAGGGGTTGCAGACCGCCATGTCGCTGATCGCCGCTGAAGCGTTCGGCGTGCCGCTGGAACGGGTGATGTTCAGCGATCCGGCAACCGCGATGATTGCCGATGGCGGCTCCACCGTGGCCTCGCGCGGCACGTTGATGGGCGGTCAGGCGATCCTCAACGCGGCGGAAACCCTTAAGCGGCGCATGGCGTCGGTGGTGGCGTCCGCTCTGGGGGCGGAGGACATTGACGACCTGTGCTGGCAGGATGGCATGGTCTTCAACCGCGCCGTACCGATACATCGGCTGACCTTTCGGCAGGTGGTGGACATGACCCGCGCCACCGGCGCCAATCTGTCCGCTTATGGCTGGCATGTGGCGCCGGATATCCACTGGGACGAGGAGAAAGGCTGCGGCAGCCCCTATTTCACCTGGGTGTACGGCTGCCAGGTGGCAGATGTGGCGGTTGACACCCGCACCGGCAAAATCACTCTGCTGCATGCCACTGCGGTGCATGACGTCGGCAAAGTGATCAATCCGGTGGGGTTTGCAGGCCAGGTTTATGGCGGCGTGGTGCAGGGCATGATCGGTTATGGCATGCTGGAGGATTTCAACATCGAACAAGGCGAGGTGAAGTCGGAAAATTTCGACACCTATCTGCTGCCCACGATCCGCGATGTACCGGAAATCGATGTCATCGCGCTGGAAAATCCTGATCCGGCGGGGCCCTACGGCGCCAAAGTGATTGGCGAACCGGTGCTGGAACTGGGCGCGGCGGCGCTCAACAACGCGGTCAGCTTCGCTATTGGCCGCTGGAACCGCACGTTGCCGCTGACGCTGGAACAAGTACGTCTGGGTTACAACCTGAAAAAGCCGGTGCGTCAGAGCGAGGTGAAAACCAGCATGACCGGCAAACAGACGCCGCGGCTCAATACCCTGACGCTGATGCAGCCGGCTTCGCTGGACGAGGCGCTCAGCCTGATGGCGCAGCCTGATACGGTGGCGATCGCGGGCGGCACCGACCTGCTGGTGCAGGCGCGTATGGCGTCCGGCCCGGTGAACGCGGTCAATATCGCCGGGCTGACGGCGTTGTGCGACATCCACGCCGACGAGCAAGGCGTATCCATTGGCGCTGGCGTCTGTTTCAGCGATCTGGCGGCGCACCCGATATTGCGTCGGGATTATCCCTTGCTGGTCAACGCCTGCCGCACCATTGGCTCATTGCAACTGCGTAACCGCGCCACGCTGGGCGGCAATATCGTCAACGCCGCGCCGTGCGCCGATTCGGTGCCGCCGTTGATTATTCATGATGCACAGGTGGAGTTGCGCAGCGCGCAACACACGCGCAGGTTGCCGCTGGCGGCGTTTATCACCGGCGGCTATCGCACCTTATTGGCGCAAGGCGAACTGTTGACGCGGGTTTTGCTGCCGCCCCCGCCGTCGATGCCGTTGCGGCAGCATTATCTGCCGTTGGGCCGCCGCAACGCGCTGAATATTACCCGTCAGAGCCTTACCGCGCAGTTCAGGTTGGACGACTATGGCGCGGTTATCTGGTGCCGTCTGGTGGACGGCGCGTTGCTGAACCGTCCCCAGCGTTTGCTTGCCGTAGAGCAGGCGTTGTCAGGGCGACCGCTAACGGCGCAAACCATCGATCTGGCGGCGGAGGCGCTGCGTGCCCTGGCCGAGGATGCCATCGGCGGTCGCTGGTCGGCGGGCTATAAAATACCGGTGTTTGTCGACATGTTCCGTCAGGTCGCCGATGAGGTGTTGCATGACTGGCGGCAAGGAGCGAAAAAATGAAGAATATCTCACTGAAAGTCAACGGCATCCGCGTGCGCGCCGAGGTGGAGGACCAGACGCGGCTACTGGATTTTCTGCGCGAGGATCTGGATCTGACCGGCACCAAGGAGGGTTGCTCGATCGGGGAGTGCGGCGCTTGTACCGTGATCATGAACGGGCGGGCGGTGTGCGCCTGCCTGTTGCTGGCCGCCCAGTGTCAGGACGCGGAGATCACCACCGTGGAAGCGTTGCAGCACGATCCGGTGGGCATGCGGCTGCAACAATCGTTTGTGCGGCATGGCGGCGTACAGTGCGGCTTCTGCACTCCCGGCGTGCTGATGAGCACCAAAGCGCTGCTGGATCGCAATGCCCATCCTGACGACGAGGAAATCCGTGAAGCGCTGGAAGGCAACCTGTGCCGTTGCACCGGCTATTTGCCGATTATCAAGTCCATCAAAGCGGTGCTGGCGGAGTGAACGGCGACGGCGGCATGCCGGAGAAAGTGTGCGTGATGCTGGCCGCCGGGTTGTCCAGTCGGATGGGCGAGTGGAAAATGATGCTGCCGTTTCAGGGCGGTACGGTGCTGGACAGCGCACTGGCTAACGCGCTGGCGTTTTGCGATCGGGTGGTGCTGGTCACCGGCTATCGCGGCGACGTGCTGCAACGACGCTATGCCGGACATCCGCGTATCGTCGCGCGCCACAACGCCGACTATCCGCAAGGCATGTTCTCTTCGATCCGCTGTGGCGTGGCGGCCACGCAACCGGGGCCGTTCTTTCTGGCGCTGGGCGATATGCCGACCGTGACGCCGAGGGTGTATCAGCAACTGTGGCGGCAACGCGACGACCAGTGCCTGATCCCGGTGCATGCCCACGGTAAGGGACATCCGGTATTGTTGCCCGCCGGACTGCGAGCGGCGATCGGCGCACACAGCGGGGACGCTTCGCTCAGGCAGCTTATTCAGGATTACGGCGCCCGACTGGTGCCGGTGGATGACCCCGCCATTCACTGGGATATGGACACGCCACGTCAGTACGCTCAATTATTGGCGCATCAGTCGGCGCGCGTCGGCGTAAGCGATGAGTTTTCGCCGGACGCGGCATTCAGCGGGATAGCGATTTTATCCACCACATTCATGGATTGTCCGTGAGTGCGGTTTTTCACCTGCAAAAGTTCGGCCAGGACGCTGATGGCGATCTCCTCCGGTGTTTCCGCGCCGATATCCAATCCGATGGGCGAACGCAACTGATTGATCGTCTCTTCGCTAACGCCTTGCTTGCGCAGCGCGGCTTTCAGCGTCTGCACTTTGCGTCGGCTGGCGAGCAAACCCAGATAAGCAACCTGAGCAGGGATAAGCCGGGTCAGCGCTTCCCGATCCTGATTGTTGGTGGCGATAATCACGAAGCAGTTGTCATTCAACTGTAGTTCGTCAATGGCCAGGGTGAAGGTGTCGGCGTGAATGCGTCGGCATTGGGGCGGTAATTGCGCAGGGTCCAGATTACCCGGCCAGATGTCCAGCACCGTGATACGAAATCCCAGCGGGGCGGCCGCCTGCGCAATCGCCCGGTTGACGTGGCCGCCGCCGACCAGGATCAACGCAGGCCGTTGCAGATGCACCGCGATATGCACAGTCATCGCCCCGCCGCAGTCCGAACCAATGGCGCCTTCCCCTTGTCGGGCCATACGTCCCTGAAAGACGCGCGACTCGCCTTGCGCCAGCGCTTGCAGCGCCTGTTCCAGCACCAGTCTTTCCATCATGCCCCCACCGATGGTGCCCGTCATATTTCCCTGATCATCCACGATCATTCCGGCGGCATGGCGCGGCGTGGAACCGCGACTCTCGATAATCTGAATAAACGCGAAACTGAGGTTGTTCTTTTCCAACTCAGCCGCATGAGCAAACAGTCCGATCATTCAGGTTTTCCCCTTTTGTTGTCAGTTGGCCTGCACCGCCGTGCGTGGAGGTTCCAGAGCGATTTACCATAGCGATTTACCATAGCGATTTACCATAAAAACTAAGCAAAAGTTGTGCCTGTTCGCCGCAGCGGTAGCGTTTATTTTTAAGCGTATCTTTTTTAAATTTTCATTTTTTAAATTTTAATTGTGGTATGGCAATTGCTAAATAATTGTTAATAGATACATCATGAGCAGGATCAGCAACAGGGGATGAACATGTCGGCGACCTATACGCAGGCCATACGAGGCAGTTTTTTTGATATTACCGCGCCAGCGGAAAACCCGGCGCAGATTGTTCGTCAGGCGCGTTACTTTGAGGATGGATTGTTATTGATTAATGCAGGCAAAATTCTCAGTCTGACGCCGTGGCATGAGGGAGAGAAACTGCTTGATGATGGACAAGAGATTATTGATTACCGGGGTAAAATCATTATGCCGGGGTTCATCGATACCCATATTCATTATCCGCAAACTGAAATTATCGGCGCTTACGGCGAACAATTGCTCGAATGGTTGCAGCGTTACACCTTTCCGGCGGAAAGCCAGTATGGGTGTCCGCGTCATGCGGCGCGGATGTCGGCGTTTTTTCTGCGCCAGTTGCTCAGTAACGGCACCACCACCGCACTGGTTTTTGGTACGGTGCATCCAGAATCGGTGGAAGCGTTGTTCAGCGCGGCGCAACAGTTGGAGATGCGGTTTATCGCCGGCAAAGTCATGATGGATCAGAACGCGCCGGATGAACTGACAGAAACCCCGGCGGACAGTTATCAGCAGACGCGGGAACTGATCCTGCGTTGGCATAAGCGTGGCCGTCTGGGTTATGCCCTGACGCCACGTTTCGCCCCTACGTCGTCGCCTGCATTGTTATCCGCCGTTCAGCGTCTGCGTGAAGAGTTTCCTGATGTCTGGATGCATACGCATCTGAGTGAAAACCAGCAGGAAATCGCCTGGGTCAAATCCCTGTATCCTGAACATGACGGTTATCTGGATGTCTACGATCACTACCATCTGACCGGACGGCGCAGCGTGTTTGCTCACTGTGTGCATCTTGAGGAACATGAGTGGGATCGCCTGCGCCACACCCGGTCATCGATCGCGTTTTGCCCCACCTCCAATCTGTTTTTGGGCAGCGGCTTATTCCGGCTGCAAACCTGCTGGGATAAGTCGGTATTGATGGGCATGGGGACGGATGTCGGCGCGGGAACCACGTTCAGCATGTTGAAAACGCTGGGAGAGGCCTACAAGGTGGGTCAGTTGCAGCATTATTCCCTGTCCGCCTGTGAAGCGGTTTATCACGCCACGCTCGGCGGCGCCAGAGCGCTGGATCTGGATACGGTGGTCGGCAACTTCAATAGCGGCAAAGAGGCCGATTTCGTGGTGCTTGATCCGGCGGCGACGCCATTGCAGCGATTGCGTCAGGCGAACAGCCAGACCATTTTTGAACGGTTGTTTGTCCTGATGACGCTGGGCGACGAGCGCAATATCGCCGCTACCTGGATAAACGGCCAATGTGTCTGGCGGCAGGGCGACGAGGAGATGGTGGCCTGAATCCGGCGCGGCATGACTTTTTTCTTGTCCGCCGCCGCGCCGCCGCTTTGTCACCGCTGCCCGTAATAGGCATTGGGGCCATGTTTGCGGCTGAAGTGTTTATTCATCAGGTGATCGTCGATAAGCCGCAGGCGCGGATTAATGGAGCAGGCTATCCACGCCATTTTCGCGACTTCCTCCATCACCACCGCATTGTGCACAGCTTCATCCGCGTCTTTTCCCCAACAGAAGGGGCCGTGCTGATAAACGATGATCCCCGGCGTATGTAACGGGTTGCCGTCGCCGAGGGTTTCGGCGATGACCACGCCGGTGTTTTTTTCATACGCTTGCTCGACTTCTTGCGGCGTTAATGGCCGGGTGCAAGGGATATCGCCATAAAAGTAATCGGCGTGGGTCGTTCCCAGCGCCGGGATCGCCAGCCCCGCCTGCGCCCAGGCGGTAGCGTGTGTGGAATGCGTATGGACAATGCCGCCGATTTGCGGATAACGACGATAAAGCGCCAGATGCGTCGCCGTATCGGATGAGGGCCGGTATTTGCCCTCGACGACGTCGCCTTGCATATCCACCACCACCATATCGTCAGGTTGCATCACCTCATAGGCGACGCCGCTGGGCTTGATGACGATAACCTGCCGTTGCCGATCGATGGCGCTGACGTTGCCCCAGGTGTAGGTCACCAGTCCGTAATGGGGCAGCGCCATATTCGCCTCGAACACCTGTTGTTTTAGCTGCGCTATCATGCGGTTTCCTCCACCAGCAATCCGGCCCGGACCATCTGTTGCTTAACCCAGTCACGCGCGGCGGTGATTTCCTTTATCGGGTCGGATGATGTTTCACTCCACATTTCAATGAGATAAGGGCCGCAATAGCCGCTTTCTCTGAGTGTGGTAAAACAACGTGCAAAATCCACCACGCCGGTGCCGAACGGCACGTTTTTGAACACGCCGGGGCGCGTGTCCTTTACATGCACCGCCACGATGTGGCCTTTACCCGCCCGTAGTTCCATCTGCACATCGTTATCCCACGCGGACAGATTGCCGATATCGGGATAAAGCTGAAACCACGGATTATTAAGGTAGTTGGCATAACCCAGCG
Source organism: Brenneria salicis ATCC 15712 = DSM 30166 (assembly GCF_003315515.1). Lineage (GTDB taxonomy): Bacteria > Pseudomonadota > Gammaproteobacteria > Enterobacterales > Enterobacteriaceae > Brenneria > Brenneria salicis. The sequence goes on along the minus strand of NZ_QNRY01000018.1, from coordinate 11,743 downwards.
CTTTGCTGATGGAGTTCATCAGCGGGTAGTCCATGATTTCCATCGCCAGCGTCACCTGCGCGCGGCTGGCCATTTCCACCGCCAGTTGCAGGCCGTGACGAAAACGCTCCCTGGTGGCGTCGTTAGCCTGTTGGTAGTAAACATCGTAACCTGCAAGTTGGATCACGCGAATGCCGACATCCTGCGCCAGACGGATCGCCTTGCGCATGATGTCCAGCCCCTGATTTCGCGTATCGTCATCTTCCGAACCCAGCGGAAAGCGGCGATGCGCGCTCAGACACATCGACGGAACCCGGATGCCGCTGAGGGCCACCGCGCTCACCAGTTCCAAACGTTGCTCACGGCTCCAGTCAAGGCGCGCCAGACGGTCATCACTTTCATCCACCGACATTTCGACAAAATCAAAACCCAGCGTTTTCGCCAGTTGCAGACGCGTCAGCCAGCTTTCATCCGGCGGTAGGGCTTTTTCATAAATACCGAGCGGAACAGACTTCATGAGCATGAGATCACCTTATCCCCAGAGTTGAGCGATGCTGTGTTTGAACTCGCGTGCGGCGTCCACCGGATTGGCCGCATCACGGATACTGCGACCGGCGATAAACACATGAATCGGGATCCCTTTGAATAACGGCAGATCCGCCAACGCCAGTCCGCCGGTCACCGTGACCTTGAAGCCCATCTCCGCCAGCCGCTTAATGGCGCTGATGTCGGCGTCGCCCCAGGCGATACCCGCAGCCTGAGCGTCCCGGCTGCGGTGATACACCACTTGCCGGATACCAATATCGCGCCAGGCCTGCGCCTGCTCCCAGGTCCAGAAACCGGTCAGTTCAATTTGAACATCGCCTTTGAATTCGCGTGCGACTTCCAGCGCGCCCGCGGCGGTGTTGATGTCGGCGCAGCAAATCACGGTCACCCAGTCGGCCTGGGCTTCAAAGCACATGCGCGACAGAATCTTACCGGCATCGGCAATTTTGGCGTCGGCCAACACAATCTTGTGCGGATACAGCGATTTCAAATCACGCACGGCGCGCACGCCTTCGCCAACGCACAGGATGGTGCCGACTTCAATAATGTCCACCTCTTCGGCGATCAATCGGGTGGTCTGGTAAGCATCGGCCAGCGTCTGGTTATCCAGCGCCACTTGTAGCATCGGTAAATGAGACATCAATAAACTCCTTAATCAGCATGCCGTCTTAGCGGTCTGGTCAATCAAATCCAGTACGTCCTGCTCGGTGCGACAGGCGCGCAGGCGATCGAAATTGGCTTCGTCTTCAAAAAGTTGCACGATCTGCATGATGCCCACTTCCTGATGGGTATTGGCATCAATGGCCGCCATGGTGATCAGGATATCCACCGGGTCGTTATCTTCGTGGTTGAAAACCAGCGGCGTTTTCAACGTCACCAGCGCAAAGCCGGTTTTTTTAACCCCTTCTTCCGGGCGGCCATGGGGCATGGCGAGTCCTGGCGCGATGACAAAATAAGGGCCGAATTGTTTTACGCCGTCCAGAATCGCCTGGTAGTAGCGCGGTTCGACGACATCGGCAGCGACCAGCAGATCAACCCCGATTTTCACCGCCTCCTGCCAGGTGTCGGCTTCGGCCTGCAAACGGATGGAATGATTTTCCGCCAGCGAATCACGTAGTTTCATGCGCGCTCCCTATTGTTTTAAGCCTTGTTTTAGATCCGTCGGAAAGTGCGCATGGATAACGTCCAGCAATTTGGGGCCGAAATCCGCCGCGGAGAGCATATTGCGCACGCCGACCACATATTTGTTGCCGCTGACCGTGATCTCATCGGCAACATGGGTAGAGGCGATGATGATGTCGGCCCCGCTCAGTTCAGCCTTGTATTCGCCCACCGCACAGCTATTCAGGCTGTGGGCGATGCCCTGTTCGGTCAGAAATTGGCCGACTTTCATTTTCATGATCATGGAACTGCCTTGTCCGCAGCCGCATACCGCTAAAATTCGTACTGTCATGATGGTGTCTCCGAGTCAGTTCACGGGAGTTTCAGTAAGTTGCTTTTCCGCATCTTCTTCAGCGCGTAATGTCCGGCTGGCAAAGACCATGTAAATCAGTGCAATAACAATGACGACGCTCATAAACCACAGACCGAGCGTCAGTCCCTGCATCAACGGCGGGGCCAGAATCGACCAGTCCGCCATGCCCATCCATGCGCTCAGTCCGGTCAGTTTGACCGCCCAGACGCAGCCGAAGATTTCGAACATGCCCATCACCAGACAGATCTTCAGCGCGGCGCGCCAGCCGCCGAAATGGTTGGCGAATACGCCGATGGTGGCGTTAGAGAAGAACATCGGGATAAATCCGGGGATGATCATGATAGGCGAGCCGATGCCGATCAGAATGCCGACAGCGATTAACTGACCGATGGTGCCCCACATAAAACCCCATACCACGGCGTTGGGCGCGAAGCTGTAAATGGCGGCGCAATCGATAGCCAGCACCGCGCCGGGAATCAACCGTTGGGAAATGCCGTTAAAGGCTTCGGAAAGTTCGGCGACGAACATTCGCACGCCTTGCACAATGATGAAAATGGCGACGGCGAACTGAAAACCGGTTTGCAGGATATAAATCGACCAGTGCACTTTGCCTGCCATCTGCTGCAAGGTGTCCAGCCCGAAGGAGAGCAGGATCGCGCCAAAGAATACCGTCATGACAATGGCGGTGGAGACGATATTGTCATGGAAGATGTTCAGCCAGCCGGGGAGTTTCAGATTTTCCACGCTCTCTTCTTTTTTCCCCAGATAAGGCGCGAGCTTATAGGCCAGCCAGGAAGCAAACTGTTGCTGGTGGCCGATGGAGAAGCCGCAGCCATCGGTGACCGCCTGCGTGGGTTTGTACATCATGTTGGAGGTAATCCCCCAGTACAGGGACACCAGCACCGCGCTACAGATGATGGTGGTCCACATGGGATAACCGAGAATATAGAAGAAAACCGCGAGCAGACCGGCCTGCTGAAACATGATATGGCCGGTCAGCATGATGGTGCGGATACCGGTGATACGGCGCAGCAGCACATAAATAATATTCAGGGCCAGCGCCAGCAGCACGGCATAGCCCACCCAACTGTAGGCGTCGCCCATGCGTTCGATGGTCGCCATCATGGAAGCATAGGTGTCTGATATCGCGCCATTGATGCCATAAACGTCGGACATTTTGGCCACGAAGGGTTTGAACGTACCGGTCAGAATCCCGGACCCTGCCTGTAACAGCATAAAACCGATAATGGTTTTAATGGTTCCTTTAATGATAACGGTAGCGGTTTTGCGTAGTAGTAAATAACCCAGAAACGTCACAATCCCCAGCAACAGCGGGGCATTGGTCATAACCTGATTAAAGAAAATCGTGAAAATATTATAGAGAGTTTCCATAAACACTCCGTTCGGCTTTTTTTGGTCATCCTGTTACGCGTCCTCTTCGAATGCGCTGGCGCGGTCAGGCCTTTTTTGTAGACGCAATCACTCTATCAATCACTTGTAATCATAAAAGATAATTTTTTGATTATTCGTGAGGGGCATCGCAATTATCTTTTTTACGCACGATTATCCTTAATGTAAAGATTTAATTTATATTTTTTTATTATTATTCATGTTGTTATATTGTTTTGTGAGATAATTTTAATGATGTCTTTCTTTGTGTTTTTACCCACATTGTAATGATTTTTGTAAAAAAAACCGGATTGTTATCATGCTTTAATAGTGATAAGTTTTCATTACTAATCATTAATTATCATTTAGTGATTTTTTTTGATAACACACCAATATGCCGATGATGAGGTTCACACGATGAGTAAAGTCGAGAGTATTACCCGCGAGTCATGGATCCTGAATACCTTCCCGGAGTGGGGGACCTGGCTGAATGAAGAGATAGAACAAGAGCAGGTGGCGCCAGGCTCATTCGCCATGTGGTGGCTGGGCTGCACCGGCATCTGGCTGAAATCGGAAGAAGGCGCGAATCTGTGTGTGGATTTCTGGTGCGGCACCGGCAAGCAAAGCCACGCCAATCCGCTGATGAAGTCAGGCCACCAGATGCAGCGTATGGCGGGCGTGAAAAAATTGCAGCCTAATCTGCGCACCACGCCATTTGTCCTCGATCCGTTCGCCATTCGTCAGATTGATGCGGTACTGGCGACGCACGACCATAACGATCATATTGATGTGAATGTGGCGGCGGCGGTGCTGAAAAACTGTGACGGCAATGTGCCGTTCATCGGACCGCAAAGCTGTGTGGATTTGTGGATCGGCTGGGGGGTGCCGCAGGAACGCTGCATCGTGGTGAAACCCGGTGATGTCATCGCCATCAAGGATGTTGAAATTCATGCGCTGGATGCGTTTGACCGCACGGCATTGATTACGTTGCCCGCGGAAGAGAAGGCGGCAGGCGTTTTGCCGGATGGTATGGATAAGCGGGCGGTAAACTATTTGTTCAAAACGCCGGGCGGTAATCTTTATCACAGTGGCGATTCGCATTACTCCAACTATTACGCCAAACACGGCAATGAGCACCAGATCGATGTGGCGCTGGGGTCTTATGGCGAGAATCCGCGCGGCATCACTGATAAAATGACCAGCGCGGATATATTGCGTATGGCCGAAGCGCTGAACACCAAAGTAGTGATCCCTTTCCATCATGATATCTGGTCGAATTTTCAGGCTGATCCGCAGGAAATCCGCGTGTTATGGGAAATGAAAAAAGATCGGCTGAGATATGGCTTTAAGCCTTTTATCTGGCAGGTCGGCGGCAAATTCACCTGGCCGCAGGACAAGGATAATCTGGAATATCACTATCCGCGCGGATTTGACGATTGTTTTACCCTGGAGCCGGATCTGCCGTTCAAATCGTTCCTATGAGACTGCCGAAAGGGGCATGGCATCATGCCCCGTCATCGTCTGGATACACCTGCCGTGCGAACTTTTGATAAGTTATGATTCAAATCATTACAAACGCTCATTATAATCGGTATTCAGAATCCATTTAGCGGGGCCAGCATGACTGAATCTCAGCGCCATAATGCCATCATCGATTTTCTGCAACGACAAGGGCAACTGACGGTTGCCGATCTGATCAAGCACTTTGATGTTTCTCCAGCCACGGCAAGACGCGATATCAACAAGCTTGATGAATCCGGTAAGTTGCGGAAAGTGCGTAACGGCGCTGAAGCGGTGAATACTCCGCGTGCGGCCTGGACGCCGCTGAATATTTATCAGGCGCAGAATCTGGATGAGAAAATGCGTATCGCCAAAGCTGCGGCGCAATTGTGTCGTCTCGGGGAAAGCGTGGTGATTAACTGTGGTTCGACGGCTTTTTTGCTTGGACAGGAGATTTGCGGCAAAGACGTGCAGGTGATAACCAACTACCTGCCTCTGGCGAATTATCTGATCGAACAGGAGCACGACAGCGTGGTGATCATGGGCGGGCAATATAATAAAAGCCAATCCATCACGTTGGCGCCGCAGGAAGGCGACGCCAGCCTGTATGCCGGACACTGGATGTTCACCAGCGGTAAAGGGCTGACGGCGGAAGGGCTGTATAAAACCGATATGCTGACCGCGATGGCGGAGCAGAAGATGCTGCGTTATGTCGGCAAGCTGGCGGTGGTGGTGGACAGCAGCAAGATTGGCGAACGCGCCGGGATGCTGTTTAGCCGGGTCGAACAGATTGATGTGCTGATCACCGGCAAGCAAGCCAATGCACAGATTATCGCGCAACTGCGTGAACAGGGCGTCGAGGTGCTATTGGTGTGACGGTGCGGGTTTTCGCTGCCGTCCGGCGAGTTGTCTGGTTTACTCCGCGCTGCTTCAGGTTACAATAATGCTCCTTGTAATTAACGTGGTTGTAACCTCTGATGGAACAATTTGAATCGCTAGACATCGATCAGGCGTATGCCCGCTGGCAGCAGGGCGGGATTATCGCCGATATCCGCGATCCGCAGAGCTTCGCGGCGGCGCATGTACCCGGCGCGCGACACCTGACCAACGAGACGCTGTCGGATTTTGTTCGCGACGCCGATTTTGATACGCCCGTCATGGTGATTTGCTATCACGGCATCAGCAGTCGTAATGCGGCGCAGTACCTGGTCAGTCTGGGTTTTTCGTCGGTGTATAGCATCGATGGCGGCTTTGAAGCCTGGCAACATCGCTACCCGCAGGCTATTCAGGCGCAGGGGTGATGAATATCGGGCCTGACGCTTCAGGCCCTTTCGCGTGTTCATTGCTGCTTATCCGCGGTTGTTTCTGAATACCTGAATGATGCTTTTGGCCTGCATGATCATCACAATGAAAAACAGCACGGCAAGGAAAGCCGAGATGGGGCGTTCCACAAAGGCCAGCAGATTGCCATCGGATTTCAGCAAGGAAGAGAGCAGACTTTTCTCAAACATCGGCCCCAGCACCATGCCCAGGATCACTGGCGCTATCGGGTATTTATGCTTTTGCAGGAAGTAACCCACAATCCCCATCGCCAACATCACCACCACCGATGCCATCGAGTTATTCATCGCAAAGGCGCCGACGATGCTGAACACAATCACCACCGGATACACAATATCCTTGTTCACGGAGATCAGGCGCTTGAGGAAGTTCACCACGATCATCGCCAGCGGCAGCAACGCGAGGTTGGCGATAAAGAACAGCATGAAAATGGCGTAAAGTTTCTCCGGGTGGAAGATGAACAGGGACGGCCCCGGCTGCATGTCTTTCATATACAGCACGCCGATCACAATGGCGGCTACGGAATCGCCGGGAATGCCGAATACCAGCATGGGAATGTAACTCCCCGCCAGACTCGCGTTGTTGCTTGATGAGGCGTTAATAACGGCTTCTTCCGAGCCTTTGCCATATTTTTCCGGTTCACGGGAGAATTTTTTCGCCACCGCATAGGAAATCCACGCGGCAATATCAGCGCCCGCGCCGGGCAATACGCCGATCAAGGTGCCGATGGCGCTGCTGCGGACAATGCCTGTCCGGTTCTTTTTCAGCGCGGGGCCTATGCCGGACAGGATATTAAACGACGATTTTTCAGCGGGCGGCGGCGCGGCGTCGGCTTGTTGCACCTTGTCGCGGTGACGATTGGCGTAATATTCAATCGCGTTGGCGATAGCGAACATCCCTATCATGGCTGGAATAAAACTGATCCCTTCCAGTAGCGCCACCTGACCGAAGGTGAAACGCGGCTGTCCGGTAAATTCATCATAACCGATGGTGGCGAGAACCAGCCCCAGCAGGAGCGCCATCAGGCTTTTGACGATATATTGTCCTGAAATCAAGGTTGAGCAACTGAGCCCCAGTAACGCCAGCCAGGTGTATTCAAACGAACTGAATTTCAAGGCGAAGGAGGCCAGGATCGGCGAGGCGAACGTCAGCACAATCGCGCCAATGATGCCGCCAATCACCGAAGTGCTCAGGCCGAGGCCGAGTACGTAGTTGGTTTTCCCTTGTTGGCTTAGCGCATAGCTGTCATCCACATAGGCGGCAGAGGCGGGCGTCCCCGGAATACGCAGCAGCACGCCAGGGATATCCCCGGCGTAGATGGTGGATGCGCCCACCGAGATCATCATGGCCAGCGCGGGGATCGGGTCCATGAAAAAGGTGAAAGGCACCAGCAGGGCGACCGCCATGGTCGCCGTCAGGCCGGGTATCGCGCCGACAAACAACCCGAACAGGCCTGCGGCGAAAATGGCGATGATGGCATTGAGGGTAATGTATTCACTGGCGTTGATCAGGATATCCATCGTCACGCTTCCTTAAAAAAGACTGCCTGAGGGAAGTGGCACTAATAATAGTTTGGAAAACAAGTAGTAAATGCCGCTCGACAGCCCCACGGCGGACAGTGCGGCAATCAGCTTGTTTTTGGGCAGGAAGAACACCAGCAGGCCCGCCATGATGAGGCTGGTTGTCACAATAAAGCCAAGTAATTCAACGAAATAAATATAGAAAATCACCATGAGCGCCACCAGGCACACGCTGAGGATATCCCGTTTCCCGTTGTCTGAAGCTGGGTTATCATCTTTTTTCAACCGTATCGTAGCCAGGTCCAGAATCGATAGCAAAACCATCAGGCAACCGAGGATGGCAGGCATAAATCCCGCGCCAAACGCGGCCACATCACCGAGTTGAATAAAGGCGTAAGCGGCGACGCCGGCACCGAACAGCAGGAAAATCAGCGGGAGTAACAAAGATAGCTTCGGCATATTGTTCAGGCGTCATTTGCATGACGCCTGCCTGTTTTATTGGTCGTCGGAAAGCAGGCTTCCAAACTGAGCGTCTTCATCCTTCATGAATTGATAAAGTTCGTCACCGTATAGCGCGCTGACTTCAAACCCCTGATTATTGGAGAATTTCTGGAGCTTGCCGGAGTCATAGACCTTTTTCATCGCGGCGGTCAGTTTATCGGCGATCTCAGGCGGCAGCCCTTTCGGGGCGGACAGCACGTTCCATGTTGTCAGCGACCAGTCGTATGGCGTCGCCTGATTGAAGATAGGGATATTGGCATACAGCGCCGAGGCCTGATCGGACATGATAGCCAGATGGCGCACCATACCGGCGTCTACCATGCTTTTGGCTTCGCCGGGGGAAGAGGTGACGAAATCAACGCCGCCGGAAACCAACTCTTGCAGCGCGGCGCTGGCACCCTGGGATGGAATATAGCGGACGGCGTTTTCCGGCAGGTCGGCGCTTCTCAGCATCCCCAGGGTATTAAGGTGCCAGACGGATTTCAGTCCGCTGCCTGAGGCGCGCAATTTACCCGGTTGCTGCTTAATGGCGTCGATTAACTGGTTGGCATCCTGGTATGGCGAGTCTTTGGCGACCTGCAAGCCGCCGTAAATCACCGCCAGCCGACTGATGGGGGTGTAATCCTGATAGCTGAGATTGGTCATTTTCTGGTGGTGCATCATGGCGATTTCCACCGTCACAATCCCCAACGTATAACCATCCGGCTTGGCGCGATTGATCGCATCATGGCCGACAACGCCGCTACTACCGGTGCGGTTGACCACATTGACGTTTACGCCCAGTTCTTTTTGCAACCCTTGAGCAACCAGACGCGCCACCGTGTCGGTATTTCCGCCCGCGCCCCAGGGGACGATGATGGTGATAGGTTTTTCCGGCCACGCCGCCAGCGCGGAGCAAGAGAGTAAAAGCGTACTTAACGCCGTCAACCGAATGCGTTTCATCATCGGTGTTTCCTTCTTGTAGGGGTATGAGGAAAAAAGGTAATTAGTTCTTGAGATTTATTTTGTTTTGATAATCAGCCGTGCCGTTGCGGATTTGCTCAAGGATCACCGCCAATCCCCAATATTTTTCCAGCACATCGTCTTTATTGACCCGGCAGTAAGCACTGCTGAAGGTTGCCAGGCGTTGGTGATAAATTTTGGCATTCTTAGGATAGCCCAGCGTTTCCGTCACTGCGGCGAGTGAAAGAAACGTCGCCAGTTCCTGCGCCAGTGCCGGGTTACTGTGATGGTGATGGTAAAGCCAGCCATATAACTCAGGATGGAAGTTGGTGAACACGCCGCTGAAACCTTTTGAACCGGCTTTCATCGCATCAAAGGCGATGGCGGCATTCGCATTGATGATATTCAGCGGGGTATCGGCGACCAACTTCACCCGGCGAGTCACGGTAGGCAGATCGCAACTCACATCTTTCAGCACCACAAAACGTCCGGTATTGGCGCAGTAGCTCAGTTCTTCATCGCTCAGCAAGCGACGATATGGCGCCGGACATTCATAAAGTCCCAACGGCATTGAAGCGGGCAGGGCAGCCAGCAACTGATTCAACGTAGAGTAAAAGACATCGCTGCCCTGATTGTTCGAGTCCAGATGGTTGGTGACCAGCACCAGCGCGTCAATGCCGGTTTCGGCCATGGCGCGGAGTTCGCCGATCTGCTCATCCAGATCGTCGCTAATATGACCTGAAGCAATGACCGGAATGCGGCCCGCCGCTTTTTCAACCACGAAACGCGCCAGTTCCACGCGTTCCGCCAGACTGAGAAACAGCATCTCGCTTGACTGGCAGACGGCGAACAACGCATCGACGCCTTTGGCGAGATACCAGTCGATAAGCTTTTCCAGTCCGGGATAATCAATGTCGTTATTTCCGGTAAATGGGGTCAGCATGACCGGGACAATGCCGTCGATTTGTTTCATTGTTTACTCCTGGCGGAATGAGGTGATGGATAAATGTAGTGAGTCAGCGCTGTGACAGCCGCAGCCTGACCTGTCGATGCTCCGGCATATTCGCCGCCCCTTCGCGCTCCACCGCTAGCGAGGCGAAGGCGGAGGCGTAAGTCGCGGCCTGAAGCAGCGTCTGTCCGTTGGCAATGGCGGCGGCCAGCGCGCCGTTAAACGCATCGCCTGCGCCGGTGGTATCAATGCTGAGCGCCGGAAATGCCGGGATATGCTGGAACTGGCTGCCTTCAAACAGCAGCGCGCCCCGCGCACCCATCGTGATAATTACGCAGCGGGCGCCCAGCGCGACGATTTTCTGCGCCGCCTGTTTCGTGCTGTCCAGATCGTGGACATCGATCCCCGACAGCAGGGACGCCTCGGTTTCATTCGGCGTGATGACATCGAGATAGTCCAGATAAGGCAAGATGTCGCTGGAGTAAGGCGCCGGGTTGAGAATAACTTTTTTACCCAGCGCGTTAGCCAGCTTCATGGCGTTTAATGTGGCGGAAAAATTGTTTTCCAACTGGAGCAACAGCACGTCGGCGTGGGAGAGTTCCGGCGTGATGGCGGCAACTTCTTCTTCATTAATCGTCTGATTGGCGCCGGGATGAATGGCAATCATGTTTTCGCCATTCTGTTGCGAAACATAGATGATGGCGTTGCCTGTCGGCTCCGTTTCGGACTGATAAAGCGTAAAAGAGAGGATCTCCGACGAGGCGAGATGATCATAGGCGAACTGGCTAAACTGATCTTTGCCCACCTTGGAGACGAAGTGGACGCGCGATCCCGCACGACTGGCGGCCATGGCCTGATTCGCCCCTTTCCCGCCCGGCCCCAGCGTGCTGCCCTGCGCCATCAGCGATTCGCCGCCTTTGGGGAAACGCGCGACTTTAGCGACGATATCGACGTTAAACGAACCCAGAATACAAACCTTACCGTTCATCCTGTTTCCTTTGTTTTTTACGCCTGACGGTCGGGGTTGTTTGCCCAGCCGTTTCAGCAAAACTTCAAAGTTCTCGCCACTGGTGGTGATGAGTTCGGACTGTAAGTTGCGACGTATAACGATAGCGCCGCCGTGACAACGTTGAATCAGGTTCATATGCGCCAGCGCGTTCAAATCGCTGCGTATCGTTTCTCTGGTCACGGCAAACTCTCTGGCCAGAAACTCCACGCTAGCCCGCCCGTGCCGGTCCAGGTAGGTCAGGATCCTATTTCGTCTTTCTTCGAGAAACATAGCGCCTCCCTGTTTATGATGGAGAGTAGAATAGTCCCGTTGATTAAAAAGTGACTAATGTCATAGGAAACAGGCTGAAACGGAAGTAAACAAAAATAAGTGATTTGGTTACCAAAAAGAGAGGGAAATGATTTGGTGTTGTTATGTTGAGCGGAATTTGTAACGAATAACAGGAAATATTCACGGTGCTGAAATGATATTCTCGCGCACATCTCGAGCCTGTAAATCAAATTGTGTAATTGCCTGTTTTTGATATCGTTATCCGAACAGCGGAGACAGGCAAATTATGGACGAGAAGAAACTTCAGGCACTTGCTACAGAAC
>NZ_QNRY01000017.1 GCF_003315515.1 Brenneria salicis ATCC 15712 = DSM 30166 | reverse complement strand
AAAAATGTCAGACAATTTATTAAAACCGCATCACCTTTCCCAGGCAACAAACCTGGACTAACAAAAGTGGAGCGGTAATAGGCGCAGTTATTTAGATCACGTTTTTAAATGTTTAAAACATCAATGAAATGTAACTGTTGTTAAAATATACAAAGCGATGGCCGTTTGATGATAGGAAAAACGAATAACGGTTGACTGATATTATATTTTTTATCTCTCTTATTTTGAACAGGGGGCATTATCTAAGTGATAGGAAGTTCGTTTTTATGATAAGAATACGATGCCTTTATTGGGGCGTATCTGGTGCTAATGTATACAAACTAAAGAGTGCGGAACTTAGGCCGTGTGGTGATAACGGTTTATTCACTGAACTCGGCATAAACGCTCTGATCGTATCAAGCTATGGCGGTGGAGTGAATTATCATCAATGTAGAAAGATTGTTCTGATTGGGTTATTCGATGCTTTACGTGTTACGTTTTTAAAGTGGAATTTTTTTAAATGGAAATAATTTCTGGTATTCAATTCATCGACAAGATAATTCCAGACTTGCTATAAGCTTATTTCTATATGATAGTCTCTGCATGGATCCTGCGATTATCATACCTGTCATACTTATGGTCGCGGAAACAATGACTACGCTCAGGTAGCGGTTATTGTTTAATGTTATTATCCGAGAAAGCATAATTTCTATTCAGCAATCTAATCAGTTAATAGTCATCTCCGCACTGTACAAAGTAATCATTTCCCTTTTTTCATCTGCTGACTATGACGGTCAGTAACGGCGACAGAAAAAAGTCGCGTATTTTTCCGTGCCGCTACCGCTATAGATAATAAAATTCTTGACATTTTTGGTGCTGCGTGAGCTCCAATGTCGTTTCTGTTCGAAAAGGGTAAGACCAAGAGACATTTGGTTGAAAGCATCAGTTTTGAGTAAGTAAAATAACCATTCTTTTCTTATGTGCATTGGCGGGAGATATAGAATTTATTTATCTATCATTTGGATAGCTGACGAACCGTTCTCGGAGTATATTATTTGTAACGTTTTTTGTAACGTTTAATACGTTTTTTTGAAGAAAAATTGCATATCAAAGAGCTCTTACCAGATGAAAAATCGCACACAATTCTTCCAAAAACGTGATCAATATCACATAATGGTCAAAATCACTCTTCGCTCGCGTTGTATGTGCTACGGATTAGGCGGTACAGTTGTGCTGTTTTAGGATTAATCCTATACTTAACCAGAGGGCAACAACATGGCGTCGTCTGAAGAGCAAAGGGCGAATGGATTCGAAGCAAGATTGATAAAGTTGGTAACAGTAAGCAGGATTACTGTTCTAATAAGAAATTAATTATTGTAAATATAGTAACCGATATCTGGCGCTGAAAGTTTTTTATGCCATCAATGGAGAGTGATTTTTGAACTGGGCGATATGATCTATCACCTAACTTATGTTTTAAACATAACCTGTCGGGATGGGAAATATGGGTACCTCTGAATTACTCAAACACATTTATGACATTAATCTGTCTTATTTGTTACTGGCTCAACGTTTAATTAATGACGAAAAAGCGTCAGCGATGTTTCGTTTGGGCATTGATGAAACAATGGCCGATGTGCTGATGCAGCTAACTTTGCCGCAGATGGTGAAATTGGCGGAAACCAATCAATTGATATGTCATTTCCGTTTTGATGATCACAATACAATCAAACGTTTGACTCAAGAATCACGGGTGGACGATTTACAACAGATTCATACGGGAATTTTGCTATCGAGTCACTTATTACAACAGTTAACTTCGAAAGAAGAGAACTTGCCTAAGAAAAGGGCATAGTAATGGCGGAGAAAAGTATTGTTCAGGAAGCAAAAGACATTCAGTTAGCGATGGAGCTCATTTCTCTTGGGGCTCGTCTACAGATGTTGGAAAGTGAAACGCAGTTAAGCCGTGGACGCTTGATTAAACTGTATAAAGAGCTTAGAGGAAGTCCGCCGCCAAAGGGAATGTTACCATTTTCAACGGATTGGTTTATGACCTGGGAACAGAATATCCATTCATCAATGTTTTACAATGCCTACAGTTTTTTACAAAAAAGCGGGCAGTGCAGTGGTGTTGAAGCGGTAATTAAATCCTATCGCCTTTATTTGGAACAATGTCCGCCACAAAGTGACTCACCGTTGTTGGCGTTGACACGAGCATGGACACTGGTTCGTTTTGTGGACAGCGGTATGTTGCAGCTTTCAGGCTGTAGCTGCTGCAACGGGTTGTTCATAACCCATGCTCACCAGCCTAAAAATAGTTTTGTTTGTAGCTTATGCCAACCGCCTTCCAGAGCAGTAAAAAGGCGTAAACTTTCACAAAATCTTGCCGATATAATACCTCAACTGCTGGATGAACAGGTAAAACGCGCAGTCTAAGCCTAGCCTGTGGTAGCGATTTGTGAATCTGTCACTGTTTGTAGTAAGGACAGTGATAGATTTCTCCTCATGTGTCCCTGGCTGCATACACTGTGCTTTTTCTTACTCTCCGCCCACCTTTATTATATAAGGATTTCTTGTGCTGGTTATTTTGGGTTATATCGTAATCGTTGGCTCGGTACTTGGCGGTTATCTCATGGTCGGTGGGGCCCTGGGCGCGCTTTACCAACCATCGGAACTGGTCATTATTGGCGGCGCGGCGCTGGGAGCCTTTATCGTCGGCAACAACGGCAAGGCAATCAAGGCGACAGGGCGCGCCTTACCAATGCTGTTCAAGAAGTCAAAATATAGCAAAGTACTGTATATGGACCTGATGGCGCTATTGTTTCGTCTGATGGCCAAGTCCCGTCAGCAAGGTATGTTGTCTCTGGAGTTTGATATTGACAACCCCAATGAAAGTGAGATTTTCTCCAGTTATCCCAACATTCTGAACGATAAAAACCTCGTTGAATTCATTACCGATTATTTGCGCTTGATGGTCAGTGGCAACATGAATGCGTTTGAAATTGAAACGTTAATGGATGAAGAGATTGAAACGGTAGAGCATGAGAGCGAGGTGCCGGCAAACAGCCTCAACCTGATGGGGGATGGACTTCCCGCTTTTGGTATCGTTGCTGCGGTAATGGGGGTCGTGCATTCGTTGGCTTATGTAGATCGTCCCGCTGCCGAGTTGGGAATGATGATCGCGCATGCGATGGTGGGGACATTTCTGGGTATATTACTGGCGTATGGATTCGTGTCGCCGCTTGCTGCGTTATTACGTCAGAAAAATGCTGAAAAAATCAAAATATTACAATGCATTAAGGTGACATTACTTTCCAGCCTCAATGGTTACGCCCCGCAGATCGCCGTAGAGTTTGGTCGCAAAACGTTGTACTCCACGGAGCGTCCCTCCTTTACCGAATTGGATGAGCATATTCGCCGTGTGAAATCACCGGCTCAACCGGCGTCGGATAGTGATGCATGAAACATCAACATCCGATTATTCGTAAAAAGCGTAAGTCTGGACACGGCGCTCATCACGGTGGTTCGTGGAAGATTGCTTACGCTGACTTCATGACCGCGATGATGGCATTGTTCCTGGTCATGTGGCTGATTGCTATTTCCACGCCATCGCAATTGGCGCAGATTGCTGAATACTTTCGTACACCATTGAAAGTTGCATTAACGTCAGGGTCTAAATCAAGCGAGAGCTCAAGCCCGATCCCTGGAGGCGGGAATGATCCGACCCAGCAGGAGGGTGAAGTAAGAAAGACCATTGAAATGGATACGGAAGCTAAATTGGATGAGGCGCGTCTGAAAAAGTTACGCGAAAGGCTCGATCAGCTTATTGAGGCCGATCCTCGCTTGCGGGCGTTACGTCCCCATCTGCTAATTGAAATGATTGATGAAGGTTTACGTATTCAAATCATCGATAGCCAAAATCGCCCGATGTTTCAAACCGGTAGTGCGCAAGTCGAACCTTATATGCGGGATATCCTGCGTGCCATTGCCCCGATTTTGAATGATATCCCAAATAAATTGAGCATTTCCGGTCATACGGATGATGTTCAGTATGCAATGGGCGAGCGCGGTTACAGTAACTGGGAATTGTCAGCCGATCGTGCGAACTCCTCACGCAGAGAATTGATAACCGGCGGCTTGGCTGAAGGTAAAGTGCTGCGTGTCGTTGGTATGGCGGCAACGATGAATCTGAAACATTCTGTCACTGGCAATGATGCGGTCAACCGGCGTATCAGTTTGTTAGTGCTTAATAAAGAAGCGCAAAAGAGTATCGAAGACGAAAATGCCGAGAGTGTGTCGACTAATATCGATGAGGCGGAGGATTTACAAAGTTTGGAGTTGGAAAAAGCTAAATCTACCAATCCGCCTGCCGAAAACAGTAATAATATGAGTGGTAGTGGTGAAGAAACTCCGCCGCAACCCGATAACGGAGTTGCTGCCCCAGAGCGTCAACAGCCGACTACTGCGTTGCCTGCTGCGCCAGACAGCCAGGCGACGCCTTCACAATAAGCCGCGATTCACAGTTGAGGTGACCACGTGAGCATGGACATGAGCGCTTTTTATCAAACATTCTTTGATGAAGCAGATGAATTACTGGCGGATATGGAACAGCATCTTTTGCTGTTGGATCCCCAGACACCAGATACGGAACAAATGAATGCCATTTTCCGTGCCGCCCACTCGATAAAAGGGGGAGCAGGGACATTTGGTTTTACTGTTTTACAGGAAACGACTCACCTTTTAGAAAACCTACTCGATGGTGCGCGGCGCGGCGAAATGCGCCTTAGCACCGATATCATTAACCTGTTTCTGGAAACAAAAGACATTATGCAGGATCAGTTGGACGCTTATAAAACCGCGCAGGAACCCAATGCCGAGAGCTTTGAGTATATCTGTCAGGCTCTGCGCCAACTGGCCTTAGAGTCCCAGGCTGAAAGTGGTGCGGCTCAACCTGAGCAGGGCGCCGTATCCTCTAAGCCGATGGCTTCAGCGGGAAAAGGTGAGATGCGAATTGAACTCACTGGCCTGAAAGCTCAGGAAATTCCTCAGATGCTTGAAGAACTTGGCAATCTGGGGACGGTGAAAGATCCCCATCAGACGGAAAGCAGCGTTGAAGTTACTCTGGTTACGTCTGAAAGCGAGGATGATATCAGCGCGGTGCTGTGTTTTGTGCTTGAACCGGAGCAGATCCATTTTCATCCTGTTGAGGAAAGTCAGCCTGCCACTGCCGCGGTCAACGTTTCACCGCAGCCTGACGTACCGATAGCAGCGGTTCCCGCGCCGGAAAAACCGGCTGCTAAACCCGCAGCGGCGCCAAAAGCGCATGCCGCGCCAGAGGCCGCCAGGAAAAGCAAAACGGGTGATACCAGCATTCGCGTAGCGGTAGAAAAGGTTGATCAGTTAATCAACCTGGTTGGCGAACTGGTCATTACTCAGTCTATGTTGGCGCAACGCTCAAGCGAGCTTGATCCCGTCGCCAACGGCGACTTGCTGAACAGCATGGGGCAGTTGGAACGCAATGCCCGCGATCTGCAAGAGTCGGTGATGTCCATTCGTATGATGCCAATGGAATATGTGTTCAGCCGATTCCCTCGTTTGGTTCGCGATCTGGCGGCCAAACTGGATAAGCAAGTCGAACTTACGCTGTCGGGAAGTTCGACCGAACTGGATAAGAGTCTGATTGAGCGCATTATTGACCCACTCACGCACCTGGTTCGCAACAGTCTGGATCATGGTATCGAGTCACCTGAAAAGCGGATTGCGGCGGGTAAACCCGCGGTAGGTAATTTGACGTTGTCTGCTGAACATCAGGGCGGCAATATCTGCATCGAAGTTGTGGATGATGGCGCAGGCCTTAATCGCGAAAGAATTTTAGCCAAGGCGTTTTCTCAGGAGCTTGCGGTGAGCGACAGCATGTCTGATGAAGAAGTCGGCATGTTGATTTTTGCGCCGGGCTTTTCAACGGCGGAAAAAGTAACGGATGTTTCCGGTCGTGGCGTTGGCATGGATGTGGTTAAACGTAACATTCAGGAAATGGGCGGTCACGTCGAGATTCATTTCCAGGCGGGTAAAGGGACGACTATCAGGATCCTGCTGCCGTTAACACTGGCCATCCTGGACGGTATGTCCGTCAAGGTGAATAACGAAGTGTTTATCCTGCCACTCAATGCCGTAATGGAATCATTACAGCCACAGGCGGAAGATTTGTATCCCTTAGCTGGTGGTGAACGAGTACTCCAGGTGCGTGGCGAATATTTACCACTGGTTGAGTTGTTTCATATTTTTGATGTGGACGGCGCCAAAACGGATGCGACTCAAGGCATCGTCGTTATTTTACAAAGTGCGGGCCGTCGCTATGCCTTGCTGGTGGATCAATTGATTGGGCAGCATCAGGTTGTTGTCAAGAATTTAGAAAGTAATTATCGCAAGGTGCCAGGTGTTTCAGCCGCGACTATTTTAGGTGACGGTAGTGTTGCGCTGATCGTGGATGTTTCAGCGTTGCAGGCGCTTAATCGAGAGAAGCGTGTGGTTGAAACTGCTGCTTAATAACAAAACAGATAATTGAAAGGTGAAAAACATGACTGGACTTGCAAGCGTCACGAAACTAACCGGTGAGACTGAAGGACAGGAGTTCTTAATTTTTACACTGGGTGACGAAGAATACGGCGTTGATATTTTAAAAGTGCAGGAAATACGCGGCTATGATCAGGTAACGCGTATTGCTAATACCCCTGGTTTTATCAAAGGGGTAACCAATCTGCGCGGTGTCATTGTCCCTATCGTTGATTTGCGAATTAAATTTGCCCAACTAGAAGTTGATTATGATGACAACACGGTCGTTATCGTCCTGAATCTTGGACAGCGAGTGGTTGGGATCGTGGTTGACGGCGTATCTGACGTGCTTTCATTGACCACCGATCAAATCCGTCCGGCGCCTGAGTTTGCCGTTACCTTGTCAACGGAATATCTGACGGGATTAGGTTCTCTGGGCGAAAGGATGCTGATTCTGGTCGATATCGAGAAACTTCTCAGTAGTGAAGAAATGGCATTAGTGGATAGTGTCGCGAAAATTTGATTATCGGTTGCATATTTTGTTGGGCCACATGGTGGCCCAACAGCTTTTTTAGTCCTGGCTGTGTTTTTTAATTAAAATTTTTATAACTATATTCAATAGGATGCCGATATTAGCGGTAGAGTGTTTGTCCAAAGGGAATGATATGTTTAACCGTATAAAAGTTGTTACTGGTTTGATGCTTTTTTTGGTGTTATTTGGGACTCTCCAGCTTGTTTCCGGGGGATTATTCTTCAATACGTTGAAAAATGATAAGGACATTTTTACCTCGATAAGAATTCTTAATCAGAAAAAATCTGAATTGGATTCTACGTGGTCATATTTGCTGCAAACACGGAATACGCTTAATCGGGCAGGTAGCCGTTTTGCGCTGGATCCCACTGGTAACAGTGGCGCGGGAAGCACGGGAAATGATCTCCTGGTTTCCGCAACAAAGCAACTTGCGGTTGCAAACGAATATTTTGCTAAATACGAGGGAATAGCGCTTAACAGTAAGCAAGATGCGGACGCCGCTAACGCGGTAAAAGAAAATTATGTTGCTTTGAACGCCGCGCTGACAGAATTGATCCTGTTCTTAAAAACGGGCGAACTGAACAAGTTTCTCTCTCAGCCTACCCAGGGCTTCCAGGATAAGTTTGAAAAAGCGTATTACGCTTATAAGGCCGATAGCGAAGATCTGTACAATACGGACGTCGCCAGAAGTAATGCGGCCTATGATTCAGCCTTGTGGGTGTTGGGATCGGTAATCGTTATTGTTGTCGCGCTGGCAATAGCCGTCTGGTTTGGTATTCAGAAACTGCTGATTACTCCGCTGAACAATATTGTCGAGCATATCCGGCATATCGCCAAAGGCGATCTGAGCAAGCATATTGATTTCAATGGCAAAAATGAAATGGGCATATTGGCGGACAGCATTCGCCACATGCAGAACGAATTTACCACAACAGTAAGCGCGGTAAGACTGGGGACCGATGCCATCTATACCGGGGCGACGGAAATCAGCGCGGGGAATAACGACCTTTCCTCTCGCACTGAACAGCAGGCGTCAGCGCTGGAAGAAACTGCGGCAAGTATGGAACAACTGACTGCCACGGTGAAGCAGAATGCGGAGAATGCGCGTCAGGCCAGCCAGTTGGCGTTAAGCGCCTCCGAGACGGCGCAGCGCGGGGGCAAGGTTGTCGATAATGTCGTGAAAACCATGCAAAATATCGCAGGAAGTTCACAAAAGATTGCTGATATTACCAGCGTGATCGATGGTATCGCTTTCCAGACCAATATTTTGGCGCTGAATGCCGCGGTTGAAGCCGCCAGAGCAGGAGAGCAAGGTCGTGGTTTCGCCGTCGTTGCCGGTGAAGTTCGCAATCTGGCGCAACGCAGCGCTCAGGCAGCGAAAGAAATTAAAAGTTTAATTGAAGATTCTGTCAGCCGGGTCGATGAAGGATCTGTACTGGTTGAAAGCGCAGGCGAAACAATGGGCGAAATTGTCAGCGCGGTAACCCGGGTAACCGACATCATGGGTGAGATCGCATCAGCCTCTGATGAGCAAAGCAAGGGCATTGATCAGGTTGGTCAGGCCATAACCGAAATGGATCAGGTAACCCAGCAGAATGCCGCGTTGGTTGAAGAGTCGGCATCAGCGGCGATCGCGCTGGAAGAGCAGGTTCGCATCTTGAATCAGGCGGTGGCGGTATTCCGTCTTTCTGAAGATGTCGGCGCATATAACAAAGCGGTTGTCGCATCCACGGTAAATACCCTGAAACCGGCTTTGCTGACGTCTTCTGCCCAGACGACTAAAAAAGCAAAGGAGGGTTCCTCGACTGACAATTGGGAAACCTTCTAACCAACCGGCGCAAGTCCATGCCGCGTTGAATTGAATGAGCGCGTCATTATTCTGCTCATCAGAAACCAGGATTTATTCTGATGAGCAGACTCAAAATGTCTTTGGTATGTGTTGAATGCACGGCTAGACGGCAAATAGATGCTTAGTTTGCAGCATAGATTACAGACATTATGGTTAAAATTTATCATTCACACTGGAGAAGTTTGATGCTCAGTGTAGAAGGGCCTTCTGAATAAGTAGTCAGTCAAAACCGAGCGTTTGCCCGTTTTGACCAATTAATCGCTAGGTATGACCAACACGCTGTCGGATGCCTGATTTCAAAGCAGCAACGATGATCATCCGGCAAATGATAAAAAAGAAAACCTGCAACAGCTGTAAGGGAACATTCAGATTGGAAAAAACCATAGCAAAAATTGATATTCGAGCGGTTTGATATGAAAAGTACACCATCGCAAAATCGCCCCGAGTCTGCCTCTATTCTGACGCAGATGGTTGACAGGCTGCCGCTGTCGGATGTGCATTTCCGACGGATTAGCCAATTGATATATCAGCGCGCCGGTATCGTACTGGCCGATCATAAGAGAGAGATGGTTTACAACCGCTTGGTCAGGCGTTTGCGTTTGCTCGGAATAAACGATTTTGGTCAATATCTGGCATTGCTGGAATCCGATCAAAATAGTGCCGAGTGGCAGGCGTTTATCAATGCGCTAACAACCAACCTGACCGCTTTTTTTCGCGAAGCACACCATTTTCCTATTCTGACCGAACATGCACGCCAGCGTCCCAATGGCTATACCATCTGGAGTACGGCGGCATCGACAGGTGAAGAACCTTATTCGCTGGCGATGACGCTAGCGGAGGCGCTTGGCAATAAAGCCAGCGGCTGTCAGGTTTGGGCGAGCGACATCGATACTCAGGTTTTGGAGAAAGCGACCGCTGGCATATACCGTCAGGAAGAACTGCGTTCCCTCTCTCCCCAGCAATTACAGCGGTTTTTTTTACGCGGCACAGGCCCGCACAGCGGGCTTGTGCGTGTCCGCCCGGAACTGGCGTCGATGGTACATTTTCAGCAATTAAATTTGCTGGCTCCCGAATGGTCGATACCCGGACCGTTCGATGCGATTTTCTGTCGTAATGTGATGATTTATTTCGATAAAGAGACGCAGGAACGCATTTTGCGCCGCTTTGTTCCGATGCTTAAACCGGGCGGGTTGCTATTTGCCGGACATTCAGAGAATTTCAGCCAGATCAGCCGGGAGTTTTATTTGCGTGGGCAAACTGTTTACGGGCTGGCGAAGGAAAGATAATGAGTAAAATTAAAGTATTATGTGTCGATGATTCTGCCCTTATGCGTCAGATCATGACTGAAATAATTAACAGCCATCCAGATATGGAAGTGGTTGCGACCGCGCCAGACCCATTAGTTGCCCGTGACTTGATTAAAAAATTTAATCCTCAGGTTTTAACGCTGGATGTCGAAATGCCGCGTATGGATGGATTGGATTTTTTGGAAAAATTAATGCGTCTGCGTCCGATGCCGGTAGTGATGGTGTCTTCTCTGACAGGCAAAGGTTCGGAAATTACATTGCGGGCATTGGAACTGGGCGCGATTGATTTCGTCACTAAGCCGCAGTTGGGCATTCGTGAAGGCATGCTGGCATACAGTGAACTGATTGCTGAAAAGATACGTATGGCGGCAAAAGCCCGCTTGCCTCAGCGTAGCTCGGCGGCTGAGCCAGCCAAAATCATCCAGAACATGCCGTTGCTGAGCAGTGAGAAATTGATCGCTATCGGGGCATCGACAGGTGGAACGGAGGCGATACGTCACGTTCTGCAACCTTTGCCGCCGACAAGTCCGGCGTTGCTGATTACTCAGCACATGCCGCCGGGATTTACCAAATCTTTTGCTGAGCGTCTGAATAAGTTATGTCAGATCACGGTGAAAGAAGCCGAGGATGGTGAACGTGTCTTGCCGGGTCATGCTTATATAGCGCCTGGCGCGCGTCATCTTGAATTGGCTCGTAGTGGAGCGAACTATCAGGTGCGTTTAAATGATGGTCCGCCCGTTAACCGCCATCGCCCATCGGTTGATGTGTTATTTCGTTCGGTTGCGCAATTCGCCGGACGTAATGCTGTGGGAGTGATCCTGACAGGAATGGGCAACGATGGAGCAGCCGGTATGCTGGAGCTCCATCAAGCCGGCGCTTATACCCTGGCGCAAGACGAAGCGAGTTGCGTGGTGTTTGGGATGCCACGCGAAGCTATCGCAATGGGGGGCGTCGACGAAGTGGTGGATTTACACCAGGTCAGCCAGCGTATGCTGGCGCAAATCTCTGCCGGACAGGCATTACGTATATAATAAGCGGCTCTCGGTGAGCAAATAATATTTTAGGAGTAGGTATGGCCGACAAAGAACTCAGATTTTTAGTAGTGGATGATTTTTCGACGATGCGCCGAATTGTCCGCAACTTGCTGAAAGAGTTGGGCTTTAACAACGTAGAAGAGGCGGAAGACGGCGCTGATGCGCTGAACAAACTTCGCGCCAGCACTTTCGATTTCGTCATTTCTGACTGGAATATGCCCAATATGGATGGTCTGGAATTGCTGCAAACCATCCGCGCAGACGGCGCGCTCTCTAAGCTCCCTGTATTGATGGTTACCGCGGAAGCGAAGAAAGAAAACATTATTGCTGCTGCGCAGGCTGGTGCCAGTGGTTATGTAGTTAAACCGTTTACTGCTGCTACCCTGGAAGAGAAGCTGAGTAAGATTTTCGAAAAACTAGGTATGTAAGGGGATCTTATGACGCCACATTCGCATCCAATGCCGTCTGTCAGCGATACAGCATCGGCAACAGAGATTATTTCTCGTATTGGTCAGTTAACCCGCATGCTGCGCGACAGCCTGCGTGAATTAGGTCTGGATAATGCGATCGCTGAAGCCGCGGAAGCCATTCCTGATGCTCGTGATCGCCTGGATTATGTTGTGCAAATGACCGCTCAGGCCGCAGAAAGAGCGCTGAGTTGTGTTGAAGCGGCGCAACCGCGTCAGAGCCAATTGGAGTCTGAAGCCAAGTCGTTGAAAGTGCGCTGGGATCAGTGGTTTGAAAATCCGATTGAATTGGCTGATGCCCGTGAACTGGTGACTGATACGCGCAGCTATCTTGAGGGGGTTCCTGAGCATACTTCGTTTACCAATGCGCAACTGCTGGAAATCATGATGGCTCAGGACTTCCAGGATCTGACCGGTCAGGTCATCAAGCGCATGATGGATGTTATTCAGGAAATCGAGAAACAACTCCTGATGGTATTATTGGAAAATATCCCCGAAAAACCTGATGCGCCTAAACGTGCCAACGACAGTCTGTTAAACGGTCCTCAATTGGATAAAAATGCGGCTGGCGTGGTATCGAGTCAGGATCAGGTAGATGATCTTCTGGATAGTCTCGGTTTCTAGGTTTACCAGGGCATTGCGAAAGAAAGACGCGCCATTCACTCTCTTGTGTCGTGTTCATGGAACATAACGTTGCTCTGGCTATTTATGGTCAATCCTATGACCATAAATAGCCTAAATCAGATTTCCCTTCCTGCTCAGTGACTATTTGTTTTCAATGACTATCTGTTTTTAGTAACTATCCGTTCTTAGTAACTATCCGTTAAAGAAACGCAGGTTTCTCTCGTTGTTCCAGCCATAAAATCCTTCCATATTTGTCATGCTAGGCAGCAAATCTCTATCCCAAGAGTAATAACAGGAACGTCGTAGTGGCTGAAGATAGTGATCTGGAAAAAACAGAATCCCCCACTCCTCATAAAGAGGAGAAGGCGCGTGAAGAAGGTCAGATCCCCCGTTCCCGTGAATTAACTTCAATTTTGATGATGATGGCGGGATTGGCCATTCTCTGGATGAGCGGACAATCAATGGCTCGTCAACTGGCGGGAATGGTTAGTCTGGGAATGTCTTTTGATTACGAGACAATCGGTGACGATAGCCAAATGCTGCGTCACGTCGGGGTATTATTGCGACAGGCGGTATCAGCGCTTATTCCCATTATGCTGGGATGTATTCTGGTCGCATTATCGGCGCCAATGTTATTGGGCGGGATCTTATTCAGCACCAAGTCGTTAAAAGTCGATTTGAAGAAATTGGATCCAATTTCAGGATTAAAGCGCCTGTTTTCTTCTCAGGCATTAGCGGAACTGTTTAAGGCTATCTTGAAGTCAACAATGGTTGGCATCATAACGACTTGTTTTTTAATACATAATTGGCCGAAGATGTTGCATTTGATCTCAGAGCCGCCGTTGGCGGCACTGGGAAATGCATTAAACTTGGCAGTGTTTTGCGGCTTCCTGGTAATTCTCGGTCTTGTCCCGATGGTGGCTTTCGATGTGTTCTGGCAAATTTGGAGTCACATCAAAAAATTACGCATGACTAAGCAGGAAATCCGTGACGAGCATAAAGAGAATGAAGGCGATCCGCATGTTAAAGGTCGAATTCGTCAGCAACAGCGAGCAATGGCGCAGCGGCGAATGATGGCGGATGTCCCCAAAGCCGATGTGATTGTCACTAACCCAACCCATTATTCCGTTGCGCTGCAATATGACGAGAAAAAGATGAACGCGCCGAAAGTACTGGCAAAAGGCGCGGGTGAGATTGCGTTGCGTATTCGTGAGTTAGGCGCGGAACATCGGATCCCTATCCTTGAAGCGCCGCCGTTGGCGCGTGCGTTATATCGTCATTCGGAAGTCGGTCATCATATTCCGGCTGCGTTGTATGCTGCGGTTGCAGAGGTCTTAGCTTGGGTTTATCAACTGAAACGCTGGAAGCGTGAAGGGGGATTGATTCCGAGAAAACCTGAACATTTACCGGTGCCAGACGCACTGGATTTTGCTAAAGAGAATCTAACTGATGGCTAATCTGGCCTCTATGCTGCGTTTACCGACTAACTTTAAAGGCTCTCAGTGGCAAATTTTGGCCGGACCAGTATTGATCCTGCTGATCTTGTCCATGATGGTATTGCCGCTGCCGCCTTTTGTTCTGGATTTGCTGTTCACGTTTAATATTGCACTCTCCATTATGGTATTGCTGGTGGCAATGTTTACCCAGCGCACTCTGGAATTCGCCGCATTCCCCACCATTCTTCTGTTCTCGACCTTATTGCGTTTGTCGCTTAACGTCGCGTCCACCCGTATTATTTTGCTGGAAGGGCATACCGGCACGGCGGCGGCAGGGAAGGTAGTTGAAGCATTTGGTCATTTTCTGGTCGGCGGTAATTTTGCCATCGGTATCGTGGTCTTCATCATCCTGGTTTTAATTAACTTTATGGTTATCACCAAAGGCGCGGGGCGTATTGCTGAAGTGGGCGCGCGCTTTGTATTGGATGGAATGCCGGGTAAACAAATGGCCATTGACGCCGATCTTAACGCCGGATTGATTGGTGAAGAAGAGGCGAAAAAAAGACGTTCGGAAGTCACACAAGAAGCGGATTTTTATGGTTCGATGGATGGCGCCAGCAAATTTGTGCGCGGCGATGCCATCGCCGGTTTGATGATTATGGTGATTAACATCGTTGGCGGGCTGCTGGTTGGCGTCATTCAACATGATATGCCGGTCGGACAAGCGGCTGAAAGTTATACGTTGTTGACCATTGGCGATGGCCTGGTGGCTCAGATCCCCGCGCTGGTTATCTCCACCGCCGCCGGTGTGATCGTGACGCGGGTAAGTACCGATCAGGATGTTGGACAGCAAATGGTGACCCAGCTGTTTAATAATCCGCGCGTCATGGTCTTGAGCGCCGGGGTTCTGGGGTTGATTGGTTTAGTACCCGGCATGCCTAACTTTGTCTTTCTGCTTTTTACCGCAACATTACTTGGCATGGCCTGGTGGATGCGCGGCGAACAGCAGAAAGCGCCAGCCGCTTCCATGGCGCCGGTGATGCCTGAAAAACAGCAGGCTATTGAAGCCAGCTGGTCTGATGTGCAACTGGAAGATCCGCTGGGCATGGAAGTGGGATATCGGCTTATTCCCATGGTTGATGCCCAACAGGATGGCGAGTTATTGGGCCGTATTCGCAGTATCAGGAAAAAGTTCGCGCAGGAAATGGGTTATTTGCCCCCGGTGGTGCACATTCGCGACAACCTCGAACTTCAACCTGCCGGCTATTGCATTTTGATGAAAGGGGTGGAAATTGGCCGTGGTGAAGCGCACCCCGGTCGTTGGATGGCGATCAATCCTGGTAATGCGGTAGGCGACTTGCCTGGCGAGGTCACTCAGGATCCTGCCTTTGGTCTGCCAGCGGTTTGGATAGAAAACGCGTTGAAAGAGCAGGCCCAGACCCAGGGATATACCGTGGTAGAAGCGAGCACCGTGGTTGCCACGCATCTTAATCACTTAATCAGCGTGAATGCGAGTGAACTGTTTGGTCGACAGGAAGCTCAACAATTGATGGATCGCGTGACGCAAGAAATGCCCAAATTGGCGGAAGATTTTATTCCGGGTGTCGTGACGCTGACGACGTTGCATAAAGTTTTGCAGAATCTGTTAAGCGAGCGTGTCTCTATCCGTGATATGCGCACCATCATCGAAACATTGGCTGAACATGCGCCGGTGCAGCCCGATCCCTATGAATTGACGACTGTGGTGCGCGTGGCGTTAGGACGGGCGATCACCCAGCAGTGGTTCCCAGGCAACGCCGAGTTGCAGGTGATTGGGCTTGAAGGCTCGCTTGAGCGTCTATTATTACAAGCGCTTCAGGGGGGCGGCGGATTGGAACCCGGTCTGGCTGATCGCTTGTTGTCTCAGGCTAAGCAGGCGCTGCAGCGCCAGGAAATGTTGGGCGCGCCACCGGTTCTGCTGGTAAACCATGCGTTACGTGGTTTACTGGCTCGTTTCCTGCACCGCAGCTTACCGAATATTGCGGTACTTTCTAATCTTGAAATCAGTGATAGTCGGCAAATTCGTATGACGTCAATCATAGGTGAGGCGCAATGACGCTCGCGCTGAGATTTTGTCTGCTTTTGCTTGTTCCGGATCTGGCTATCGCCACTCCCGGCGCATGGAATGCAAGTAAAAGCGGGGTAGTGCTGGAGCAACGTGGCGTTACTGCGGCGTCTGCGGCGTTGTTGCCTTCGCCTACTCTGCAAGTCGGCGGTGAGAGTACCATTTCGGTGGTCTATTGGGAGTATCAAACAACGTCGCCTCAACCGGCAGGGTTACAGGTAAAGCTTTGTACGCCTCAGCGGTGTGTAGCGCTTGACGGGGGAAGCGGGCGGACACGAAGCTTCGGTGGGCTGCCAGCCGATAGTGAGTTTCGCTTCATATACTACATTGAGGGCGGCGGCAGGTTGCATCGGGCGTTGAATGTGATAAGCAACAGCCTGTCGGTCAACTATAAATGATAAATATTTCAGGATGTTGCTAATAAGAATAAACCCCGGCAGCATTAAATATTCTCGCGCCAATCCGAGGTATTAGGTTAGATGCCCGAGGTATTAGGTTAGATGCTAATTTTTCGACCAGAAATGCTGGTGCCTTTGGCCTGACCGTCCGGGCCGTATAAACCTTGCCCGTGACGTGGCTTCAGTATTTGCAGGGCTTTATCCGTGTGGGCGACGTGCTGGTTTAACAGTAGTCCGTTGTGCTGATTTTTATCGCGTAGATTTTTCGTCAGCAACAGGACTTTTTGCCACCGCTCAGCCAATGCGTCAATATTGTCATAAGGCGCTTGCAGATGGTTTGCCAACTCTTCTTCATGACGGCACTGTTCCAGATATTGCATTGTTGCGAGTAGCGAACTTTTCTTTTCCGTGATTTTTTGCAGCGCGCTACTGTTAATGCTTCCGGCACAAAGCTGCATCTGCTCATCAGACATGACTTTCTGAAGTTCATCCAGGTTCTGCAACAATTGATCCAGAATCGTCTGTAACTTTTCCATTATGATTAATTACTCGCTAAGAAGTCCTGAGTGTCTTTAATTAATCCATCAGCGATTTTCTCGACATCGATTTTCAATGAACCATCACGAATAGCCTGCTTCAAGGTTTCAACCCGGTTCATATCGATATCATTGGTGCCCGGTTGCATCAACTTGGCTTGCGCATCGCTGAGTTTAACCTGGGTGGCGCTGATTTCAGCCTGCGCTTCAGTCTGTTTGCGTTGCGGTTTGGCTATCTCGCCGGATTCACGCTGCTGCACCTGACTAACCGGTTTAAGCGGCTGGGTACGATCTATACTCATTATCAGTCCCTCTAATTTTGAGGATAAAATAGGTTAATTATCAAGCCGATACATGTAGACATTTGCTACAGTCCAGTTGAAAGAAAATATGGCCGTCAACTATCTTGTCTATATCATCGGCAAAGGTCAAAAAACCTTTAATAAATTACGGTAAGATAAGAATAATCCCATCCTCGGAGGCAATGCCGCTGACAATCTGTCCCGATGGCGTTCTGACTCTGACCGACTGACCCGCCGCGGCATTATTCATGGCTTTACCTTCGCTATTGACCGTAAAACCTTCGCCTTGCGCATGAACCTGAACATTTTGACCTGCCTTTATCACCCATGATCTGCGCAACATGGATGTGGTGATCGGCTGGCCCGGCGTCAGATAGCGCAGCGCGATTGCACCTTGCGCGTCTTGCAATGTGAGTATGGTACGTGGCGGCAATTGGTCAAGGCGGCCTTTATTCAGGCGCAGATCCCTGGCTTCCAATTTTGCGCCGCGGTTGACGACACGCGAACTGATCACATAGTTTCCGATTACCTGTACCTCGGTCTGGATAAATCTGCGTTGCTGATCGCACCGCACCGAGACGCTGATATTGCCCCAGGTTCGGGTATTTCCCGGTAAGGATATTTGCGGCTTTTCGCACTGCGGCCATTGTGATTCCGGCGACTTCACCACGACATTGACGCTATGAGAACTTCCCTGATAACGAGCGGAAAAAAACTGATTTATCTGCGTCGGAAGATCGCCTGCCGCAGCATAACCATTGAGTAATGCTGCCAGACAGATCAGTAGCCCCATGATGCTACTTCGTCTCTTCATCGGCGGTCTCCAGTCAACAGTAAATCTGTGCGCTAGTTTAATGGCTAAAGCTCAAGGTTAAGGCAACAAATAGCGCTGCATTTTGTGTCTATTCATTCGATGACATCGTCATAATGAGAATTATCCTATCTGCTCTAAATTCTAAATTGCGGAGGTAGCATGCTCGATAAATTAGACGCCTCGTTACGGTTTCAGCAGGAAGCGTTGAACTTGCGTGCCCAGCGGCAGGAAATTCTGGCCGCGAATATAGCGAATGCGGATACCCCAGGTTATCAGGCGCGGGATATCGATTTCGCCAGCCAGCTTAATAAAGTGATGGAGCAAGGCCGGACAAGCGGCACGGGCATTGCGCTGAAAACCACGTCGGTTCGGCATATACCTGCGCAGAACATGCAACCGCCGGAGCTTGACCTGTTATACCGCGTTCCCGATCAACCGGCGCTGGATGGCAACACCGTCGATATGGACCGCGAACGCACCAATTTTGCTGATAATAGCCTGAAATACCAATCCAGTCTGACACTTCTTAGCGGTCAGATCAAAGGCATGATGACGGTATTGCAGTCGGGTTCATGATAGTAGCGTGATGAAAGGTAAGGTTTTATGTCGTTATTAAATATATTCGAGATTTCTGGTTCCGCACTTTCCGCGCAATCTCAGCGTCTGAACGTCAGCGCCAGTAACCTGGCGAATGCCGACAGCGTCACCGGCCCGGATGGAGAACCTTATCGCGCCAAGCAAGTGGTGTTTGAGGTGAATGCCGCGCCCGGTCAATCCACCGGCGGTGTGCGGGTCGCCGGCGTTGTTGATGATCCGTCGCCGGAGCGCTTGGTCTATGAGCCAGGCAACCCGTTAGCGAATGAGC
Source organism: Brenneria salicis ATCC 15712 = DSM 30166 (assembly GCF_003315515.1). Classification (GTDB taxonomy): domain Bacteria; phylum Pseudomonadota; class Gammaproteobacteria; order Enterobacterales; family Enterobacteriaceae; genus Brenneria; species Brenneria salicis. The sequence goes on along the minus strand of NZ_QNRY01000017.1, from coordinate 57,121 downwards.
AAGGCTATGTTCGTATGCCGAATGTCGATCCGGTAGCGGAAATGGTCAACACCATTTCCGCCTCGCGCAGCTATCAGGCAAACGTAGAAGTATTGAACACGACGAAAGCGATGATGTTAAAAACGCTGACGATGGGACAGTAATCGGGGGTTGGCATGGCAATTACCATTAATGATACAAGTTCGGCAACGCAGACTAGCAGCACGGCGTCGACGACCACAGACGGCACTTCCAGTGTCGATCTACAAAATCAATTTCTGACGCTGCTGGTAGCTCAGTTGCAGAATCAAGATCCCACCAACCCAATGGATAACAATCAGTTATTAAGTCAGTTGGCGCAAATCAATACCGTCAGCGGTATTGAGAAACTGAATACCACGCTGGGTTCTATTTCCGGTCAGATTAACGACAATCAGTCGTTGCAGGCGACAACTCTGATTGGCCGTGGCGTGATGGTGCCAGGAAAAGAGGTGTTGGTCGGCAATGAAACCACCACGCCTTTCGGATTAGAACTGGAACAAGCCGCGGACACCGTCACGGCGACGATCAGCGACAGCACAGGCAAAGTGGTTCAGACGCTGGAACTGGGCGCCTTGTCCGCCGGCGTCCACTCCTTTAACTGGGACGCCAAGATGTCCGACGGTACGGTAGCGCCGGATGGCTCCTACACCGTGGCTATCGCCGCCAGCACCAATGGCGCTCAACAAGTGGTACAACCGCTGAATTATGCATTGGTCAATAGCGTGACCAGTATTGATTCCGGGGCGCAGTTGGATCTTGGACTGCGCGGTAAAGCTACGCTGGAAGATGTGCGGCAGATCCTGTAGTCGTCATCCAATTTCACCATTCCAGCGCTGTTGAGTGACTGGCGTGTTGGTTAATCAATTTATCTGGAGAAAGTAACATGGGTTTTTCTCAGGCGGTCAGTGGTTTAAACGCAGCATCCAATAATCTGGATGTGATCGGCAACAACATCGCTAACTCGGCAACCGTCGGCTTCAAGGCCGGTACAATATCTTTTGCTGATATGTTCGCGGGTTCCAAAGTCGGGATGGGAACGCAGGTAGCGGCGGTTCTGCAGGATTTCAGCAACGGCACCGTTACCAGCAGTTCGCGCGATCTGGATATCGCCATCAGCGGCAATGGCTTTTTCCGCGTTCAGGATACCAATGGTTCCATCTATTACAGCCGTAACGGTCAGTTTACGCTTGATGGCTCCCGCAATATCGTCAATATGCAAGGCATGCAGTTGACCGGCTATCCGGCCACCGGTACGCCGCCGACCATTCAGCAGGGGGCCGATCCAGTCGCGCTGACAATCCCTGAGGATGCCATGTCAGCCCAGGCGACCACGGTGGCTTCCATTATCGCCAACCTCAATTCTTCTGATGATGCAATGACCTGGGATGCGGCAAATCCGGCGGATACCTCGAATTACAAAGGGTCTATCACCACGTATGACAGTCTGGGCAACGCCCATGATTTTGCGATGTATTTTGTTAAGACGGCCGCCAACGAGTGGGATGTCCATGTACAAGATACCAGCACTGGTGCGGCATTCCAGAATTACAGTTTAAGTTTTGATTCGAATGGCGCCTTGACGACCACTACGCCAATTACCATCGCTATGGCTTCTTTAAATGGTTCGGAAGCCAGCAACTTTACGTTGAACTTTGCCGGCAGTGTGCAACAGAACAGCGACAGCAGCACCAAGACCCCGACTCAGAACGGCTATGCGCCGGGTGAATTGACGGGTTATAGCATCAATGACGACGGCACGGTGGTCGGCACCTATTCCAACCAGAAGCAACAGGTTCTGGGGCAAATTGTGCTCGCCAGCTTCGCTAACCCTGAAGGCTTGTCGCCAGAGGGCGATAACGTCTGGTCCGCGACCGATAACTCAGGGCAGGCGGTGGTTAACCTGGCCGGCACCGGTAATCTGGGTAAGCTAATTGGTCAGGCGACGGAAAGCTCCAACGTCGATATGAGTAAAGAACTGGTCAATATGATTGTGGCTCAGCGCAACTATCAGGCCAACTCGCAGACCATCAAAACGCAGGATGCCATTCTGCAAACGCTGGTCAGCCTGCGTTAATTGTTTTAACGGGGATATTGCATGGATCATGCTATTTACACCGCGATGGGCGCGGCAAGTCAGACGCTGGATCAGCAGGCCGTTACCGCCAGCAATCTGGCTAACGCATCGACGCCTGGGTTTCGGGCGCAACTTTCGGCGCTGCGCGCAGTACCGGTGAACGGGTTGTCATTACCCACCCGGACACTGGTCGTGGCGTCCACGCCCGGTGCGGATATGACGCAGGGCGTCATGGACTACACAGGGCGTGCGATGGACGTTGCCGTATCGAAAGATGGCTGGCTGGCGGTTCAGGCGGCGGATGGCAGTGAAGCGTATACCCGCAACGGTAATATCGAGATTAACGCCGATGGTCAGTTGATGATCCAGGGAAACCTGGTGCAAGGCGATGGCGGCCCCATTGAGATCCCGCCTCAGTCTCAGATCACCATTGCGCCGGACGGAACGATTTCCGCGCTGAACGCGGGTGATCCGCCAAACACCATCGCGCAGTTAGGCCGGCTGAAACTGGTTCAGGCAACCGGTCAGGAAGTGGCGCGATCCGATGATGGCTTATTCCGGCTTACGCCAGAAGCGCAGCAGCAGCGCGGTAATGTCCTGCCCAACGATCCTACGGTGCGCGTTATGCCGGGCGTATTGGAAGGCAGCAATGTGAATCCGGTTGATACCATGGTGGATATGATCGCCAACGCCCGACGCTTTGAAATGCAGATGAAAGTGATCAGCAGCGTTGATGATAATGCCCAACGTGCTAATCAGATATTAGCAATGAGTTAAGCGCTAATGAGCGCACAGGAGTGACGAGATGATCCGTTCTTTGTGGATTGCAAAAACTGGTCTGAATGCCCAGCAAACCAATATGGACGTTATTTCCAATAATCTGGCAAACGTCAGTACCAATGGTTTCAAGCGTCAGCGTGCGGTGTTTGAAGATCTGATGTATCAGACTGTTCGTCAGCCCGGCGCCCAGTCATCGGAACAGACCATGTTGCCGTCAGGGTTGCAACTGGGAACCGGTGTTCGCCCGGTATCAACCGAGCGCATACATACTCAAGGGACGTTCTCTGAAACGGGAAACTCCAAAGATGTGGCGATTAAAGGGCAGGGTTTTTTCCAGGTTCAGTTACCGGATGGTACCGCCGCCTATACCCGTGACGGGGCTTTTCAGTTGGATGGCAATGGTCAGTTGGTCACGTCCAGCGGCTTTCAGGTGCAACCGGCGATAACCATCCCGGCCAACGCCATCGAAATGACCATTGGCCGCGACGGTATTGTCAGCGTCACCCAGCAAGGACAGACCGCCACGACGCAGGTGGGTCAGTTGACGCTGACGACCTTTATCAATGACAGTGGACTGGAAAGCATCGGCGAGAATTTATATCTGGAAACGGCAAGTTCCGGCGCGCCGAATGAAAGCAACCCTGGTTTGAATGGCGCGGGTTTGCTGTACCAGAAGTATGTGGAAACCTCGAACGTTAACGTGGCCGAAGAGTTGGTATCAATGATCCAGACTCAGCGTGCCTATGAAATCAACAGCAAAGCAATCTCTTCTTCTGATCAGATGTTGCAGAAATTGACTCAGCTGTAATCTATCGTGGTTAAGGAGAATGGCAGAACCTGTAAAAGTCACCTGCGTCAAGATAGGGTGCTGCCGTTGCTCCTGAATAGAGTGAAATATCTTCAATTTAAGGCGATATCCGTAGTGATGATGAATGCAAAGTCGGTTGTTACCCACCAACTCCGCCGACCTCGTCTGTTGGTATTGATCGCGATGATAACCATCAACGGCTGCGCCTATATTCCACATGATAAAGTTGTAACCGGGCCGACCACGGCTCAGCCGGCCGCGCCATCGCTGGCCGGTCCGAACGGTTCTATTTTTCAGACGGCTCAACCGATGAACTACGGTTATCAACCGATGTTTGAGGATCGCCGTCCGCGTAACGTCGGCGACACGCTGACCATTGTGTTGCAGGAAAACGTGAGCGCCAGCAAAAGCTCATCCGCGAATGCCAGCCGTAACGGATCGTCAACCTTTGGGTTGGCGACGACGCCTCGTTATCTTGAAGGTCCGTTGGGGAACAACCGCGCCGCGTTGGATGCGACGGGAACCAATGATTTCACCGGTCAGGGCGGCGCTAACGCCAACAACACCTTCAGTGGAACAATTACGGTGACGGTGGGGCAGGTGTTGGCCAATGGCAACTTGCACGTTGTGGGTGAAAAACAGATAGCGATTAATCAGGGAACCGAATTTATCCGTTTCTCTGGCGTGGTGAACCCAAGGACGATCAGTGGAAGCAACTCGGTTCCTTCAACCCAGGTTGCGGATGCACGCATCGAATATGTCGGTAACGGCTATATTAATGAGGCGCAAAACATGGGCTGGCTACAACGGCTCTTCCTTAATCTCTCTCCGTTCTAAGTCAAAGAGGCGTTTGATGCGGATTACTTCATTTTTTACCGTACTGTTTGCTCTGCTGACATTGACGTGTACCTCGGCGTTTGCTGAACGGATCCGCGATCTGGTGAGTGTTCAAGGCGTGCGCGATAATGCATTGATTGGTTACGGGCTGGTTGTCGGGCTTGATGGTTCAGGCGATCAGACGATGCAAACCCCGTTTACCACGCAAAGCCTGAATAATATGCTTTCCCAGATGGGTATCACGGTTCCTACCGGAACCAACATGCAGCTTAAGAACGTCGCCGCGGTGATGGTCACCGCGAAGCTTCCGCCTTTTGCCCGCGCCGGGCAAAATATTGATGTCGTTGTCTCTTCACTGGGGAACGCCAAGAGCTTGCGCGGCGGCACGCTGCTGATGACGCCGTTAAAAGGCGTTGATAATCAGGTGTATGCGATGGCTCAGGGTAACGTGTTGGTTGGCGGCGCTGGCGCGGCGGCCGGCGGCAGCAGCGTGCAGGTTAACCAGCTTGCCGGCGGGCGGATCAGCAACGGTGCGATTATTGAACGCGAACTGCCGAGCACCTTCGGTTCTTCGAATATTATCATGCTGCAACTGAACCAGGATGATTTTACCATGGCGCAGCGCATCAGCGACGCCATTAATCGTTCCGGGCGCAGCGGTACCGCAACGCCGCTGGATTCACGTACCGTTCAGGTCATGGTGCCGCAAGGCAATAGTTCGCAGGTTCGTTTTCTGGCGGATATTCAAAATATTGAAATCAATGTTGGCATGCAGGACGCCAAAGTGATTATTAACTCACGTACTGGTTCAGTCGTGATGAACCGGGATGTCATGCTGGATAGCTGTGCCGTGGCGCAGGGTAACCTGTCAGTGACGATTAACCAGCAAGCCAACGTTAATCAGCCTGATACGCCTTTCGCCGGCGGACAGACTGTCGTCACCCCACAGACCGAGATTGCGGTTCAGCAGAGTGGCGGGGCGTTACAGCGCGTTAACGCCAGCGCGAATCTGAACAATGTGGTGCGAACGCTGAATTCCTTGGGCGCGACGCCGATGGAGTTGATGTCTATCCTGCAGGCAATGCAAAGCGCGGGTTGCTTGCGCGCCAAGTTGGAAATTATCTGATGAAAGACATACAGATGCAGAGCAATGCGGCTTATGACGCGCAATCGCTGAACGCCCTGAAAAGAGAAGTATCAGGCAATCCGCAGAGTAAGGCGGGTATCCGGGCGGTTGCTCAACAGATGGAAGGCGTTTTTGTCCAGATGATGATGAAAAGTATGCGTGCCGCTCTACCGCAGGATGGCATTTTCAGCAGTGAGCAAACGCGTCTGTATACCTCGATGTATGACCAGCAATTGTCTCAGCAATTATCCGGCAAAGGGCTGGGACTGGCGGATGTGATGGTCAAACAACTTTCCGCTGGCAACGTGACGGCGGCTGAGCCTAAAGCGTCGGCGCCATTTACCTTTGATGGCGTCATGGCGCAGAATAGGCCTTCTGAGGCGGTCGAAAGTATCGTGCGCCGCGCCGTGCCTAAGTTGCCGGTTGAGGGTTCGGTATTACCGCTCTCCAATGATGGCGAGACGTTACCGCTGTCCAGTGACAACTTTGTCGCCAGGCTTTCCGTTCCGGCGCAAATGGCCAGTCAGCAGAGTGGTATTCCCCACCATTTGATTATTGCCCAGGCCGCGCTGGAATCCGGCTGGGGACGGCGTGAAATCCCAACGGAAGATGGCCGTCCGAGTCATAATATTTTTGGTATCAAAGCGGGCAGAAGTTGGGAAGGGCCGGTTACCGAGATAACCACCACGGAATTTGAACAAGGCGTTGCGAAGAAGGTCAAGGCCAGTTTCCGGGTGTATGACTCTTATGTGGAAGCCATCAGCGATTATGTGAAACTGCTGACGCAAAATCCCCGTTACGCCAATGTCGCCAATGCCGACAACGCTGAACAAGCCGCTTATGCTTTGCAAAATGCCGGTTACGCTACCGATCCGCAATACGCTAAAAAGTTGGTGAATATGATCCAACAAATGAAAAGTGAGGGTGAGAAAGCGGTGAAAGCTTACACCCATGATTTGAGTCAGTTGTTTTAATTTTTCTTTCAAGTTTTACGTTTCAGGGTCGATAACCTATTCAGGCAAAGCGAGCGGTATTTTCACTTGCAGCATACTCATTAATACGCGCATGGAACATTGTCCAAAGCCTGCGCACAAGGAACTTCCACATGTCCAATTTGATTAATACTGCGATGAGTGGTCTGAGTGGCGCGCAGGCGGCACTGAGCACGGTGAGTAATAATATAAGTAATCAGGCTGTGGCAGGGTATAGCCGACAGAATGTGTTGCTTTCACAGGCGGTAACCACCAGTACTTCAGCTGGTTATATTGGTAATGGCGTTAATGTCGTGGGTATTAACCGCGAATATAATGATTTTATTTCGACGCAACTGCGCGCCGCACAAACACAGAGCAGTTCAGTCACGACGTCTTACGAACAACTTTCCAAGATTGACAATCTGTTGGCGGATAGCACGACAAGTCTTTCCGCGACCTTGCAGGAATTTTTTACCAACTTGCAAAACCTGACCAGTAATTCCAGTGATTCATCGACTCGGCAGACGGTGCTGGGCAAAGCCGAAGGTCTGGTTAATCAGTTCAAGGTAACAAATAAATACCTGACTGATACCGCGCAAGGGCTGAATACGCAGATTCAGAGTACGGTTGGGCAGATTAACACCTATACCAGTCAGATTGCCGATCTTAACAACCAGATCACCCGTCTGATGGGCGCCAATCAAGGGGCGGCGCCGAACGATCTGCTTGATCAGCGCGATCAGTTAGTCAATGAATTGAATAAGCTGGTTGGCGTTGATGTCACCGTTCAGGATGGCATTGTCTACAACATTGCGCTGAAAAACGGTCAGAGTCTGGTGCAGGGCACGCGTACCAATGAACTGGTCGCGGTCAGTTCCAGCAGCGATCCTTCCCGTATTACCGTTGGCTATAACGACAGTATTGCCGGACTCAGTGAAATGAAGGAAAGTTCAATCACCGGCGGATCTCTCAGCGGCTTACTTTCTTTCCGCTCCGACACGCTGGATGACGTCAGCAACCAATTGGGCCAAATGGCGTTAGCCTTTGCCGATGCGTTTAATACCCAGCATAAAGAAGGGTATGATCTCAACGGCGTCAAAGGCGAAGACTTCTTCACGTTTGGTTCGCCGTCGGTGCTGAAAAACACCAATAATGCGGGTAGTGCGGAACTCACGGCCAGCTACACCGCTACCAATGAAGTTAAAGCTTCGGATTATACGCTTAAATATGATGGAGCTAACTGGCAGGTCACCCGCCTCTCCGACAATGCGAAATTCACCGCGGAGGTGGATTCATCCGATGGCAGTTTGAATTTTGATGGACTGAAGCTGAGCGTTGCGGGAACGCCCGCAGCGAATGATACTTTTACGCTGAAGCCGGTCGCGAATGTTATCGCGGATATGTCGGTTGCGATTACTGATTCGAGTAATATCGCCGCGGCTTCCGTCAAGCTGGATGAAAACGGCGATACGGTGCTGGATGACAGCGGGAACCCGGTATTCGGCGGCGTGAGCGATAACACCAACGCGAAGGCGTTGGTGGCCTTGCAGAGTGAAAAAGTCGTCGAAGGCAAGTCCACCATAACCGGCGCCTACGCCAGCCTGGTCAGTACCGTAGGCAACCAGACGAATACGATGAAAATCAATAGTACGTCGCAAGAGAGTGTCGTTACTCAGCTTACCGCGGAACAGCAGTCTGTATCTGGCGTCAATCTGGATGAAGAGTATGGTGAACTGATGCGTTACCAACAGTATTACCAGGCAAATGCCGCCGTCATTCAGACAGCATCGACCATCTTTGATGCATTGCTATCGATTCGTAGTTAATCCCACCGTTTAGAAAGAGGAATTTATACCATGCGTCTGAGTACCAGCATGATATACCAGCAGAATATGCAGGGTGTTTTGAACGGACAGGTGAACTGGCAAAAAACGGGAGAACAGCTTTCTTCTGGAAAACGTGTTGTCAACCCATCGGATGATCCGATCGCTGCCGCACAGGTCGTAATGTTGAGTCAGGCCCAGTCTGAAAACAGCCAATATACTCTGGCGCGTACTTTTGCCGCGCAGAGCATGTCGCTGGAGGAGTCGATACTGTCGAAGGTAGCTGACACCGTTATCGTGGCGAGCACCCAGGTTATCAGCGGCGGCGGTGTCAAAAGCGACGATGATCGCCAGTCGGTAGCGACAGAATTGCGTGGCATCAAGGCGCAACTGCTGAATATGGCCAATAGCACGGATGGCAATGGCAAGTTTATCTTTGCGGGTTATGCAACAGACAGCGCACCCTATGTTGAAGGTGCTGACGGTGTGGAATATGTCGGCGGATACCAACCGATTTCGCAACAAGTTGACTCCTCGCGATCAATGACCGTAAGTCACATTGGTACTTCGGTATTTAATGCAAGTACCGGCGATGCGCAAAAAGAGGCCGATGGCAGTATTCAGTCGGATTTATTTGAGACGCTGGATATTGCGATAGCCGCCCTTAAAACCCCACTGTCGGGTGCGGATGACGCCACAAAAGCGGATGTTGCCGCGGCGCTGGAAAAAGCGAACCGGGGCTTAACCAATTCATTGAACAATGTGTCCTCTGTGCGGGCTGAATTGGGCGTGCAGCTTAATGAAATAGATAATCTGGATGCGATTGGCGCGGATCGTAACGTGACAAATAAACAAGCGCTCAGTCAGTTACAGGATACGGACTGGTATGATGCGATTTCATCTTATACGATGCAGCAGGCTTCATTACAGGCGTCTTATACCACTTTTCAAAATATGCAGAGCATGTCCCTGTTCCAACTTAAATAGCGCCGTAATTAGTCCCCTGAGATTGTTAAAACAGGGGCTCAGGTTTGAATACGCTTAAACCGGGCGTATTCTTTAGGCGTGTCACCTGTTTGCATCATATTGTTAAGGTGACATGCCGTTTTTTATCCCGCCCACAAATTATCTTTATTTTCCTCTTTATATCACCCTTCATTAAATGCTAACTGCACGACTATTTTCAGGAACCGGGCAACTGAGTCAGGATATCGGCCAGCAAGTTGAAGAACTCACTGAAGAGATGCTCCGCAAAGGGGGCAAGTAACGGGATCAAAAAGCCGACGGTCATGATACCGATGGTTAACGTAACCGGGAAACCCACGACGAAAATGGATAGCTGCGGCGCAACGCGATTCAATAATCCTAACGACAGGTTGATGGTCAGTAATAGCGTGACGATAGGGAGGGCCAGCATAAGACCGTTGAGGAAAATTAATCCTCCGGCGCGCGCAATGGCTAAAAAAGCGTAACTGTTAATCGGATTGGCGCTGACCGGTAAAGTATGAAAACTATCCGCCAGCAGGGAGATTAACCAGAGGTGCCCATCAAAAGAGAGAAAAAGCAACATCGCCAGGATATTGAGAAAGCGGGCAAGCACCGGCATATTCGGGCCGCCGGTCTGATCGAAAAAGGTGGCGAACGCCAGACCCATCTGTAGCCCGATCATTTCTCCCGCATAACGGATGGCGGCAAACGCCAACTGCATGGAAATACCTAGTGCGATACCGATCAGGATCTGTTGGATCAAAAGCCATACGCCGGCTACAGAAAAAACAGGGGTTGAGTTCAACGGTAGATAGGGCGCGACCAGCATCGTGATAAGCAGCGCCAGACCAATCTTTACCCGATTACTGATCGCCCGTTCGTTAAAAACCGGCGCGGTGCTGATGAGGGCGAGAATTCTGACAAAAGGCCACAGAAACTGATTGACCCAATTAATCATCTCCCCGCTGCTAAACGTCAGCATGGTTAACCAATAATCTGTGGAAGCTGGCCAAACAGCGTGCGCATATAATCCAGCATCAGGTTTAACATCCAGGGGCCGGCGATAACCAAGGTAAAAAATACGGTCAGGATTTTCGGAATGAATGACAAGGTCATTTCGTTTACCTGTGTCGCGGCTTGCAATAAGCTGATGATTAATCCACTTAACAGAGCGGCTAATAATGGCGGCGCCGCCAGCGCCAACGCAACTTTCATTGCTTCGTAGCCCAGCGCCATAACTGATTCTGGCGTCATATCGGTATTCCTCTGTGAAGCGCGATAAATATCACTGACAGCATACTAAAAAATCACTGGGTAAAGGCTGGAGCGCGGACTAGCTGTAAAAACTTTGCGCCAGCGAGCCGAGCAACAATTGCCAGCCATCAACCAATACAAACAACATGAGCTTGAACGGTAACGATATTGTGGCCGGCGGCACCATCATCATCCCTAATGCCATCAGGACGCTCGCCACCACCAAATCGATGATCAGGAAAGGAATGAATACGGTAAAGCCGATTTGAAAAGCTGTCTTAAGCTCGCTGGTCACAAAGGCGGGCAGGAGCACACGCATAGGAACCGCTTCCGGGCCTTGAATTTCAGGTATTTCGGCAAGCCGGGTAAATAGCGCCAGATCGGTTTCTCGTGTCTGGCGCAGCATAAATTCACGTAATGGCTCTGCTCCCCGCTCGATAGCCACTTCCATGCTGATTTGATCCTGACTGAATGGCAGATATGCTTCTTCGTACACCCGGTTTAATACCGGCGACATGACGAAGAAGGTCAGAAACAGGGTTAGCCCCAACAAGACCTGGTTCGGCGGCGCCGTTGGCGTACCCAGCGCGTTACGCAATAAACTGAGCACGATAATGATGCGGGTAAAGCTGGTCATCATCAGTAACGCGGCAGGGAGAAAGGTCAGCGACGTCAGGAAAACCAGGGTCTGAATCGGTAATGTCCAGCTTTGACCGCCATTTGGCAGCGGTTGTGTGACGATGCCGGGCAACTGAGCCGATACCGATGGCGAAAGCAACAGTAAACCGAACACGACAACATAGCGCAGGGAGCGAAGGCGAGTAAGGGCGAACGACAGGCTAGGCAGGAGACTCATTCCGATTTTTCCGGGCGCTTTAAAACTTTCTTTAACAGCTGATTAAAGTCCACAGGCTTGGCGTCTGTGGTTGATGAACTGTCGTTAATTGGTTGTGCAGGAAGCGTATGCAACGCCGTAATCTGCTGTGCCGTGACGCCCAGAACCAGCCAGGTATTGTCAACTTCGACAATCACTACCCGCTCCCGCTGTCCCACGGAACAGTTCGACACCACTTTTAATAGCTTATTCTGCTTGATCTGTGGTGCAAAACCGAGTTTTCGCACCAGCCAGGCAATAAAAAGAATCAATAACAGAATACCGCCGAGCACGCTACTGACCTGGGTTAATAGCATGCCGCCGGTAATCGGCGGGTCAGCCGCCAGTGTTGAAGCCTGACCCGTGGTTGTGGTTGTTACCGTGGAGGAGGGAGTCGTTGGCATCAGCGCCCCAGACGACGCATGCGTTCGGACGGGGTAATGATATCGGTGATGCGCACACCATATTTATCGGCAACCACCACGACTTCGCCCTGAGCGATCAGATAGCCATTGATCAAAATATCCAGCGGTTCACCGGCAAGTCCGTCCAACGCAACGACTGAGCCTTGCGACAAGCGCAACAACTCTTTGATCGTCATCTTGGTGCGACCCAGTTCCACGGTCAGTTTCACAGGAATATCAAGAATTAAGTCAATATCCTGTAACGAGCCTACGGCGTCTGCGCCATCAAGATTTTTAAAGACGCCTTCTGTGGTAGCGGCGCTTTTTTCCGCGGTCTGTTGCTCGTTAAATGCATCAGCCCACAGATCGTCCACAGATTCCTTGTCGTCGGACGGTTTCTTGGTGTCACTCATTGGGCTGTTCCTCATTATCCAGAGAATTCAAAATAGGGTTAATCAAGTGTTCAACACGTAATGCATGTTGCCCATTCAATGTTCCGTACTGGCTGGTAAGAACCGGTACGCCATCGACGTGCGCAATCAGCCGGTCAGGTTTATCGATCGGTAAAACATCACCCGGCTTTAATTTCAATACTTTAGATAACCGTAAAGGAATATCAACAAAATTCGCCACTAACTCAAGTTCGGAATGTTGAACTTGTTTGGCCAGGGTTTCACGCCAACTTTGATCTTCCTGTCGGGAGTTCTCCAACGGCGGGTTGGCTAACAACTCGCGCAGGGGTTCGATCATGGAGAAGGGGATACAGATATTAAACTCACCGGTCAGTGAACCAATCTCAACATGGAATGGCGTAGTGACCACAATATCATTGGGGGAGGTGGTGATATTGGTGAATTTAACCTGCATTTCTGAACGAACATACTCAACGTCTATCTTGTATATTGCATTCCACGCGTCGCTGTAGGCTTCCAGCGCCAGTTTCAGCATACGTTTGACGACTCGCTGTTCAGTGTGAGTGAACTCACGGCCTTCAACTTTGGTCGGAAATCTGCCATCGCCGCCAAAAAGGTTATCGACGGCGATAAAAACCAGACTGGGCGAAAACACGAAGAGCGCCGTGCCGCGCAGTGGCTTCAAGTGCACCAGGTTCAGGTTGGTCGGAACAGGCAAGTTTCGCGCAAAGTCATGGTAGGGCTGAATTTTAATAGGTCCCACCGTAATGTCAGGACTACGACGCAGAAGGTTGAACAGCCCCATACGAAACTGACGGCCAAAGCGCTCATTGATGATTTCAAGTGCATGCAAACGTTCACGAATAACACGACGTTGCGTATTGGGGTCATATGGCTTGACGTCGCCATCCGTTTTCGCTGATGCATTGGCATCGTCGGCGCTATCGCCACTGTCGCCATTTAAGAGCGCGTCAATTTCCGCTTGTGAAAGAATGCTATCGCCCATAATCAATTACCGCAGTATAAAAGCAGTGAACAAAACATCGGTAATGATTTGCTCCGGCTGACCAGGAACCAATGGCGGACTTAACACTTGTTTGATTTGTTCCACCAATTTTTGTTTTCCCTGCTCATTGGCAAGCTCAAGGGCGTCCTGGCGAGAGAGCAGCAGCAATAAACGGCTGCGCACTTCCGGCAGATAGTTGGTCAGGCGAGCGCGGGTTTCTTCATCCTGTAAGCGCAATGTGAAACCGACGTACAATACGCGATCAGGATCGTTGTCTGCGTTAACCAGATTGACAGTAAACGTGTCCAATGGCATGAAAACAGGTTCTGGCGGAGGCGGTGCTTTTTGCTCTGCGGTAGCGGCGTTTTGCTGATTCAACATCCACCAGGCGACGCCCGCCGCGCCAATGGCGGCGAGAGCAACAATAATCAGTAATATGAGCCAAACAGAGCGCTTTCGTCCTGGACGGACTTGCATATCAGACATAGCCAAAGATAATTCCTGTCATTTATTAATATTTATTGCGGAGTTACGCCAACAATAAACAAATGCATAATGTTAATGATTATCCCGTCTATTCAACTGTTCAATACAGAGAATAGACCAGGAAAACCGCGTTAACTTATTCGTTTACTTCAACATCAGGCGAAAATATCAACGCCATTGACTGAAGTGGCCATTGATTGCAAATGCGCTGGGACTTCAAGTGCATCACCCACATTTTCGGACGTATTGCCAAACTGCTGTCGGTAAGAGGCGTTGTTGCCACTGGTATCGCCATGACTGGCCGTCTGTTGTTGTGTTTGCTGCCAGCCGGAAGCATCGCTTCCCACGCTGCTTTGCCCAAGGTTTATCCCGCTCTCCGCCATGGCATTACGTAAATGAGGCAATGCCGCCTCCAGTGCGGAGCGAACCTGGCTATTCGCCGATACCAAATGAATCTGCGCCTGATTATCATCAATTTTCAGACTGATTTGGATTGAGCCTAACTCCTGAGGATTAAGGCGTAATTCCGCACTTTGTTGTCCGTTACGGCTGAACATCATGATTTGCTGGCCTAAAGCATCCTGCCATTGCGGAGAACCGAACGGCGCGTTTAGCTGAGTATTTACCGGCGTCTGTGGCGTGGCGGGGGCGCTGGACAATGTGGGTTGCACATTCGAAGCGAGAGAAACCTGCGGCGTTTGCAGGTTATTGCTCGCTGTCGGCGCTGACTCCTGATTACCACTGTCGTTACTTATTTGTGCGGTTATCGCTGAAAATTTGGCAAGGTCATCAGCAGTCTCGCCCGTCACTGATTGCTGGGCGGCATGTTTCTCGCCAGTAACTTTGGCGGACGAGGTTGAAGCCGAAGCGCCTGACAGTTGGGATAACGCATCTTCAATATCACCAGCGGCGTCGTCCGCACCGGCTAACGCTGTTGTTAAGTCCTGACGCTTGCTTCCCGCAAGTTCAGACAGATTAAGCCCTTTGCCTGAAATAGCGCCATCCACGACGGTGCTGGTTCCTGATATCGTTGGCAACATGGCAAATAATGCTTGCATGGCCGTTGTCGCCTCAGTAACGCTATTTTCTTCATCTTCTTTGGCGGCTGATTTTTCTACTTTATCTGAGGGGAGGGTATTTTCTGCCGCCTGTTCACCTGATGGCGTCAGCGCGCCGGATAATGAGCGAAAGGAAGCAAGAACAGCATTCAAATCATCGCCATCCAATGCGCTGATATCTTTGCGCAACGTGTTCAGCAATGCTTCTTTATCCGCCTCGGCGCCAACGATGGCGGGATCGCCCGATGAATCGGAGGACAACGATAAATGCTTGCTCAGTAGTTCCACAAAATCTTTCGGCAACGTCCCCTGGTTCAACAGAGAATCTACTGAACTGCTGGCATCGCCAGTACTTGTCGTGATAGGTAATGCAGACAGTTTCATTGTTCTGTTTTCCTCAGTGAGGCCCGCTGGGCGAATTCATCCATCTGTTTTTGTT
Source organism: Brenneria salicis ATCC 15712 = DSM 30166 (assembly GCF_003315515.1). Classification (GTDB taxonomy): domain Bacteria; phylum Pseudomonadota; class Gammaproteobacteria; order Enterobacterales; family Enterobacteriaceae; genus Brenneria; species Brenneria salicis. The sequence continues at coordinate 41,757 of NZ_QNRY01000017.1, read as the reverse complement.
CTATACGGTTATTTTTGAGCAATTGCCTTATCGTTTCCCGGTCTTGCAACTTTTCGAAGGCGTTCAAGCGCTGCTGCTTTTCCTGCCAGGTCTTCATCGCCAGATCCAGACGCGAAGTCCACTGTAAAAGCTGTTGCTGATGTTGTTCAATCGCGTTGTCCAACGTTTGAATAAATTGCTGATAATTCTGCCAGCTATTATTAGCCATACCATCGGTCATGGTGGTATTTAATTTTTGACGATAGTCATCCTGATAGTTTAACAGCATATTCAACTGCTGTTCAGCTTGCTGAAATGCTTTACGCACCTGACCTAGCTGTCCAGCGGCTTTTTCAACCTCTTTTTGCGCCAGTTCACGTAATGTGACTAAAGGTGACTGCGTCTTCATCTATTCTCCTGCCCGTTATGAGGGAAGATCGTGTTTAAAGCCTGGCAAGCCCCTTCATAGCTGCTCCGTTCAAACATTCCCTGTTGCAGAAAAGCCTCTAACTGCGGATACAGACGAATTGCCTTATCTAACATCGGATCGCTACCTGCGGCATACGCGCCGACACTGACCAAATCCCGGTTACGTTGATAGCTGGATAATAATTGTTTGAATTGCCGCACCGCGGCGTAATGATTTTCATCAATCAATGCTGTCATCGCACGACTGATTGAAGCTTCAATATCAATGGCCGGGTAATGTCCCGATTCAGCCAATTGGCGCGATAGAACGATATGTCCATCCAGAATGGCGCGCGCTGAGTCTGCAATGGGATCTTGCTGATCGTCGCCTTCCGTCAGTACGGTATAGAAAGCGGTAATCGATCCGCCGCCATGAATGCCATTCCCCGCGCGCTCCACCAACGCCGGCAATTTGGCGAAAACCGAAGGCGGATAACCTTTGGTTGCGGGCGGCTCACCGATAGCCAGCGCAATTTCACGCTGGGCCATGGCATAGCGAGTCAGGGAGTCCATGATCAGCAGAACATGATGACCTCGGTCACGAAAATCTTCTGCAATACGGGTCGCATAAGCGGCGCCCTGCATTCTTAATAACGGTGACACATCGGCTGGCGCAGCAATGACAACCGAACGCGCCCGGCCTTCAGTGCCGAGAATATTTTCAATAAAATCTTTAACTTCGCGTCCACGTTCACCAATCAGGCCGACGACGATGACATCCGCCTGCGTATAACGGGCCATCATCCCCAGCAGAACGCTTTTCCCTACGCCTGAACCGGCAAACAACCCCATACGCTGTCCGCGGCCAACGGTCAGAAGCGCATTAATGGCGCGCACCCCGACATCCAGTATGTTTTCTATCGGCGTACGCTGTAATGGATTGAACGGGGCGGTAATCAGCGCCGCGCGATAACCGGTGTCGGGCGAAGGCAGGCCGTCTAATGGCTTGCCGCCGCCATCCAGCACGCGGCCCAGAAGCTCTGGGCCCAGCGGCAATTGTTTACTCTGGGTGCTGCCTTCCTGCCCGGCGCGCGCATAGACTCTGGCGCCTGGCGTGATCCCCTCAACTTCTTCCAATGCCATGAGAAAGAGTTTTTGGCCATTAAAGCCGACAACCTCGCTTTCAACTTCCGTCACCTGATTTCCGTTTTGACGCTCGATAAAACAGGTTGCGCCTAAGGGCATGTGCAATCCCGTGGCTTCCAAAACCAAACCTGTCGCCCTGGTTAACCGGCCATAGCGACGCACCAGGGGCGTATCGGCGATACGCTCTTCGAAGGCGTCCAGCAAGGAAAGCCAATGGCCAAGGCGAGAGGTCATCATAACTCTCCCGGCGCCGCCAGGCGGCAGAGTTCATGCCAGCGCGTCGCGAGGCTGGCGTCAAGATCGCCTTCTTCCGCACTGACCTTGCAGCCGCCGGGATGAAGCTGATTATCGGCCAGTAACCGCCAACCATGCAGGCTGAGCGTCGGGCCCAGATGTTGTTCGACTCGCTCCAAATCAGAAGGATGCACACGCAACTGTGTTTTCCCGGAAAACATCGGTTCCTGTTGGATCAATTGCTGAATCTGACCGAGCAGCGCCGTGCCGTCACAGACCGGAGGTTGCCCGATAATCTGTTTGGCGGCGGTTAATGCCAGTTGCATCAGACGAGCCGGTATCACGCTATCCAGCGCATCCAGCGTCTGCTGGAATTCCGTCACCATCTGCTGCATCTGTTCAATCATCGGTTGCTGTTGCTGCAACGCCGCTTTCATGCCTGCTTGTTGCCCTTTGCTCAACCCTTCCTGATAACCGGCGTCATAACCTTGTTGATGACCTTGCGCAAACCCGCTCTCCCGCGCTTGCTGTTGCGTCTTCTCCCGAAGCGTCATCAACTTGTCTTCCAATGACGGCGCTTGCGCCTCGCCACTGTTTTCGGGCGCTGACGTTTCCGGTTCATCCGCCACGGTTTCAAACTTGGTCGGTGAGGCCAGGTCGTTCAGTTGCCAGGGCTGCCAGGCAAGATTGTTAGAGGCATCAGACATAAGCATCCTCGCCGCCGCCGATAATCATTTCGCCGCTGTCCGCCAGACGACGAACGATGAGCAAAATCGCTTTCTGTTCGTTTTCGACCTGAGACATACGTACCGGACCGCGTGTCGCCAGGTCGTCGCGCAGAATTTCCGCCGCACGCTGGGACATATTGCGCAGGAATTTTTCGCGCAACGGCTCTTCGGCGCCTTTCAATGCCAGCAGCAGCGACTCGGATTCCACTTCCTGAAGCAGACGCTGAATACTGCGATCGTCCACATCCACCAGGTTTTCGAACAGGAACATTTCGTCGATGATCTTTTGCGCCAGTTCGCCATCGAATTCGCGTACCGCTTCAATGACGGCCTCTTCCTGCTGTGTTTTCATCAGGTTGATGATTTCAGCAGCAGTACGGATACCGCCCATCTTGCTGCGTTTGAGGTTTTGTCCATCCAGCAAACCGTTGAGCACATCGGTCAATTCGGCCAACGCCGATGGCTGCACGCCGCCGAAGGTGGCGATACGCAGCATGACGTCATTACGTAAACGCTCGTCGAACAACGCCAGGATGTCGGCGGCCTGCGCCCGTTTCAGGTGCACTAATATAGTGGCGATAATCTGTGGATGCTCGTCGCGAATAAGGTCTGCGGCGGTCTGCGGCTCCATAAAGTTCAGGGTTTCCATGCCACTGGATGTTTCACGGCTTTCCAGAATATCTTCCAGCAGGCTGGATGCGCGCTCTTCGCCAAGCGCTTTCACCAGCACTGAGCGCAGGTAATCACCGGCATTGACGCTGAGAGCCGCATATTGCTCTGAGTCCGCCTCAAACTCTTTGAGTATCTCAATCAACTGCTGCTGCGATACCTGGCGAAGGTTAGCCATAGCGGAACTGAGATGTTGCACCTCTTTGGTGGAAAGGTGAGTAAAAACTTCCGCTGCCCGATCCTCGCCGATGGTCATCAATAAGATGGCGCTTTTTTCTGTTCCCGTCAGGTTCATAGTTCAGTACTCATCCATTGACGAATGACCAATGCGACCACGCGCGGGTCATTCTCCGCCAGTTCACGTATCCGGTTGCTCTGCATTTCAGCGCTGACCCGTTGCTGAGATTTCCGCTGTTGTTCGGCTTCAGACGCGCTGAGGTTAACAACAACATCATCATCACTACCTTTATTCAGGCTGGCCGCAGCCGCCAATGCCGCTTCCTGTTGCTGGGTTTTTCTCTGCAACTGAGGACGAACAAGTTTACGCCAGAGGATCCAGGCGACGATCAATACCAGCAACCAGCGGCCCGCTTCTATCAGCAAATCGAAAAACGCTTGTTGCTGCCAGAAGGGGAGTTCGCCTGTGCCTTCAGTGGATTCCATAAACGGCGTGTTGACCACGTTTAATGAATCACCACGTTCGGCAGAGAACCCCATTGCTTCGCGAGCCACGGTTTCAATCTGTTTAATTTGATCTTCCGTCAGTGCAACGGGCTTGCCGTCTTCACCCGGCGGTAAATAATTTACGATGATCGCCGCAGACAAGCGTTTTACGCCACCAGTGCTGTGCCTGGTGTGCAGTATGGTTTTGTCTACTTCGTAGTTTGTCGTGGCATCGTCACGGATGTTGGATGTCTGGACAGCGGTATTCGCATTGGCATTTGCCTGCGTACCCGCCGCATTATTATTTTGTTGACCGGCCTGATTATTGGCATTGGCGTTGTTATTCGGTTGCGTCTCAATCGGCGCATTAGGCGCGGGCGCGGGCTGATTGGACAATGCGCCAGGCACGCCGCCGACATTCTGGCCGCCACGTTGTTCACTCCGGCTGGTTTGTTGAGAACGCACCGCCGCCTTGTCTGGCGGTTGGTTGGGCTGATACTGCTCATCGGTTTGCTCACGCGCCGAGAAATCAATTTGCGCGGTTACCTGAGCATGTACATTTCCCATGCCGACGATAGGTGCAATGATGGCCTCAATACGGCGTTGATACATGGCCTCAACTTCATTGCTGTATTTGAGTTGGGCGGCATTCAGATCACGACCGCTGCCGCCCGCCTGCGTCAGCAGGCGGCCAGTTTGGTCAACGACGGTGACGTTATCGGGCGGTAACCCTGAAACGCTGCTCGACACCATGTAAACAATGGAGTTGATTTGCCCTTCATCCAAGGCGCGACCCGGCTGTAACGCTAATGTGACGGAAGCGGAAGGGGATTTCTGCTCACGAACAAAGAGAGACGGTTTTGGGATCGCTAAATGCACCCGCGCATTTTGCACCGGGCCTAAGGTTTCAATGGTTCTTGACAGTTCGCCTTCGAGCGCGCGTTGATAATTAATCTGCTCGCTGAACTGGCTAATGCCGAATTTTTCCTGATCGAGCAATTCAAAACCAACCGCGCCCCCTTTTGGCAAGCCCAGTTGTGCAAGGCGTAAACGCGTCTCGTAAACGTTCTCCGCGGGGATCATTAACGCGCCGCCGCTGTCGGAAAAACGGTAAGGAATGTTAAGCTTGGTCAGTTCACTGACGATTGCCCCACCATCGCGATCATTGATATTGCTATAAAGTACACGGTAATCCGGGCCTCTGGCCCATAACGCCAAAGCGACGACAATGGCAATGGTAGCTGCAGCCGCGATTAATAGAGGAATTTTAGGGTTGGCGCGTAATCGGTTGAGTATTTCGCCAAAACTGTTCTTACCGGTAGCAGTGCCGGTTAACGAGGCGCTCATACTCGATCTCTGCTTGATTGTTGAACGATAGACTTAACGTTGTGACGTGACAAAACAGAACTCCCTCATTGCGCAATCAATAAAACATTCGCCCATATTTATCGGCATGACATTATTTTCCGTAAACGAAAAATCGATGGGTCGATAAGGTGACATTTTTAACGCTAATTACGCCATTTAGTTGCGCCTGGGTATGGTAGGGTTATTGCCGTGTAATAGGCATACTGTGACGTTGTTGTGGGAATGATTGTTGTGGGAATGATTGTCGTGGCCAAGGGTTATGACGAATAAGTGAGGTGTTATGTCAGTTCAAGGTATTGAAGGCGTATTACAGCAGATGCAGGTTACCGCGCTGCAAGCTTCTAATAATACACCCAGCGCCAGACCCACTATCGAGCCGGGGTTTGCGAGCGAGTTGAAATCCGCCATCGATAAGATCAGCGACACGCAACAGTCGGCGCGGGCGCAGGCCCAGAATTTCACGCTGGGCGTTCCCGGCGTGGCGTTGAATGATGTGATGGTGGATCTGCAAAAATCATCCATCTCCATGCAAATGGGGATTCAGGTTAGAAACAAGCTGGTGTCAGCCTATCAGGAAGTGATGAATATGTCGGTGTGATGGGCCGCTGACATCTATATATCGATTTTGCCTGTAAATTTATTCCGTTACTGTCATTATTCGTCATTCGTCGTTTTTACAGATCGACGATATTTTTTCGGACAGTAAAAACGAAAAGCCAGTGGCTGATAATGGCCTCTGGTTTTTCGTGTAATAAACAGGGAGTAAACAACCGCTACTGAGGACGGGGTTATCGGTACGCATTAATTGCCATTCGTACCATCGGGATGCCAATTGCGTGTGGCAAATTCATTGTAGGCGATGTTGGCATTTTGTTGTGCGACGGTTTGCTTCATCAATGTGCTCAATTCATCCATTCTTTTTTGCAGTAGTTCTTTTACTTTCGATTCGGTATCAATGATTTCCTGTAAAATCTCTCGAAAGTGTAATCGCATCACACTGTCGATGTTATCTGGAATAGGGTATTTAGTCAGATTTTCCACCGTCTGAATATAGACAATCTCCAACTCGACCAACTCGTCCCATAAACCGTTTGACGCCAATCCCAGAATCTTGCGGCTAAGAGACTGAAGTTGCTGATAATCTTTTACAAGCTGATGGAGATTGTCCATTGCTATACTTCCTGAGCCGATTGCAATTGATATTTGGGACCGATCTGGCGCCAGGCGTCGGCAATATTTTCCAGAAGCGCTTCAACTTCTTCAATAAACCCGATGTTGTTATGAAGGTTGGCGAGCATCAGGCGCTGCGTCATATAGTCGTAAAGCGCCGCGAGATTCTCCGTCAATTCACCGCCTTTCTCCATATCCAATCCGGTTTTCAGGCCATTTGAGATAATGTCGATGGCTTTTGACAAGGCCGCGCCTTTACCTTGAATATCCCCTTGCTGCATAAGGATACGCGCGCGCACCATTGCGCTACGCGCGCCATCGAACAGCATGACGATTAACTGATGCGGACTGGCGCTCATTACCGCGCTTTCCAGACCCACGCGGGCATAGGCCTGGCTGCCTTTCATGTTATACATCAATGCTCCTTTTCATTTAGCTGCTGCTGGTTGAACTGAACTGCCGCGTCAGATAGCTTAAGGTATTGTTGTTCTGCGACAAAAGCGAGTCCAGCTTGGTGAATTGGGTCTGATAGCGGGTGATCAAGGCTTCAATGGCGGCTTCGGCCTGAGTATATTGCGTATCCAGCTTTTTCAACGTGGTATTGATGCCATCTTCTTTGGTTTTCAGCACCCCATCCGTCGTATCCAGCACATCTTGCAGATAGCTGCGGACTTGTGTGGCCAGGCCGGTTTCCTTACTGTCGCCGACGAAAAACGCTTTGACGTTGCCCGGTTCTTCCTTCAGCGCTTTTTCCAGCGTGGCATTGTCAATTTCCAGCTTGCCGGTTTTATAATTCTGAGTGATCCCCAGATCCGCCATAATGCTGAAATCGCCGCTTTCGCTTTGAATGGTGGTCAGGTAGCTTCTCAGTTGACTCTGAATGCCGCGCACCGTGCTATCGCCAATCAACGAACCGTTACTACTGCTCTGTTCTTCCCCGGCTTCAACCGCCGTGTATTTGGTTTGGGCGGAGATGACGTCCAACACCGAGTTATAGGCGTTTACCCAGGCGGTAATGGCATCTTTCATGCCGGTGATGTCCTGGGAAATATCCAGCGTTTCCGGCTTGCCTTCTGTGGTGGTGGCCTTCAACGTCAGCGTAACGCCTTCCAGCGCGTCGTCGATGGTGTTGCTCTGGCGTTCGACCTCAATGCCGTTGATGGAGATTAAGGCGTTTTGCGCCGCCACCTGCTGCGTGAAATTACCCAACGTTCCGCTGCTGTCTTCTACGGTGATCGCTGACTCGGTGCCGGTATCTTTCGCCGTTAGCATCAAATAGTAGTTATTGTCGTTTGCCTTGATTACGCTGGCGCTCACCCCGCCTTCTGACTTATTGATGGCGTCGCGCACATCATTCAACGATGTTTCACCGCCAGTAAGGGCGATTTCGAGCTTCTCGCCATTGGCCTGAGTGATGGTCAGCGTGCCGTCGGCGCTTCCCAGCGCGTCGGTTGCGCTGTTGTGCGTGGCTGAAAGAATGGAATGGGCCTGAGCGAGTTGACTGACGCTGACGCTATAGTTACCCGCTACCGCTTTACTGTCCGTGGTGGCGGTGAACGCGGTGTTGGTGCTTGTAACCGAAGTATTATTGATAGCATCGATTGAACCTGCGGTAATGCCGAAGGATTCCGACTTGGCCAACGCATTGGTGGCGGTGTTCAGTTTATCAAGGGCGCTTTTGAGCGCGCTGACGCCGCTAAGTTGCGCTTTATAACTGGTTTGCTGAGTGGTGATAGGCGTCAGGCGCGTTTGTTCTTCCACCGTCTGAATCTTGGTGATCAGCGTACTTAAGTCCAGGCCGGAACCGACCCCCAAAGATGAAATATTTGCCATGACAAGATCCTTATCCTGTTAGCGAGAAAGTTACAAGACAGATTATCGGCTGATTGTTTCTGAAGTTTAGAATAATTATTCGGTAAATCGGGAATGATAAATAGAGATTTATACCATACCGCATTGGCATGCCGCGCAATCGTCCGAATAAGCGGATAAAAAGGCAGGCTATAAGAAGAATGTTGCAGTTTTGGATAAAAAAAATTAAAGCTTCCCAAAAGCATTCCGATAAATGTTAGCGACGGGGATGAACCCGTGGGTCTAACCCGAAATCTACACTTACTGATTAAGGAATCGCTATTATGGCAGTAATCAATACTAACATCATGTCTCTGACGACTCAGAACAACCTGAACAAATCTCAGTCTTCTCTGGGTACCGCCATCGAACGTCTGTCTTCCGGCCAGCGTATCAACAGCGCCAAAGACGACGCTACCGGCCAGTCGATTATCAACCGTATGACCGCTCAGGTTAAAGGTCTGACTCAGGCTGCCCGTAACGCCAACGATGGTATCTCTCTGACGCAAACTGCCGAAGGCAACCTGAACGAAATCAACAACAACCTGCAACGTATCCGTGAATTGGCGGTTCAGGCGGCTAACGATACCAACAGTTCAACTGACCGTGAATCAATCGCGACTGAAATGCAACAGCGTCTGGACGAAATCAACCGTGTAGCCAGCTCTGCAACTTTCAACAGCACCAAACTGCTGGACGGTTCCGCTTCCGGCGGCATCAGCATTCAGGTTGGCGCTAATACCGGTTCTGACGAAGTTATCACCATTGACTCAGGCGCACTGGTCAATGCTACCACAGGTGGCGGCCTGGCAAGTGGTGTCGCTGCCGCTGTAACTGCTCTTGCAGCTGATTTAAGCGGTGCTGTTGGTGGTAGCGGTGGCTTGGCTCAGACTATCGTTGACGCGGTTGATACCGCTCTGCAAAGCGTGGATACCGCACGTAGCAACCTGGGTGCGATTCAGAACCGTTTCGAATCCACCATCACTAACCTGAACAACTCCATTAACAACCTGTCTGCCGCTCGCAGCCGTATTCAAGACGCAGACTACGCGACGGAAGTGTCCAACATGAGTCGGGCGCAGATTCTGCAACAGGCTGGTACTTCTGTACTGTCTCAGGCCAACCAGGTTCCGCAGACTGTTCTGTCTCTGCTGCAATAATCAATACCTGTCTGATTTTTCTTCAAACCCGGCAACGCCGGGTTTTTTAATTCTGTTATTAGCGCCGATTTTTATCCGGTTCTCCGCGCATCGAATAACCCGCGTTTCTTGCATACTAACTACAATATTGCCGTTAATCCACCCGAAGGAATGGCGTTATGCCGCATGTTTATCTTTCCACGTTGCAGTTGACCGATTATTCCGATGAGGCGTTGGCGACGCGTGACGTCATTGATGCGTTTCTGGCGCGGGGCTGGCAAGTGGATGTCTATACGCATCGCTACACTTCTCTGCTCAAAGACGATTTTGAACAGCAGTTCGGCGATGCGCCTTTATGGATTAGCGATGATGAGGAGTACCAGTACGCCGGGGAGTACGACCTGCTCTGGTTGCAATACGGCGCGCTCAGTCCGGCGCTGCTGACACGCTTGCTGAATGGTGGTATATCTGGCCGGATCCTGTTTCATCACCTGGCGATGCAAACACGGGAAGAGATGCCGCCGGATATACAGTGTGAAAACCGGTTGGCTGATAATGTGCTGGTCAGCGTGTCAGGTATGAAAGATCTTTTGCGCGACAGCGGTATTAACGAAGCGCTGATAAACGTCTTCGCCAACCCGGTGCCTGAACGTTATTTCGTTCCGTGGCGGCCTGATGAAAAACCGGTGGCATTAAAGAAATTGCTGCTGGTAGTGGATCGTCTGGATAACCATTTCGTTATGCTGGCGCAAGCGCTACAGGCGCTGGGAGTACAATGCGATATAAAAAGGCGTGAGCAGGTAATGCCCGACCTGCCCGCGTTATGGAATGAATACGATGCCGTTATCGCCAACGGACGGATTGCGCAATATGCCGTGTGCGCGGGCATTCCGGTGTATTTGTATCGCGGTCACGGGGTTCTGGGGTATTTGGGGACGGGGCGATGGGAGCCTGATCTGTTTCGCGCGTACCATCAGGCACGTGATTTATCCGTTGATGATGCGGCGCGTGAGATCGTCGACGGGTATGCAAACGCGTTGGCGTCGGCACGGCGATCATGCGGAGAATATGCCGTTAATTATCGTCTTTCGGAGCAACTTTCTACACTGCTTGAAAATCTTGCCGCGCCATCGCTAAAGACGATTTCCGATCAGGAATGGCAGCGTTTAACGCTGCATAACCAGACGTTACGCGATAAAACCAAACCAGCTTATTCCGTCGGCAAATGGTTGGACGAACGTCAGATCACGCCGGCCCGACGCGCACTTTTACAAGCTTATATCCATAATCAGCCGGAACTCGGACAGACTGCGATCGCGATAGTGGCGGGAGATGATGAATCTTCCGCGGCGATCGTCAACTCCTGGCAAAGTGTGCAAGAACTCTGGCAACCCGCCAGTGAGGTTTATTTGATCGCGGCGCAGTGTCCGGCGGAGATTCCGGGCGATGTGAACTGGCTGCCAGCGGATAATAGCGGTATTTCTCAGATAAACCGGTTGGTGGAGCAGACCGTTGCTTCATTTCTTTTGATCTTACATGCCGGCGATCGGCTTTTGCCCCAAACATTGCTGTTGCTGGCCGAATATCGGCTACGTCATGAACAGGCGCTGGTGTTCTATATGGACGAGGCGCACTGGCAGAAAGGCGAGGTTGTGAATCCGGTACTGAAACCTGCCTGCAATATCGATTTGTTGCGTAGTTATCCTTACATCGGACGTAACCTGGCACTGAGTGTTGACAGTCTGCGCCGCTCTCAGGGGATGGATGTGCAGTTGGGCATATTTGGAGTGTTCGACACGGTGTGGCAAGTAATCGAGCAGGTCGGTCCGCAGGCGGTGGCGCATATCCCTGATGTCCTGATCTACACCAGTGACAGTCTGTATGACTGCTTATCCGGCGCCGAATTGTCCCTTGCTTATCCTCAAATATTGGCCCGTCACCTGGCCCGCTGCCAGATCCAGGGAACGATTGTGCCGGGAAACAGCGCAGGGACGTGGCGCATTCAGTATCAGCATGACTTGCAACCGTTGGTTTCTATCATCATTCCAACGCGTGACCATCTGGTGTTGCTTAGCGAATGCGTAGAAAGCTTGATGGAAAAAACGCAGTATTCCCGCTACGAGCTGCTGCTGGTGGATAATGGTTCTACTGAACCGGGGGCCTGCCAGTTTTTGCAACGTCTGGCTGAGATGGGGTTGGCGCAGATACGGGTGCTGCAATGGCATGAGGAATTCAATTTTTCCGCCATCAACAATTATGCAGCGACGCACGCTCATGGCGATGTGTTGCTATTTTTGAACAATGATACGGTGATATTGAACGGCGAGTGGTTGCAAGCGTTGCTGCAACATGCTTTGCGCCCGGAGGTCGGCATTGTCGGCGCTAAAATGACCTTTGAGGATGGGCGCATTCAGCATGGGGGGATGGTGTTGGGACTGAACGGCAGCGCCGGAATCGCCTTTCAAGGATTGGACGCAGAGGCGCCTGGATATATGCGGCTTTTGCAGGTGACACATGATTCCGGCGCTGTCAGCGCTGCCTGCATGATGATGCGTCGCGACGTGTTCAATGAATTAGGCGGCTTTGATGCGGAGCAATTTCCTGCCTATTTCGGCGATGTCGATCTGTCCTTGAAAGCACAGCAACAGGGCTATCTGACGGTATGGACACCGGATGCGCATCTCCGTCATATGGGCGGCGCCTCTCGTCTGCTGGCGCGCTTTGGGGTATCCGCCATGCCCCGGATTCAGGATATCGAACCCTTGTATCAGCGATGGTTTGCACAGTTAGTCGACGACCCGCATTATCACCCGGATTTTGGCCGCAATGCGCCGGGGTTTGGTCTGGCGCCGGATATGGCGCGTTGCCAGCTTCCTTTGCCTGGTCGCCCTTTGCCGGTAGTGTTGGCGAATCACTCGGACTGGTATGGTTGCGGTCATTATCGGGTCATGTTCCCGTTTCAGGCGTTGGAGCAGGAAATGCATATAGAAGGCGGTTTAAAACATGGTATGGCGGATGTGCTGGATGTGGAACGCCTCTCGCCGGACGTGATTATTGCGCAGTTAGCTTATGGGCCGCATATGCCACAGATTGTAAAAAGATACCGCCAATATACTCATGCGCATATCGTGGCGGAATTTGATGATTACATCCTGAACATTCCAATTAATAGTGGTAATAGAAAAAACTTTTTGCAGGAGCGGATTAAGAATTTTCGTCGCGCATTAGAGTCTGTTGACTGGGTGGTGGTTTCCACTCCGGCGTTGGCGGACGCGTATTCTGCTTATCATTCGGATATTCGTGTGGCCTGTAATCGGTTGCCTGTTTCATGGTGGAAAGGATTGAACAGCCTGCGGCGGCAGGGGCGTAAACCCCGTATCGGTTGGGCCGGGGGCAGCAGCCACCGGGGAGACTTAATGTTGCTGCGTTCGGTGATTAAAGAATTGGAAAATGAGGTGGAATGGGTATTTATGGGGATGAAACCGGAAGGTATTCAATGCGAGTTTCATGCCGGCGTACCCATCGAATACTACCCGCAAAAAACCGCCAGCCTTAATTTAGATTTAGCGCTGGTGCCGCTGGAATATAACCAATTCAACGAATGTAAAAGCAATTTGCGTCTGCTGGAATTGGGAGCCTGCGGCATTCCAGTGATTTGTACCGATATCGAACCTTATCGTTGTGGTTTGCCCGTTACACGGGTAAATAATCGATTTAAAGACTGGATGGAAGCTATTCGCATGCATCTGGCGGATATGGATGAGAGTGAAAAAATGGGTGATCAGTTGCGCGCAGAGGTTTACCGCGACTGGATGCTGGAAGGGGATGGACTGGCGGATTGGCAGAAGGCTTGGTTGCCAGCATGATATTGGCGTAAGGGGGGAATTCTTATGATTAATGGAAAGAAAATAGGCGTTGGCATTGTAACCTATAACAGACCAGATGGTCTGCTGCGGTTGTATCAATCTTTGCCGTTCGATGTGATCGATGAATTTGTCATTATAAATGATGGAAACGATTTTTCCCAATTCGATGCAATATCGCACACTATTATCAAGAATGAAGTCAATCTGGGTGTGGGAAAAAGTAAAAATAAAGCGTTGCAGTACTTACTTGATAGAAAAGTGGATCACTTCTTTATCATAGAAGATGATATCTACATAAAAGATAAACGTGTGTTTGAGCAATATATCTTTATTTCCAAAGTGACGGGCATTCAGCATCTTAACTTTAGTCAGCATGGTCATAGCAATCATGATGAGAGTTACATGCCGACACCCAATCTGGTGGCAACATATAAAGAGTTTAAATTGCCGCTGTTTGGTTTTTGTGTCGGGGCATTCTCCTACTATTCACTTCAATGCCTTAAAAAAATTGGCTTGATGGATGAAAACTATTACAATGCAATGGAGCATGTCGATCATACTGTTTTAGCCTATAAAGCGGGAATGCATCCGCCTTTTGGTTATTTTGCTGATATCCCTGATTCTGAAAAATATTTGGGTGATGATGATTGGAGTGAAAAACAGTCAACGATATGCAGCAAAGATAACTATGAAAATATAAAAAGCGCGGCCATTGACCATTTTATAAAAAAGCACGGCTGTCCGCCAATTGATTTTATGGAACAGGACCAGATAAAGGTTATCGCGATGCTTAAGACCATAAAAGGGAAATATGCTAAAGTAAATTTATTTGCTTATAAACGCTAAAGGATTTTATTTTTTTTGTTATCACAAGAACATAATATAAGATTGCTTAGTGACCGTTTAAACGGTCACCAAATTTTAAAAATTAACACACAAACCTCTCAATTCTTCGGGCTAATCTGGCGAATTCCCAAATATTGCAAAACAACTATAATATTTATACTTGTTTGCCAATCCTTAAAATGCCGTCAACCGCAGGCTTATAATTATCGCATTTCTGGTAAAAACTCACGGCTTCCTTTAGCATCCCAGAGCACTCCAGAATTACGCCAACATTATAATTGGCTTTATAAGTATTTACGCCATCACTGCGTCCCGGCGGCAGCTGAGTGCATGATAAGAAAATATTGACTGCTTGTTGGAGATCGCCATTATTCATTAATATCAGCGCTTTCAGGAAGGTAAAATCTGTTGAATGGCAGTATTGTTCATACTCAAGAATGCTTAAAGCCTGTTTATATTCACCAAGATTAATAAGTGTATAGCCGTAACTTTCTATTAATTGCTCATTATATTCATAAGAAAAATCCGTCTGATAGCCAAGTGCCGTGCTAAAAGTTTCCGAGGCTAATAAATAGTCTTTTGCCAGATAGTAACTTTTGCCTAATTGATAGTGTAAATAGGGATCGGAGGGATTCTCATCGATTGCCGTTTTTAGCATCGTAATATTTCTAACGATTTTATCTTTGTTATGCAGGATATTTTTTTGATAGCCAATATGGTTCAGTCTGATAGGCACTTGAAAGTGGTTGACCGGTATTGCAGTGCTTCGGGCGGAAACTTGTTCATGGATGATGCCCCGATATACATAAAGTTCTTTTCTGAATAGTCGGCTTATCCGCTCTCTAATAATATCGCCGCCGTTTGGATCATCAATATAATCGACTCTTTCGACTCTTCCTATACTTGTTGGATGAGCAGCGATAAGTGATGATAAAGCTGTTAAATCGATAAAAGAGAGTTCCTCATCCGCATCAACAACCAATACCCAATCATATTTTGCAAATTGCAAAGAATAATTTCTGGCTGCGGAGAAATCGGCTATCCATTGAAAATCATAAATTTTATTGGTGAAACAGCTAGCGATTTCCTTTGAGTTGTCGTTTGAGCCGGTATCAACGACGACGATGTCATCGAAATATTGAGCAAGGGAGCGGAGCGTATTCTCCAGGTGCTGCGCTTCGTCTTTAACGATCATACAGACGGATATCATTAGAGGCGCGTTATTGTCGTCGGTATTTTTAGAATTTTGCATATCAGGCATAACCATACGATTAGATTGATGTTGGAAAAGCAGCCTACGCATAAGCTGCTGCATACTATTAGCAAGCGAATCACCCGGGCTTAACGTATTCATCATATCGTAAATTCTGGCAAGAATGCTATTCTTGATTTGAATTACTCCGTAGTCCTTTCTAACTAAAATCGCTGTTTTTTTATAAGTGATTTTTATTTGTCCTTAGTATGCAAATTATTCAGATGCTGTTAGTGGAGTCTGACAGCATAATGATATTAAACAGGCATATCATGACTTCTATTAATACAAATAATACAAATTTTCTCTCTTTTACTGCGCAAAATCAAAAGATGGGTTTATCATCATTGAGCCAGGCTATCGAGCGCCTGTCCTCCGGCATGCGTATTAATAGCGCCAAGGATGATGCAGCGGGGCAGGCGATAGCCAATCGTATGACCGCCAACCTGAACGCCAATGATGTTATCGCGCGTGGGCTAAATGACGGTATCGGTCTGATACAAACCGCGGAAGGCGGGTTGGATGAAATTAACAATCTGGTACAGCGTTCAAGAGTATTAGCGGTTCAGGCGGCGAACGGAATGCTGTCGGATGCAGACCGTACTAATCTAAATGCCGAATATCTGCAATTGCGTGATGAAATTGATCGCATTGCCTATTCCACCAACGCGTTTGGTAAACACCCGCTGGCGCCTTCCATTCAGCGAGAAGTGTCCCCTAATCTGGGAAATACACCGCCGCTTTCGGAAAAATTTCCTACCAGTGGAACCAGCCGCTCCTTTATTTCCGGTACTGTCTCATTGGCTTATATTCCTGCGGGTGCTAAAAATTAAACCATTACTATAAATTCATATAGTTATGACGATGATATTCAGATCTTTAATCGTGAAGGAAGGCATGTAGTCGGAACGCCATTGGAAGGTACTGATGCTGATATTGTCTGGCGACAAAATGGCATAACAGATGCGGCATTGGCGGATTCATTGGTTTTAACCGAAGATAACGGTTTTTTACCCACGGCGAATTATTCTGCCGAAAATCTGGCTCAAGGAGGTGAAAGTTTTAATTTGAACGGTAGTGCATTGGTTTCTTATAACGGAATGACCATGACTTATAGTGGTGATGGAGACCGTTATGAGGATAAATCCACGAGAAAATTTAACGATGGAATCAATGTTATGAAATTCAAGGAGCGTGTTCATATTAATGAGACGACAGAAGATTTAATCGTGATGGTGATCGGCCAAGGCGTATTTATCGGTGAGGCGACCTGGGATGAATTGCCTGATTCGTCGCAATTACCCTCATCAGAATCGGTTTTGCCGCCGGTCAGTACTCCTGCCGCGCTTATGGTTAGCGCCGATTATGGTGAGGATGCACAAGCGGTTACTATCAACCCAACACCATCGGATAGTGAGTCTCTGGGGCTTAAAGAGGTGAGGTTGGATCTGATTGAGCAGGTTCATGAAGCCTTAGCTTCTTTTGATCAGGCATTAGAAAAAATAAACGGTTATCGCAGCGAGTATGGCAGCCAGGTGAACCGCTTTGAATCGATCCGATCAACTCTGGCGCAGATATCATTAGCCACTTCCACTGCACGTTCACGTATTCTGGATGCGGATTATGCGCAAGAAGTTTCTGCCATGACGAAGCAGCAAATATTACAACAGGCGTCGTCATCGGTGCTGGTACAGGCAAATCAGGTGTCGAAGACTGTGTTAGCGTTATTGCAGCGGTGATAAAATATTATAATAAAAAACACTAAAAATAAGTTTTCCAAGGATAAATGCATTGTAATAGGCGTTAAATTTGGTTTGGCAGGAGACGGCGAGCAATCATCATAAATTCTACATAATCTTAAGTTCTACAATAAAATTGAATTTTTAGATGATAATATTTCGCGTAATGCGATGGACTTTCATTAATATACATAATTTTCTTCGAGACGCTTCCACACTTTTCATCCTACCGCTTCCCTGATATTGCCAGTCCGCTAAGGTAGTTGACGACTATCACCACAGGGAAGCGGGCCATGCAATCGCACGATGCGATCTTCAAACAATTCCTCAGCGATATTGCTATCGCACGGAATTTTCTCTCCATCCATCTGCCGCCGGATATTCTGGCGCACTGTGATTTCAACACGCTGAAACGGGAATCCGCTTCGTTTGTGGATGAAAAGTTACGTTCCCGCGTATCGGATATACTTTATTCGCTGCATACCACGCAGGGGAAAGGCTATATTTATTGCGTAATCGAACATCAGAGCAAACCGGACAAATTAATGGCGTTCCGGTTGTTGCGTTATGCGCTGGCGGCGATGCAGCAACATCTTTCGCAGGGAAACGGAACCCTGCCGCTGGTCGTGCCGCTGCTGTTTTATCATGGCGAGCGTAGTCCGTATCCTTACAGTCTGAACTGGCTGGAAAGTTTCAGCGATCCGGCGCTGGCGCGACAACTGTATACCACCGCGTTCCCCTTAGTGGATTTAACCGTGATCCCGGATGAGGAAATCAAAACTCATCGCCGGGTAGCGCTGCTGGAACTGGTGCAAAAGCATATTCGCACGCGTGATATGTTGGAATTGGCGCGGAATATCGGGATGTTGATGGAATTGTGGTCGCTGCCCTTGAAGCAACAACGGGCGTTGATGTTTTATATCATGCAGGCAGGGCAGACATCCGATTTATCGTCGTTTATTGACACGCTGGAAACGTATCCGGGAGGGGAGCAGATGGCAACTATTGCACAGGAGTTATTTGAGAAAGGCATGCGACACGGAAAAGAAAAGTGGTTGGCTGAAGGCCTGGAGCAAGGCATGAAAGCCAGTGCGTTACGCATTGCCCGTCAGTTACTGAAAAATGGGATGACGCAACAACAGGTACAGCAGATGACAGACCTGTCTGATGATGATATGCAGACAGTGATATCCTCGGTAAAAGAGTAATTTTCTGCGCGGCACTGCCACACTTTTAACCACGCCGCTTTGAGCCTAAGGTATCACCACTAAGAAGCGGCGTGTAGTAACCTCACGACAAACAGGATGAGCAATCGATACTGTCTTTTAAATCTGACAGGCTTCCCGTATCCTAAATAACCCCCCTTTTACGTCCCTATTCATGCAATTGGTAACTCTACGCAAAAGCATAATAGTGTCGATAACATTATTATCGTAGGTATTTGTCACTGTGAGCGATCTGTATACCGCCGAAGGCACAATGGATAACAACTCCCTTTGGAAGCGCTATGTTCCATTAGTGCGCCATGAGGCATTGCGTTTACAGGTTCGTCTCCCCGCGAGCGTTGAGTTGGATGATTTACTTCAGGCTGGCAGTATCGGCTTGCTCAGCGCCGTTGAGCGTTACGATTCCTTACAGGGTACGGCGTTTACGACGTATGCGGTGCAACGAATTCGTGGCTCAATGTTGGATGAATTGCGTAGTCGCGACTGGGCTCCACGGAGCGTGCGGCGTAATGCGCGGGAAGTGGCACAGGCGATGCAACGGGCTGAACAGCAGCTTGGCAGAACGCCTACCGAGCAGGAAGTGGCGCAGTCTTTGGATATCACGTTAGAAGAATATCGTCAGATTTTGTTGGATACGAACAATAGCCAACTCTTTTCTTACGATGAATGGCGTGAAGAACACGGCGATAGCGCGGAAGCCCTGCTGGAAGGGAATGAAGATGCCAATCCGCTGCACCAACTGATGGAAGGTAATTTGCGTCATCGCGTTATGGAAGCGATAGAAAACCTGCCTGAACGCGAAAAGTTGGTGCTGACGCTTTACTACCAGGAAGAACTGAACTTGAAAGAGATCGGCGCGGTTCTGGAAGTAGGGGAGTCACGCGTGAGTCAGTTGCATAGCCAGGCGATAAAGCGCCTGCGCGTAAAATTAATGAATGATGTTTAATTTCGCTGCGTAGGAATATTGTTATCACAATATATTTTCATGGAATGGATTCATGCCTCAATCAATTCGGAAGAAACAGCTTCTCAGCCGTTATCTGAAAGATTTCAAACATAAACAAACACACTGTTCTCACTGTAATAAAGCACTCGATCGCGTTTCATTGGTTTATCGTAATCAGTTGATTAATAAAAAATCTATTGGCGGTATTGATCGATTTATTGATGACGAAGTATGGGCAGATCTGCAACAGGAGCTAATTTCTCTCTGTCGTTTTTGCAGCGATGTATTATGTAATACGCAGGCTAACTATTTCAAGATTCAAGCCTTCACCCAATATCTTATTGAGCAAACGGAAGTTAGACATAGCACTATGCGTGAATATGTCATTCGCCTGCGCCGTTTGGATGAGTTGCTGGCGGCGAAAAATTATCCAATCGAAACATTCTCCAAAGACACTGTACAACAGTGTATTTGTGATTTTTTTCCCGATCTTGAACAAAACATTTATCGCAGCGCATTGAGAAAATATGATCAGTATTTGGCCTGGCAGAAACATTACTGACCAGATTTATCCGTTTTTCGATAATGCATGTTGTAAAATTGTCGAGTGACGACTATACGTAAATGTTATGACAGTGTAAAAAAAGCTTGCAAAGTAGAGGCAAACTATTGCACTGTCATACTACTGAAATCATTTGGTCCTAATTTCTGGTTGATGATTAACAGTGGTTCTTAATATGGTCAATCATTATTCATCGGAATAGTTGTTGTCACAGTGAGGAACGCGAATGGTAATGTCCTTATCGGGACTAAATAGTCGAAACCAATATTCTGGCCTTCTGACTCGCCGATGCGAGGGGTTACTTTCCCACTTATTTCCTGCTCTGTGTTTGTTGTCGTTCTCTTCCTTTTCCAACTTTTCTTTTCTGTCCGAACGTTTCTCATCGGTTATACCCTTCAGCGTGTTTTCGTTTGGCGCGAAGGGGAACGCAATCTACTTTATTAATCCACAATGGTTCTTTATCGGCTTAATAAGGAAGCCAACCTCGTTTGTGAGTGAAGCGTCACGCGCTGTTCAGCAGCGCGGTAAGTGAAACAAACTGTAAGGTGCCGCTATGGGAAGACAAAAAGCAGTGATCAAAGCTCGTCGTGAAGCGAAACGCGTTATACGTCGTGAATCACGTAGTCACCGTCAACGTGAGGAAGAGTCGGTCACTTCTCTGGTTCATATGGGTGGGATTGAATCAATAGGTATGGCGCGGGAGAACCGCGACACGTCTATGATTGAAGCCCGTACAACAGCCCAGGAGCATTACTTGTCTGCAATAGAGAATAAACAGTTGATTTTCGCCACAGGAGAAGCAGGGTGTGGCAAAACGTTTCTGAGTGCGGCCAAGGCTGCCGAAGCACTTATTCATAAAGAGGTTGAACGCATTATTGTAACAAGACCGGTATTACAGGCTGATGAGGATCTCGGTTTTTTACCGGGCGATATTGCCGAAAAATTCGCCCCTTATTTCCGCCCGGTATATGACATATTGTTGCGGAGATTGGGAGCGTCATTCATACAGTATTGTTTACGACCGGAAATAGCCAAAGTTGAGATTGCGCCGTTTGCCTATATGCGCGGACGGACTTTTGAGAATGCAGTGGTTATTCTGGATGAAGCGCAAAACGTGACGGTGAACCAAATGAAAATGTTCCTGACGCGTTTGGGAGAGAATGTGACGGTAATTGTGAATGGCGATGTTACACAATGTGATTTGCCCTCAGGGGTTAAATCCGGGTTACGTGACGCCCTTGAGCGGTTTGCCGAAGATGATTTAATCGGTATCGTCTCTTTTGGTAAGCAGGACTGTGTTCGCTCTGAACTGTGTCAGCGGACGCTTAATGCCTATGATTAACCACTAGCGGTATCCCCGCACAGGTGGGGATGACAAAAAAACGCCCCTGACTTGCGTCAGGGGCGTTTTTAATCTATATGGCGGTGAGGGAGGGATTCGAACCCTCGATACGTTTTCACGTATACACACTTTCCAGGCGTGCTCCTTCAGCCTCTCGGACACCTCACCGGATTGTTGCCGTATAGACGGCAACGGGGCGCTACTATAGTGAGTCGCTCTACTTCGGTCAAGTAGTATTTATCTGTTTTGGAACATCTGGTTAAGCATTGAACGTTGAAGAGAGGGTGATAGCCAGGAGGTAGGAAAAGTCACTATGAAAATACCGGAAAGAAGGCAATAAAAAGTCACAAGCTCTCTTGTTTGTGACTTTTTACATGCTGAGTGAGCTTAATTAAGCCAACAGACTTTTGATGAAGCGGGTAAGGACTTCATCCTTACTGTTTGCGAAGAAATACGCCTGAAATTTAGGGCCTGCGATGGCGCCTTTTACCAGATTCTGATCTAAGTTTTTCAGGATAGTAATCAAATCGTTAAAGGTGACGGCTTTCACAGCATCAAGAATCTTCTTGTTGCGCTGTTGCGGCGCAACGCGATCGCTTGGGTAGCCTTTACCGCCTTCTTCTTTGAACAACTGGGTGAACAGGTTTTCCAGATTCAATTCCGCGCCCCAGCCGAAGCCTTTGGCATACGGCAGCGATAGCGCGTTGCCGTTGTTGATCTGGGAGAACAGGTAAGCATCAGACGGATCAACAGCCAGTCCGCAAAGCACGCCAGGGAAAGCGTTACAGGCCAACATTGCGCCCTGACCAGTACCACAACCGGTTACCACGAAATCAGCGGCGCCGGCGTTGAGCAGGATGGCGGCCAGAATACCGTTCTGAATATAGGTAAGCTGGGCTGCGTCTTCTACCGTGTATTGACCGTAGTTGTATACAGTATGGTCCAGAGGTTCAACGGCTTTGCTCAGTGCTGCGGCAATAATCGCGTTTTTAGCGGCTTGACTATTCTCATTAATCAATGCAATTTTCATGTTCGTTCCTTTTTTGTGACAGGCTACTGAATTTTTTAAAACTATGTTTCAATTTAATTTAAGTAGTATACCGTTTCAAAAATAAAGCGCAAACCGTCTCGTCAAAGAATGAGTCGTGACGCGTAGAATGCGATGAAATTGCTGTCAGCGAGAATAAAAAGAGAAGGAAACCGTCGAAGTGATTAATTGATAATATTTTACTTATGGCGCTGGATCACAGCGCCATACCAGCAACGGTCAGGCGTCGGGGAACGTTAGGGTGTTGCCGGGCGATTCCCGGTTGATATGCAGGAAGTTCAGGTGACGTTCGTACTGATCCAGAATGTCATTGATAATCTGCTCTTTGCTGTAGTCCATCAAATCATTCCCTTGACTTCCTTCCAGCAAGAACGTTTCCAGACGATAGTAATGTGATTTTCCAGAGCGTGCCCGATAGGTGAACGCCGGGATGCTATAGCGTTGAGGCCAGATTTGATACAGGAAGTTCTGCTCATCGCCCAAATCGACCAGAAGTTCAAGATGGTTAAGCCGTTCGTCTTCAACCGGAGGAAGCTCGTTAACCTGCACCTGGGCGCCGCGCAACGTCAATTCACGAGCAACATCCTGCATAGCGGGAGATAGCGGGAGCACAGATGTTATCCAGCATTTTCTGGGTATAGGTCTTACCGGGAAAATTCATCACGCGTGAAATTCGCTGTTTCCAGATCAGGCGGTCATCGCCCGATATAGGCATCGGTGCGGAGGATTGCAGGGCACTGGCTTTGCGATAATCTTCCACCCGCAGCGATTTGTATAAACCCGCCATGATGAAGAAAATAACGAAGCTGAAAGGTAGCCCCATAATCACGGTGGTATTCTGTAACGCGGATACGCCATTGGTCATCAGCATGGCAAGAGTCAGCAGACCGATAGCGACAGACCAGAAAATACGCAGCCAGTTCGGTGCGTCGTTATTGATATCGGCCAGACGAGAAGTAAAGTTGCCCAACACCAGTGAACCGGAATCTGCCGACGTAACATAAAACAATAACCCGGTTATGGTTGCGACGGAAGCGCTCAGGCTAAAACCGGGATACTGTGCCAGCAGGCTGTAAAATCCACGTTCAGGGTATTGCATCACCTCGTTGGCAAAATCGAGATTGCCATGAATGACCTGATACAGCGCGCTGTTGCCAAAAATGGATAACCACAATAAGGTGAGCACGAACGGGATAATCAGGGTGCCGACAACGAACTGTCGAATGGTGCGGCCACGTGAAATACGCGCCAGAAACAGACCGACGAACGGCGCCCAGGCGACTCACCAGGCCCAGAAAAACAGCGTCCAGCTATTCATCCATTTCGTTGGACGATCAAACGCAAAACTGTTCAACGTCATTCCGGTGAAGCGGTTGATATAGTCACCCACGTTCAGTACCAGCGCATTGAGCAAGAACGCGGTATCTCCCCAGAACAGCAGAAAAAGTATTAACCCCAGCGCGAGAAGCACATTCAATTCCGACAGAAAGCGAATGCCGCGGTTAACCCCGGAGGTAACGGAGACCGTCGCCATGATAACCGAAAGTAGGATCAACGACGCCTGAACCGTGAGGTTTTCCGGGATCTGGAATAGTACCTTCAAACCATAATTAAGCTGTACCACGCCAATGCCCAGGGTGGTGGCAATACCGAAAATGGTGCCGAGCACGGCCGCGATATCCACGCTGTGTCCGATCGGGCCGTTAATGCGTTTGCCGAAAATGGGGTAGAGCGCCGAGCGGATCGTCAGCGGTAGATTATAGCGATAGCTGAAGTAACCCAGCGCGATGCCCATCAGCGCATACATCGACCAACCGGTCAGTCCGTAGTGAAATAGCGTCCATACCATCGCCTGACGAGCGGCTTCCAGCGTTTGTCCCTGTCCTTCTGGCGGCATCATGTACTGGGTGATGGGTTCGGCGACGGAAAAAAACATCAGGTCAATGCCGATCCCCGCCGCGAACAACATGGCGGCCCAGCTTAACAGACTAAATTCAGGTTTGGACTGTTCCGGCCCAAGTTTGATCGAACCAAAACGGGATGACGCAATAAAAATCACAAAGACGATATAGAGCGTAGTGGCCAGCAGATAGTACCACCCGAATGTGGCGGATACCCAGTTGAGGGCGCGGGTAATCCATATATTGGCGATGTCGTTAAAAAAAATGGTCATCAGCGAGAAGGTAAGGATTAATCCCGCTGATGTATAGAACACGACAGGATTCAGGCGATCCTGAGCGGATTTGGTCGTGATATCGGATGCTGGCATGGTTATCCCCTGCGTTACGCTTTACGAACTTCCAGTCAATTTCTTCAGCAAAGTGTGCTTAGCGCATATCAAGATAGCTTGCGCAGGACATCCGCTGAGAACGCTTACAGTGAAAATGACGGCAGAATAAAAAGCAATTTTTGACTTAAAATGAGATTTATTACCTGCAAATCAAATGCTTTTGACTGTAATTAATACAAACATTTAACGTTTTGACAATAAAATATATTCATTTTTGATTGAACGTTCAATCAAAAATAAGTTTAATGAATGGCGATGGATCATAAAAAATAGTCTCTGATGATGATTTGCGACACAAAAATCCAGGAGTCGTGTCATGCCTAAAATTGGAATGCAGCCTATCCGACGACGACAACTTATTGAGGCGACGCTGGCCGCGATCAATGAAGTCGGGATGCATGATGCGTCCATCGCGCAGATAGCCCGTCGCGCTGGCGTATCGAACGGCATCATCAGCCATTACTTCCGTGACAAGAACGGCCTGCTGGAAGCCACTATGCGCTATCTGATTAATCACCTGGGATTGGCGGTCAAACGGAGAATGCAGGCACTTGAGCAGCACACACCACGCGAACGTTTACGGGCCATTGCCGCAGGTAATTTTGATGACAGCCAAACCAATAGCGCGGCCATGAAAACCTGGCTGTCGTTTTGGGCCTGCAGCATGCATTCCCCGATGCTTTATCGTTTACAACAGGTGAACAGTCGGCGACTGTATTCCAACTTGTGCGTCGAATTTGGCCGTTGTATGGCGCGGGAGAGGGCGCGTATAGCAGCTAAAGGCCTGGCTGGGTTGATTGATGGACTATGGTTACGTAGCGCGCTCAGTGGCGAGAAATTCAACCGGGATGAGGCATTGCACATTACTTATCAATATATCGAACAACAACTGGCTGGCGCTTGAACCCTGCGGCCAGGACAGCAATCAGACGGGAGTAGTTATGTCACATTATGGTTTACAGCGGCTCTATATCAATGGGGTCTATGTCGATAGCACCGGCAGTGATCGGTTTGATGCAATCAATCCCGCCAACGGCGAAGTTATCGCTCAGATTCAGGCCGCGACAAGCGAAGATGTGGATCGGGCGGTCAAAGCGGCTACCGCAGGGCAAAAAGTCTGGGGCGCGATGACGGCAATGGCGCGTTCACGCATTTTAAGGCGTGCGGTAGATATTTTGCGCGAACGTAACAATGAACTGGCATTGATTGAAATGCATGATACGGGCAAGCCGCTATCGGAAACTCGTGCTGTCGATATCGTGACCGGCGCGGACGTGCTGGAGTATTACGCCGGATTAATCCCCATGCTCGAAGGCCAGCAAATCCCGCTGCGTGAAAGCGCATTTGTCTACACCCGTCGAGAACCTCTGGGCGTAGTGGCCGGCATTGGCGCATGGAATTATCCCATCCAGATAGCGCTGTGGAAATCGGCGCCGGCGGCGGGCAACGCTATGATATTCAAACCAAGTGAAGTCACCTCGCTGACGGCGTTGAGGCTGGCGGAAATATATACCCAAACCGGGTTGCCGGATGGTGTCTTCAACGTACTGACAGGAACCGGAAAATCCGTCGGGCAAGCGCTGACTACTCATCCCGGTATTGCCAAAGTTTCGTTCACCGGCGGCGTTGCCAGCGGAAAACGCGTGATGGCGGATGCGGCAGGCTCGACGCTAAAAGCGGTGACGATGGAGCTTGGCGGAAAATCACCGCTGATTATTTTTGATGATGCCGATCTGGATAAAGCGGCGGATATAGCAATGATGGCGAACTTTTTCAGTTCAGGACAGGTGTGCACCAACGGTACGCGAGTATTTATCCCTCATGCGTTAAAAGCGTCTTTCGAACAAAAAATCCTGGCGCGCGTGCAGCGTATTCGGGTTGGCGATCCAACCGATAACACGGTGAATTTTGGTCCGTTGGTCAGCTTTGCCCATCGGGAGTCCGTTCTGCGTTATATCGAGGCAGGTAAGCGCGAGGGCGCGCGGGTGCTGACAGGTGGATACGCTCTTGGCGAAACCGCCTATGCGAAAGGCGCGTATGTCGCACCCACTGTGTTTACCGATTGTCAGGATGATATGCAGATCGTCCGCGAGGAAATCTTCGGCCCTGTCATGAGCATTTTGAGCTACGGCAATGAAGATGAGGTCATTCGGCGGGCCAATGCGTCTGAATATGGTCTGGCGGCGGGGATAGTGACCCGCGATCTGAATCGTGCTCATCGGAGCATCCATCAACTACAAGCCGGCATCTGCTGGATTAATACCTGGGGCGAGTCACCGGCTGAAATGCCTTTGGGCGGTTACAAACATTCCGGTGTCGGACGTGAAAACGGCGTCACAACGTTGGAACACTATACGCAAATCAAATCAATACAGGTTGAACTGGCTGAATTTAGCTCGGTATTTTAAGCGTAGAAGGGGAGAGCCAATGGAATATGATTACATTATTATCGGGGCGGGATCGGCGGGTAATGTCCTGGCAACCCGTTTATCGGAAGATCGCGATATCACCGTATTACTGCTTGAGGCCGGCGGGCCTGATTATCGGCTGGATTTTCGCACACAGATGCCGGCTGCGCTGGCTTACCCGCTACAGGGCCGTCGGTATAACTGTGCCTATGAAACCGATCCCGAACCGTATATGAATAATCGTCGTATGGAGTGCGGCCGCGGAAAAGGATTGGGCGGATCGTCGCTGATTAACGGCATGTGTTATATCCGGGGAAATGCGATGGATTTCGATAATTGGGCGACGATGCCTGGTTTGACCGACTGGAGCTATCTGGATTGCCTGCCTTATTTCCGTAAAGCAGAAACGCGGGACATTGGCGCGAATGAGTATCATGGCGGAGAAGGGCCTGTCAGCGTCACCACGCCAAGAACCGGCAATAATGAATTGTTTCACGCGATGGTGGAGGCGGGGGTTCAGGCGGGTTACCCGAAAACCGATGATCTCAATGGCTACCAGCAGGAAGGATTTGGCCCGATGGATCGCACCGTCATACCCAATGGGCGTCGAGCGAGTACCGCCAGAGGCTATCTTGATCATGCTCGTGATCGTCAGAATCTGGCGATCGTGACACATGCGCTAACCGATATCATTATCTTTGAAGGTAAACGGGCCGTGGGCGTCAATTACTTTAAAGGTAATGGTAGCGATGTTCAGACAGCGCATGCGCGTCGCGAGGTATTACTGTGTGCGGGAGCGATCGCGTCACCACAAATCCTGCAACGTTCGGGCGTGGGGCCGGCGGAATGGCTGAACAGACTGGCTATTCCGGTCGTGCATGATTTACCTGGCGTGGGTGAGAATCTGCAAGATCATCTGGAGATGTATCTGCAATACGCCTGTAAAGAACCGGTATCGCTTTTTCCGGCGCTCCAGTGGTTCAACCAACCGATGATTGGCGCTGAATGGTTGTTCAAAGGAACGGGAATTGGCGCCAGTAACCAGTTTGAGGCGGGGGGCTTTATTCGTAGCAGCGAAGCGTTCGCCTGGCCGAATATTCAATATCATTTTCTACCGGTCGGCATTAATTACAACGGCAGCAATGCGGTGAAAGAACATGGCTTTCAGGCGCATGTTGGATCGATGCGTTCTCCGAGCCGCGGGCGCATTCGGGTGAAATCCAGAGATGCACATGACCACCCGAGTATTTTGTTCAATTATATGTCGACTGAGCAGGACTGGCGTGAGTTCCGCGATGGGATCCGCATTACGCGCGAAATCATGTCGCAACCTGCATTAGATAAATACCGTGGTCGTGAAATCAGTCCCGGCGACAACGTGCAAACGGATGAAGAGCTTGATGCGTTCATTCGTGCTCATGCCGAAACAGCATTCCATCCATCCTGCTCGTGCAAGATGGGAGAAGATGAGATGGCGGTGGTGGATGGACAAGGCCGCGTCCATGGCGTCGAAGCATTGCGGGTGGTTGACGCATCCATCATGCCGCAAATTATCACCGGCAATTTGAATGCAACGACCATCATAATAGCGGAAAAGATTGCCGATCATATCCGTGGCCGTCAGCCTTTACCCCGTAGTCAGGTTGCTTATTATGTCGCGGGTGAGGCGCCGGTAAGACGCCTTTAGTCATGCGGCGCCAACTGGATTGCTAATGTGCGCTTATACTTTTCATTGATATACACAACCTGACAAAAAATGTCTTCAGGACTATTACTATGGGGTAGGTATAAAACCAGCCCCCATTCCCTGAGGTAGAAAAATGAACAACTGGATGCAACAGATTCAAAATTTATTGAACTCCGGTAGCAATAAGAAAGGCGGCCTTCAAGGTGGCAGCAATGGTAATTTGGGCGATATGTTGAAACCCGCCGCATTTGGTGGGCTGGCAGGCGTTCTGTTATCGAATAAATCGGCCCGGAAAATGATGGGGTCGCTGGGAAAAAATGCGTTGATTATCGGCGGCAGCGCCGCGGCAGGCGTCGTGCTGTGGAATCAATATAAGAAGCGTGTTCGCGATACGCATCAGGATGATCCGCAATTTGGCGTACAGGCATCGCCCGAAAATGTGCGTGCGCGTCGTCTGGTTCAGGCATTAGTTTTCGCTGCCAAGAGCGATGGCCACATCGACGATGTCGAGAAACAGCGGATTGATGAAAATATCCAGCAACTGCAACTGGGCAGAGAGGCGCAGCAATGGGTACAGGAGGCTATCGCGCAGCCGTTGGACCCTGAGTTGTTAGCCAGGGACGTGAAAAATGAGGAAGAAGCGCTGGAAGTGTATTTCCTCAGCAGTGCGGTGATCGATGTTGATCATTTCATGGAGAAAAGCTATCTGGATGCGCTGGCAACATCGCTGAAGATCCCTAATGATGTGCGTCAGTCCATCGCCAATGAAATGAACAATCAAATAAACAACCAGAGATGAGCGGATTTGCCACAAGATGGCGAGAATAAGACAACGGGCGAAGCAGTAATGTTTCGCCCGTTATGGCGATCAGAAGGCGCTGGTATCTTTGAATAACCCAACTTTGAGTTCATTCGCGGTATAGATTAACTGATCATCTACCAGGACTTCGCCATCAGCAATCCCCATGACTAGACGACGATTAATAACACGTTTGAAGTGGATACGATAAGTCACTTTTTTCGCTGTCGGCAATACTTGCCCGGTGAACTTCACTTCACCTACACCCAGCGCGCGTCCTTTACCTTCGCCGCCCAGCCAGCCCAAATAGAAGCCGACCAACTGCCACATGGCATCCAGACCCAGACAGCCCGGCATAACGGGATCGCCAATGAAATGACAGCCAAAAAACCACAGATCAGGATTGATATCCAGTTCGGCTTCCACATAGCCTTTGCCATGGTGACCGCCATCTTCGGTCATTTTTACCACCCGATCCATCATCAACATGTTGGGGGCTGGCAACTGCGGTCCTTGTGGGCCAAACAGTTCACCGCGGCTGGAGGCAAGAAGATCTTCTTTCGTATAGGATTCGCGTTTATCTACCATGTTCTCTATAAGCCTTGTTTTATTGAAGCACGCAGGTTAGCGTACACCTGTACGCTGAGCAAGTCCGTTACGTCTGGTTAAACCAGTTCAGTTAGCGGAAAAACCAGGGGAAGCGTCGCCGTTCCTGCGGATTTAACTGACCGATTCGCTCCCGAATGGCTGCCAGTAAACTTGGCTGGTGTTCGTCATCGTAAGCGACATTGGTCAGTAACGATATCGCTTCTGATGCCATTTCTACCGGGTAAAGGTGGAAATGCCCATCGCGAACGGCGGCAACCACATCCTGCTGCAAACACAAATGACGCCGGTTCGCCGCAGGCAAGATTACACCCTGTTGACCCGTCAGACCACGGCGTTGACAAACTTCAAAGAAACCTTCGATTTTTTCATTTATCCCGCCAATCGCTTGTACATGACCAAACTGATCGACTGAACCAGTTACGGCAATCTGTTGATTAATCGGTTGCAAGGAAAGCGCACTGATAAAAGCGCTGAGTTCGGCCAGCGAAGCGCTGTCTCCATCAACTTCACCATAGGATTGTTCAAACACCATGGATGCGGATAAAGGGAATTGCTGATCAAGTTGAAGTTCGGCAATCAAAAATGCCTGCATAATCATCATGCCTTTGGCATGCAGATTGCCGCCAAGCTCTGCTTTTCGCTCAACGTCGGTAAATTCACCGTCGCCAGGATGAACCACACAACTAATGCGAGTTGGTTCACCAAACATAATGGGATAACCGGGATATTCCAGTACGGAAAGGCCGTTAACCTGTCCGACAACATATCCTTCGGTTTCGATCAAAATCTGGCCCAGCTCTATATCATCCTGCATACGCTCGTAGAGATAACCCTCGCGCCAGCGACGGGCGGTTACCGCGTCAATCAGCGTCTGAACGCTGATTTCCTGATTTTGAGCGTAGAGTGCGACATATTTTAGCTGATGCGTCAGCCATAGCGGACACAATGGCAGGCCACCCTGGTCACCACTATAACGTACGGATAAATTGACGAATTCAGGCCATGCATCGACCGACAACAAGGGCAGTTGATTTTCCAGACACAGTGAGTTGATGTAGGCACACCAACGTTCCATATCATCGGTATCAATAAGCTGCAACTGCGCTTCAAACTCGCCATAAACCGCTAAGCCGCCTAGTTCTGGTTCCATGTCGTGGATGTCACCCAGGCTTTCCCGATCGCCCAGGATAATCAAACGAACATTCAATGGCATCGGCGGAATATCGACAGGCAACGGTTTTCGCTCATCCGGCGATTGCCAACGGTATATTCCTTCGGTAATGGTTTGTTTCAGACGCAACCACATTAACGGCTGAGCCAGCAATGATCTGGCAGACAGTATCAGCGTGCCGCCATTGACCTGATGAATCAATCCAGGATGAAGTGTGATCTCATTCTGAAAATACCGAACACAACCAAACAACTGCTCTGGCTCAATCCATTCCTGATAACTGCAGGCGTGCTGTGCGGCGAAATTGTCATCGGCTTGCGTTGCTGGTTCAACATGGACGTGGCGACCTTCTACCACGTATCGATTGCCGTACAATTCGCTGGCCTCCGGCCTGATGTCATTCACGGCGTTGGCTATCAGCGCCATATACTCGCTATTTTCCTGTGCTTTTAACAGCATGAAGCGGGAGGGCGCACGAGAATGGCAAAAAAGCGTCAAACTGTCGGCCAGACGAGGTTGAATGGCGGAGAATTCAGCAGGCGCAAGCTGTGCGGCCTGAGTGAACAATGTTTGATAAGGCGTATGGTCGGGCAGTAAATGCTGCCATGCAAGTCGGTTACTGGTCAAAGTATCAAATTTAGTCGTCTGAAGGAAAAGCGTGATTATACAAGAATAATGCGGGCTGCACAGAAGGAGAGTAGCCCTATAAAAAATGAAGGCTTGAGTTGTATAAGAAATAGCCTTAAAAAGAGGGTGAAGAAGGCCTACTTTGTCAAAAAACTGTTATTCTACGTAGAATGTTACACGGTCACTGAAGAATTTAATATGAAATATCAACAATTAGAAAATCTTGAGTGTGGGTGGAAATGGAAATATCTGGTGAAAAAACACCGCGAAGGTGAGGAAATCACCCGTTTTCTTGAACAGAGCGCCGCAGATGAGGCGGTAAATCTACTGCTGAAAATGGAAAATCAACCTGTGAAGGTGCAGGAGTGGATTGAGCAGTGTATGAATCCGGTATTGGAAAACCGCATGAAGCAAACGATTCGTGCGAGGCGTAAACGCCATTTCAATGCCGAACATCAGTATACCCGCAAGAAATCAATTGATCTGGAGTATCTGGTCTGGCAGCGCCTGGCGGGATTAGCACAGCGACGTGGTAATACGTTATCGGAAACGATAGTTCAACTGATAGAAGACGCAGAGCATAAAGAAAAATATGCCAGTCTGATGTCATCATTGAAGCAAGGGCTTGAAGCCATGCTTAATAAAGAAAGATAATCTTTAGTCGTATTGATGTTCATTGGATGTTAAACAAAAAAACCTCGCCGAAGCGAGGTTTTTTTCGTCAATAACTTAAGCCTGAGGCTGAGTTACAACGTCTTTGATGCCTTTAACTTCAATCTCTACGCGACGGTCCGGGGCCAGACACTCGATCAGTGCAGCACGCGGTTTCACGTTGTCACAGGTAGAACCGGTAACCGGGTTGGATTCACCTTGACCACGAGCAGAGATTTTATTCGCTGGGATACCTTTAGCGATCAGGTAATCAACCACGCTCTGAGCGCGTTTTTCAGACAGACCCTGGTTGTATTGTTCTGAACCTAAACGGTCAGTAAAGCCCAGGACCACAACGGAACCATCTTTAGGATCCATAGAGCTCAGCTGAGAATACAGTTGATCCAGAGATTGCTGGCCTTCTGGTTTCAGCGTTGCTTTGTTGAAGTTGAACAGAACGTCAGATTTCAGCGTGAAACGTTTGGTTTCAACAACTGGAGCTGGAGCCGGGGCTGGCGCCGGAGCGACATAAGCGTCACCCTGACCGAAACGGTAAGAAATGCCAACGCTCATCAGCAGGTTGTCAGGACGAGCGCCGACTGTACCTGCGTCACCGATGTTGCTGACCCACTGGTAATCCACACGGGCAGCCCAGTCTCTGTCGAACGCGTATTCAACACCAATTGCGGCCAACGGAGAAACGCCGGTGTCGTCGTTGTTACGGTCAAAGCCGCCTTGTGCAGCATGGCTGTCAGTACGCCACACCATACCACCTAAACGAGTATAAACGTCCAGATCAGACATAACCGGGTAGCTCAGTTTAGCAGCCAGTTGAATACCCTGTGCTTTGAAGCTTGCGCTGTCAGTGTTTGAAGTTGAGGAACCGGCATATTTCAGACGGCCTAGCCAATCATAGCCCATTTCAAAACCCAGGTAAGGATTGGCCTGATAACCAACGAAAGCACCTGCGCCTAATTTGCTTTTGAGAGGGTTATTGTTAATGCCTTCATAACCGTTTCCGTAGAAACCGGTGTCGTGGAATTGAGATACACCCAGCTTACCACCTACATACCAGGTATTATCTTTCGGAGCGGCCTGCGCTGCGGTAGCGAAGCCAGCCAGTGCCACTGCAATTGCGATAGCTGTTTTTTTCATTTTGTACGCCTCATTTATCATCCAAATCGGTTATTAACTCGGTTAAGCTAATTGACCTTTGGTTAAAATTTTTTAATGGGAATTTTTTGCTCTTATTTTATGACTCAATGTCAGTCAACTGACGTTATAAAAGAGCATCTCCAGCGAGTTAAAGTCTACAACGTGATGGAAAAGTTACAAGTATGATGTGATTCGCATCATGTAAAAACGAGCAATTCATTCACACTTGCTAACAAATAGTAGATGATTTTGACAGATAATATGAATTTTTTGTTTTGTTTAATCCGTGCCAAAGCCGCTGGAATAAGGCTGTGCCGGGATAAATGGCATCTATCCCTGAAAATGACTGAGAAAATTCTTAATTTACTTAATGATACAATGTTGAGTGAATTTTTAGGCTTGGAAAGAGTCTATAGGGCCCGCAATTAGTGTTTTCCGGTCGCATAATGAAGCCATATGTATCGCCAACTTGTGCCGCCTGACGCAACCTGACCCTTTCTTCTTCTGTCAAATCATCTGCTAACCAGCATAGTACGGCGCTATAATTGCCTGTCAGCAACGCTTTTTCCATTGCATTTACCGTCAGTATAGGACTGATATGGTGCAATTGAACGATTTTATCCAGCGGCAACCCCGATTGTTGTAACCAGGGATGACTCAGTTTTTGTTGTGGGGATAGCCAAAGTAGCCAACGTGACTGTGCGCCTAACTGCCGTAACAAAGGTAGTAACAAATGCGTAACGATTGGCTGTTCGGCGTTGTAAACGATTTCGCTGATTATTCCCCCACAGAATGCAGATGAGTCCGCAGAGCGAGGGTTATTCGCAGGCCTTGATTGTTGTGCTTTGTAAACGCTGAGTGGTTGAGTACGCATAATGAGTTCTACCCATAGTGTTACTGTATGCATATACAGTAACTGCGACGTGAATGAAAATCAACCTGATTTTTTCAAAGCGCTTCGCATATTCCAAATGCAATACCCGGCAAGTTCATTTTGTGTTTGAAGCCACGTGTACCCTGTGTTTAATTACTTGTTCCTGTTATTGATATTACAATTTAGCAGGGATAGGTTATTTCAATACTAAGGGTTACAGTAATGAAACATTTATGCGAAAAAAGGATTTTGCAATCTAAGCGTTATTTTGCGTCTTTAGGAGATATAACTTCCCGTTCTCAGTTTGGTGGCTACAGCATTGCAGCAAACAAAATAATCTTTGGGGTTGTGTTGGCAGGTGAGCTTTACCTGCGAGCCAGTGAAAAAGATATAGCACTTTTCCATGAACGCAATATGCCGCATCTTGTGTATACCAAGCGCGGCATACCCATTCCGCTGAATTACTATCTGGTTGATGAATCGCTCTGGAAAAATCATTTGCAACTTTTGCAGTTTGCCAGAATGTCGCTGGCAGGCGCCCAGTATGATAAAGCCGCTAAAAACAGCAGTGGACGTTTAAAGGATTTACCTAATTTGAACCACGATCTTGAGCGCTTACTATGGAAGGCCGGCATCAGGAATGTTGATGAACTACAGCAGTGCGGCGCCAAAACAAGTTATCTGAAACTGCGTGCTGTCAGCGCCAATCTCAGCGTAAATATACTCCTGGCGCTGGCCGGGACGATATGTGGTACGCATCAGGCCGCTCTCCCGAACAGGATACGTAATGAATTACTCGAATGGTATGAGCGCAATGCCGAGTCTTTTTTGAAAGGGCATAAGCACTGAGCAAGTGGCATTTTTATGCTAACTATTTTGCAAATCAACCATGCTGTTTTTTAGTTGAGTAAGTTCGGGTAATAGTTCAATAAGTAGCCCAACCTGTTGAAGAATCAATAATTCTTTACTACCAGGTTCTGCGGACAGGGATTGGATGCGGCTCATCATGGCATTCAATCCCTGGTTTATGCGCGGAATCTCTATCTCATCATGATGCAATGCGTCATCCACATAGCGAACCACATCATCCAGTAATTGTAGAATTTCAGGAGAGGTGATTTTTTCCCGGTGCGCGCCCAGCGTAGAGATATAACTCAGTAACGTATGATTCAGACACATAAAGCGAAAAGCGCTATCCAATTTGTTTCTGATGGCGTGGGGTTCTGATGACATATTGGAAACCACCGAGGCTAATTCTGCATCACAGTTGTGGGCATCTCGGCGCGTAATACGGTAGTCCAGGCTATTATCTTTCCCCTCACGGTATTGCAGCATAATGGCATTAAGATAGCGGCCATTAGCAACCAGCGTTTTATAGATAACCGCAGGAAGCCCGCGAAAACACCAATCCGGCCAGATAAAACTGACCGCTGCCCAGGCAATGGCGCAGCCCAGCAACGTATCGATGACACGCGGCGCGGCGACTTCAAATCCTTCACCCAACAGGTTAAAACACAACAACACCAACAGGGTAATAAACATGGTGGCAT
Organism: Brenneria salicis ATCC 15712 = DSM 30166; assembly: GCF_003315515.1. Classification (GTDB taxonomy): domain Bacteria; phylum Pseudomonadota; class Gammaproteobacteria; order Enterobacterales; family Enterobacteriaceae; genus Brenneria; species Brenneria salicis. The sequence goes on along the minus strand of NZ_QNRY01000017.1, from coordinate 5,754 downwards.
GTGCATATTGTACGTTTCGGAAGGCAAAAAACAGCACGCCACTGATAACGATCAAGATCAGTTGTCCCTCCAGCGAAGGCACAAAGTACAAAATGGGCAAGCCGAGCAGAATACCTGTCAAAGTACCGATGATTCTCAACGCCAGCCTGCGCCGTGTCGCATTGTAGTTAGGTTGGCAGACAAACAGGCTGGTCAGCAGGATCCAGTAACCATGCTCCATACCGGTGACCTGGATAAACGCATAACCGCTACAGAGTAACACCGACATGCGGATGGCATGACGAAACAGTGCTGACTGTGGTGTCAGATGGCGGCTGATCCTCAAACGAATATCGCTCCAGCCGGTGATTTTGTCATCCGCCAAGGTATTGTCAGGATTATTTTCCTGTTCGATCGCCTGTTCTGATTCAATCGTTGAAAGCTGTGCATCAATCGCCCGTAGATTGTTCAGTAGGTACTGCAAAGCCTTTATTTGCGATGTATCGGTACTTTGGCTTTCCGAGGCGCGCTTAACCGCAGACTCAAGATGCACGAAAGCCCGTTCGATCCGGCTATCATGTTGATACTTCTGGCGTAACAAAATGGATTGCGCCAATTGCTGGCAGGCGCGGGCCAGCATGGAAAGCAGGCGTTGGAAGCGGAACAGGAGATCGCTGTAGCGAAATTTTTCTCGCAGTTGCGGATAGTACACATGGGATGAACTGGCGCGCTCATGGATGTCCTGAGCCACGAAATAATAATGTAACGTCCGTCGCGTCCCTCGCTGACCGCGGTCTCCGCGCAGCCGGGTGAGTAATGATGATTTGGTTTGATTAAGCGTGGCGACCAACTGACTGTTGACCATGGTGACGTCGATGAGCGGCTGATCGGTTTCGTCCTCGATATCTGGATCGAACAAATTGGCTTTCGCGTCCAGATATCGGGCCAGTTGTTGATAGCACTGCGCCAGATTGTCTTGCAAGGGGCGGATAGGAAAAATCAGATGCCCAAGCAGAGTAAGCAGATTATACCAGGAAGCGCCGATCAGCAGCATAATGGGTTGCTGATACCAGGTGCTGTAGAGTGATATCCCCAGCATGGTATAGACCGCGATAAGTAGCGCGCCAAAGGCGATGGTGGCATAACGTTGCCCTAATGCCCCAAGCAAAATAAAACCACAGGTTGATAATGCCAGCCCCAGCCCAAATAGCCAGGGGTAAGGGAAGAGAAGCTCTATGGAAACCGAGGCAATAAAAAAACAGGTCAGCGTAATAAACAGATTACGCAGACGTCCTGTCAGACGATCGTCCAGGTCCGCCAGGGCCGCTGCCACCACGCCCAGCGTTAATGGGATGGTGGCGGTTGGTTGATCAAACCACCAGGGAACGGCGGCCGCACCGGTAAAGGCGATAAAAAGGCGGATGTTATATAGCCAATTGCTGTTATAGGTATAGCGGCGGATACTAGACGAAAAAGAGAGCAACGGTCTATCCTCTGGTGCGATTAACGAAACTGGCGCCGCGCGTTTTCTTCACGCGCCGCCTGCGCTACTTCAACGGACACCACGCGACGTCCAACGGGCCATAGCGCGATGGCGGCGATTTTAAAATTGGCGATGCCCACAGGAATGCCAATGATAGTGATACATTGCGTAATGCCCGTAACGATATGTGACAGACTCAGCCACCAGCCAAAGAAAATAAACCAGAAAATGTTCAGCAACGAACCGCCCGCATTCAGAACCGGGTTTTTCTCTTCCGGGCGCAATTCGTTGATGTGAATGGCTTCATTGCCGTACGGCAGCAATGATAGTTTAGTGATTTCCCAGCACGAGCGGCTCAGCGGCAGCGTAAAGATCAACAGAACACTCACCACAGTCGCTAGCAGCCAACACAGTGTGGTGAAAAAACCTCCCAGTACGAAATTTAAAATGTTCAATACCGTGCGCATAATCTCTCCTGTATTTCCAGGGTAACCAAAGCCTATGATGATAAAAGAATTATCACATCAAGTGTCAGGATATCCTAACCTGTTTTTAAGGGTAGAGCGTAAATACCGATAACAGGTAGACTACGGTGATAGCGAGCAACATCTCACAATTTCATGGCGCAAACATAATGGAACTTAAATCTACCTCTTTAGGTAAACATTTGGCGCAGCACCCTTATAACCGGGTGCGGCTGCTTAATGCCGGCGTCGAGGTGAGTGGTGACAGGCATGAATACATTATCCCTTTCAATCAACTTATTAACATTCACTGTAAACGCGGGTTGGTATGGGGAGAACTGGAGTTTGAACTGCCCGAGCATAAAGTAGTGCGATTGCACGGAACGGAGTGGCAGGAAACACAGGCGTTCTATCGTTATTTATTGAAATCCTGGCAAGACTGGAGCAGGGAAATGAGCCAGGTAAGCGCAGGCGTGCTGCAAAAGCAGGCGCATGATATTCATGTGCTGGCCCGGCAGGATGCCTGGTTCAGCCGCAAGGCGCTTGCCCGTTTACAGGAAGATATTCACAGCACGTTTGCCGCGTTGCCGCTTCCCGTCGTCCGGTTGGACGAATTTGATGATTGTCGCGATAACTACCAGCTTTGCCTGCAATGGTTGGATCACGGGAGCCAGGAGCGGACGAAATGTAATCAGGCGTGGATGGCGCGAGTGCTGGTGGAGCAACAGGCATTCTTCCAGTCTGTGGAAACCACGCCGTTGAATCGCGCCCAGAGTATGGCGGTCATCAATGGTGAAGAGGCCGTGTTGGTGCTTGCTGGCGCCGGTAGTGGCAAAACCTCCGTGCTGGTCGCTCGTGCCGCCTGGTTGCTGCATCGTGGGGAAGCAACGCCCGATCAAATTTTGCTGTTGGCATTTGGCCGCAAAGCCGCGGAAGAAATGAATGAACGTATTCAGTCACGTTTGCATACGGAAGAGATTCAAGCCAAAACCTTCCATGCGCTGGCGTTGCATATTATCCAGCAGAACAGCCGTAAAGCACCGATGATCAGTCAACTGGAAAGCGACAGTAAAAAGCGGCGTGAGTTGCTGATAAAAAACTGGCAACAACAGTGTACGGAGAAAAAAACACAGGCGAAGGGCTGGAGGCAATGGCTCACGGAAGAACTGGCGTGGGAACTGCCCGACGGTGATTTCTGGCATGATCGCGCATTGACTGAACGGCTTGCGGGGCGCCTGGAGCGCTGGCTGGGATTGATGCGCATGCATGGCGGCAGTCAGGCTGAAATGATTGAACAGGCTTCAGACGACATTCGGCCATTGTTTCAACAGCGGGTCCGGCTGATGGCGCCGTTGTTAAAAGCCTGGAAAAAAGCGTTAAAAGATGAAAATGCCGTCGATTTTTCCGGTTTGATTCACCAGGCTGTTAATCTATTGGATAGAGGCCGCTTTGTCAGCCCGTGGAAACATATTCTGGTTGATGAGTTTCAGGACATTTCCCCTCAGCGAGCCCGCCTGCTGGCGGCATTACGGCGCCAGAACAGCAGAACCAGTCTGTTTGCCGTCGGTGATGACTGGCAGGCCATCTACCGTTTCAGCGGGGCCGAGCTGACGCTGACAACGGCGTTCGAGCAAAATTTCGGCATTAGCGAGCAGTGCGCACTGGACACTACCTATCGCTTTAATGAACGCATCGGTGAAGTGGCGAATCAGTTTATTCAGCAGAATCCTCATCAACTCAAAAAGCCGCTGAACAGCCTTACCAAAGGAGATAAAAAAGCGGTAACCATCTTGCCGCTTGAGCAACTGGAGGCCTTGCTGGATAAATTAAGCGGCTTTGTGAAACCAGATGAGCGTATTTTGATATTGGCGCGATATCACCATTTGCGGCCCGATATATTGCAGAAAGCCGCGACAAAATGGCCGAATTTGTCTATCGACTTTATGACTGTGCATGCCAGTAAAGGTCAACAGGCTGAGTATGTGATTATTATGGGTATGCATGATGGTAAAGACGGTTTTCCCGCACCGGCGCGGGAATCGGTGCTTGAAGCGGTATTGTTGCCTGAAGCAGAGGATTTCCCGGATGCTGAAGAGCGGCGTTTACTCTATGTCGCGTTGACCAGAGCCAGGAATCGGGTTTGGTTATTACAGGATCCAAAAAATCCATCAGTATTTATTTCACAGCTTCACCAGTTGGGTGTGCCGATACAGCGAAAACCGGGATAAACCGATGAAAAAAGCCGACTTGGTCTTGTCGGCCTTCACATCGGGGTGTTATTTCAAGCGATCCTGCAAATAACGCTGATAATCAGGGATAGAAATTTGTACCGGATTTCTAAACAGTTCTGAGTTGATCATAAAATCGGCAGTTGAGCGATTGGTGGCGACCGGGATATTCCAGACGGTGGCCAATCTCAGCAGCGCCTTGACGTCTGGATCGTGAGGGACGGCATTGAGTGGGTCCCAAAAGAAAATCATCATATCAATTTTGCCCTCGGAGATCAGGGCACCAACCTGCTGGTCTCCTCCCATTGGGCCACTCAGCATACTTTTCACGGGCAGCCCGGTATGTAACTGAATCAAATTACCGGTGGTTCCTGTAGCATAAAGCTTATGGTCGGCTAGTTGCGTCATGTTGGTCGTAACCCACTCAAGAAGAGCTTGTTTACAATGATCGTGGGCAACCAAAGCGATATGTTTGTGTGAGGCAATGGTGCGGGTGGTGAACTCCATGGTTAAATCCTTCAGTCGGTATGCTAAAGCTAATGGATTGTGCCAACAGATTACGGAAACAGGGTTTCAGTGCAAAGCGATAAAAAGGGAAAAATGCGAACCGTCGTCAAAAATCTAACATGAGTGCATGGAAAATCGCCGCAATGGTGCCATGTGATCATTGTCGCTTACGCTAAAATACGATGTGCTAAAACGCGATATAAAGAGAGGCAGGTCATGATCAAAGATCACGAAATCGAAACTGTACTAAAAACGGTAAAAACCATTGCACTTGTCGGTGCCAGCGAGAAGACAACTCGCCCAAGTTATGGTGTGATGGCGTACTTGCTTGAGCAGGGTTATGACGTTATACCGGTCAGTCCAAAGTTGGCTGGACAAGAGCTACTGGGACAACAGGTTTATGCCAGCCTGAAAGATATCCCGCAACGCATTGATATGGTTGATTTATTCCGTCAACCGGAGGCGGCTTATGAAATTGCTCAGCAGGCAATAGCCATCGGTGCACAAGTTCTATGGTTACAGATCGGCGTCATTAATGAACCGGCGGCTATTCTGGCAAGAGAGGCAGGATTGGCGGTGGTGATGGATCGATGCCCAAAAATTGAAATTCCGCGTTTAAGATTAGAGAAAAAGCCATGAGTCGTTTACCGGTTTGGTTATTTGTACCGGTAAACGCTGCGAATGGTCGTTAATGGATGGCGTCTCTCAGCCGAACTCAACTTAGTGACGAAGTTGTGGGACTTTGCGCTGAATCACTTCTGCTAGCTCATTTAACGAAGGATGGACATTCGGGTTAGCTTCTTCCTGCATCAACTGAGCCTCTGCCAGATAAGTATGAATCGGCTTCCCGTTATCATCTTCCATCACTACGTGATACCAGGGGGCGGTACGCAGTGTGTCATGAGCATTGATCTCCTCCCACGTGGGGGACTCCAATGAATATTCAGGATCGATATCAACAACGACACCTTGTAGTGGTCAACTAAAACTGGCCACGGGTTTAGAGTTTTTCCAGAATCGATTTTCCGATTCGTTTGGGGGTAATCCACCGTTATAGTCGTGTGGTCTGATCGTGCTGTAATATCCCACGATA
>NZ_QNRY01000016.1 GCF_003315515.1 Brenneria salicis ATCC 15712 = DSM 30166 | reverse complement strand
AAAAATGTCAGACAATTTATTAAAACCGCATCACCTTTCCCAGGCAACAAACCTGGACTAACAAAAGTGGAGCGGTAATAGGCGCAGTTATTTAGTTTTATAGGTGCAGGGAATTGACCACGACTGATTAATCGATAAATCCAAGCTTTACAAAATCCGGTTCTTTCCAACACTTCAGGCAAACGGATAAATCTTTTTCTTTCTGACATACATTTCTCCATTGTTGTTTTGATGGATGCAGTATCTCCAGATTGCTTATGGCGATCAACTTTCAAAAAGCATGAATTGATCAAGGACTGGTGTTTTTTTAGGCATATTTGTAAGAGGAGTTTTGAAAGCAAGCTAGCATAGGCTTAGTGGGGGTTTTGCAAAAAGTGCTATTTTTCCGACCTATGTTAGGTTTTTAATAAATAGCTATTTATCAAGGGGTTAAGTTGTTTTCGATTTAATGCCGTACTTTCCCACCTTATAATTCTTGTTTATCATTTTGGGAAGACTTAGTTGGAGGTAAAATGTTTACCATCTTGCATACGGGAAATAGCCTCGGGATCAGAAAGACTACGTTTCGTGAGTTCAACTCCTCAACGTTAGCAGTATCTAAAATTTTAGCTCTGGAAAAAGTAAAATCAGTGCTTACGCTTTTTTAGGACCCTTTATTGAACCCTTAATGAATCACGATACAAAAATAAACATAAAAATCATAACATTGTGAAACCAAGCACAGGGACCCCAGTGAAACGACAAAACCGGCTCCGGCCGGTTTTTTTATGATGGAAACATAGATTTACCAGAGCGGTAGAAGCAATATGCTTGACTGGATTTCAGAGGGCGTAAAGCCCCAGTACAGATAAAAAGCTTTTGCTTCCTCAGACAGCGCATGAACTAATAACGCTTTCGTTCCCACCTGTTCAGCAACCTGCCGGGAACGTAAAACCGCATCTTTCAATAGTCCCGCGCCAATTCCACGGCGGTGATAACGTTCATCTACCGCCAAACGCCCCAGCACTAATACGGGCAGCGGATTAGGCATATTACGCCGTAAAGCACCCGATACGGATTGACGCTGTACGCTGCCGGTTGCCAGCGCGTAAAAGCCTACAACCTGATTCCCACCCGATTCACACACAACAAAAGTTCGTGATGCGCCAATGGTCTGATTCTTGAGTGCCTTACGCTTCAGCCATTCATCCAGTAACGGCGCTGAACTTCGGAAATCAACCACGGCATGCTGAGGTAATAATAATTCAGGTGCCGTTATTCCCACGGTGATTTCCTGTCTAACAACGCCTGTAACTGCTCATTCGTTGCGACAGGTTTTTCCAGCGCGGTAATAAACGCATCAAATTGTGAGTCATCAACCAGAAACAGACGTTGATCCAATAGCACCTCTTCCGCCTCACGACATGCGGCCTCAAGGATAAAATCAGTACGTGATTTTGAAAGTAGCTTCGCGGCAACGTCTATCAGTTCCCGCTGTGATAATTTTGCCCGAATGTTGATCGGCGCTTCTTTCGCTTCTGTTCTCATAACCGCCTCTTATATAGCTAATTATTATACAAGAATCATAGCCAATTGTGTAGCAAATAGCTACACGCATCTTGAATCTCACTATAGGATGACGAGTGACTCATCATCTGTTTACCGACTCATTACCCATTAATCTATTGATTATTAAAAATAAAACTCTGTGGTTCTGAACTCGGAATTATAAATTATTTATCATAAGGTTATGATTAAAATTCAAATTCCCTCGGGTCAACGCAGTTCGATCAATGTCAGCCGACCACCAAACACAGCGCCGGTATCAATATAAAGCTGTTTAAAAAATATCAAGGGTTTGTGGAGCGGCGTATGTCCGAAGATAAACAGATGCGCACCCGTGATGTTGTTGCCTGCTCCCGCCATCGCCCGCGTGATACGATTGCGTCCCCAGACAAGCTCATCCTCGTCAACCGGCTTGCCAAAGGCATAATCCTCCGCGGGGTAATCAGCATGGGCAATCATATAGTTGCGGCTGGCGATATTGACATCAATGACCAGCGGCAGGTTTGCGGTTTGGGCTATCAGGTCAGCCGCCAGACGCTTATCGGCGTCACCCAGCGCGGTATACCATGAACCGCCGTTGCGCGCCCAAAGCCAGCCATTGCCTTCGTTCAGCGCTTCTCGCGCCATTTGTTCATGATTGCCGCACACCGCGGTAAACCAGGGTTCATCCAGCAACGCCAGACAAGCCGGGCTATCGGGGCCGCGATCAATCAAATCCCCGACCGATATCAGCAGATCGGTGTGACGATCGAATTTTCTCGCGTCCAGCGCATCCAGCAATAACTGATAACAGCCGTGGATATCACCGACGACGAATATTTTTTGATAATCCTCTCCACTGATACTGCGATACATGGATACCTCATCTGAAGCGCGATGCCGTTCTTAAGCCTGATAGCCAGCCTGCGTATGACCGAACATTCATTCAATTGTACGCTCTCAGATCAGTATGGCATTTAACTTGTCGGCGTGAACGACGCTTCCGTCGGGTGGTGTGGCGTATCCAGAATTAACTGATAAAACACCAGATCCAGCCAGCGCCCAAATTTAAATGCCGCCTGGCGGATGGTGCCAGCATGATGAAAACCCAGCGTTTCATGCAAGACGATGCTGGCGCGATTTTCCGCATCAATACCGGCAACCAGAGTATGCATTTCCTGCGCTTGCGCCGTTTCAATCAATTGCTGAAGCAGCCGTTTACCCAGCCCTTTTCCCCGATGATCCTGATGAATGTAAATTGAATGTTCAACGGAATATTTATAAGCGGGCCGGTCACGGAATGTGCCATAGGTGGCAAATCCCAATAACTCGCCCTGCTGGTTTTCATAGCCGATGACAGGGAAATTGTGGATCTTTTTTTGCGCAAACCAGGTCGTCATGCTTGCCAATGGTCGCGGTTGGTAATCATAGAGCGCCGTTGAATTGATGATGGCCTCATTGAAAATGTCCAAAATCTGCTGTGCATGACGTGCTTCCGTACAGTTAACTCGTTTCATTTTCTGTTACCTTTTGAGCGAATAAATACTATAGTGGAATTTATTCTACCAAAGTAATCAAAAGGAGATTCCTGTGTCAATAGACGAGGTGATCGCTTCGCAGATTTATCAATTACGTAAAGCCAAAAACATGAGTATTGAATTGCTGGCTCATCAGTCGGGCGTTAGTAAGGCCATGATTTCTAAAATCGAACGCAAAGCGAGCAGCCCCAGCGCCACGATCCTCGGACGACTGGCGGCGGGATTGGGCGTCCCCATTACTCAGCTTTTGAGCAATGACCAACAACCGCGCCAACGGTTACGGAGAAAAGCGGAGCAGGAAACATGGCGTGATCCGGAATTGCACTATCTGCGGCGGCAGGTTTTAGAACGGGAAGCGGCCACCGGGCTGGAAATGATTGAAATTATCCTTCCCGCTTTCGCCAAAGTCAGCTATCCACGCTGGAGCAGTCATCCCTACCAACAGCGTCTGTGGCTGATTGAAGGCGCGTTGACCGTCGAATACCACAATGAACGTTTTGCACTCACGCCAGGTGATTGCCTGAATTTTGACGTGAAGCATCCGGTCACTTTTCATAATCCTGATCAAAGTGAATGTCGTTATCTATTAGTGATAACCAATGAATAGACCGGGCATGCTACCCGGCTGATTTGCCGGGCAGATGTAATGAGGTTCAGCTTCCCGCCGCCCCGCCGTTGGCGCGGGAAAGTTCAGGAAATTGCTGGCGTAACGCACCGGCTACCGCCTGTCTGTCATAACCTAATTGGTGCAGGATCAGGGCGATCTGCCGGGCGGAAATCTCATCCTGATACACTGTATGCAATACATCGGCAATCAGCCCCGGCGTAATTACGGAAATCTGCGTGATCTCGCCGAGGTTGTCTCCAAGAGCCTGAAGGATATGTTCGAAAGCCTGTTCCGGCGTCATCCCTTGTTCCCGTAGCGTCGCCAATACCGAAACTAGCTTATCTTTTAATGCATTCACCATCGTGATGTTCCTTGATTAACGGGAACCTTTTCCTCCGCTCTCGCCAACCTGACATTGACAAAATCCGGGCTACCCCCCTGTCCCGGCACGCCACAACCTGAGGTTGTGGCTACTACAAATAAAGAGTGTTTTTACGATGTATCTCATAAAGTTATAGTGAAAACATGCCTTGTCATCCCCTCAAAATTCGTACCGATACAGGGGCAGAATGGCCGTTAGGAAAACATCCAGACCACTAATCAAACTGCATCAGAATACCTTTTTCATCATAGAACAGGCAGACGATATAACCAGGAAACAAGGCATCCACCCTACAATAACAGGAAGACAACGCTATGAGCAGATTAAGAAGAAATACCGCTATCGGTTGCTTTCTTTTCATCTTCAGCCTCTCTCTCAGCCACGCACAAGATAGTGTTCCACAAGAACGTAAAATGGAAACCGATGTGGTGGTGGTTGGATTCGGGGGGGCAGGCGTATCCGCCGCCGTCTCCGCGGCAGAAGCGGGACTAAAGGTTATCGCGCTGGAAAAACAGGCGATAGCCGGCGGCAGTTCCAACTTTGCCGAAGGACTCTTTGGCGTCAACACCAATCAAACCCGTAAAAACTCGGTCACCCTGACCCCCGAAGAAGCTTATCGAACCTCGATGGAGTTTAACCAGTCCTACCGGGTGAACCCCGCGCTGGTGAGAATGTATCTGAAGGAATCCAGCGCAACGATTCGTTGGCTGGAAAAGCAAGGCGTCAATTTCTATGTTACCCAGATATCTCCTCATGAACCACGGGTATGGCATATCGTGGAAGATTACGGCAACGCCAGTCATGGCGCAGCGCTCATCAAGCGTATGGTAGAGCGCGCCAATGAATTAGGCGTGACGGTTATGTATAAAACACCAGGGAAAAAACTGATCTATCAGGATGGCGCCATTAAGGGCGTGGAAGCGGAAGATGCCGCCGGCAACAAAATCACCATCATGGCGAAAGCGGTAATACTGGCGACCGGTGGATTCCAGGACAGCAAAGAGAAAGTCAAAGCCTGGACGCCCTTTGATCCGGAAAAAGTCAAACCTTTCGCCAATCTGAACAAGACGGGCGACGGCATTGACATGGCGACGGGCGTCGGCGCGGATACCACCGACTTCGGGCTGATGATGCACCCCGCAGTGACGGATAAAGGCATTCCGCTGGTGGGCGATTTGCAGGGGATGGCCTGGGAACCGAATCTGTGGGTCAACAAATACGGCGATCGCTTTATCGATGAAACGGTCGTACAAAGTTTTGTCATTGCCGGTAACGCGATTGAAGCACAGCGGGACAGCTTTGTCTGGTCCATTTTTGACGACAACACGGTGAAATATGTCGGAGAACAGGGCGCCAGAACCGGGATGGGCGTCATTATCCCGGTGATGAAGAAACTCACCAATGTGAAGAAAGAGATCGATAACGCCATCAAAGCGGGCAGCGCCAAAGTCGTGATGGCAAGCTCACTGGATGAACTGGCTAAAAAGCTCGCTGTCGATCCCAAGCGGCTGAAAGCGACAATCACCCGCTACAACCAGATCAAAGACAAGAATGTGGATGAGGATTTTACCAGAAATCCGGCCAGCGTGATGCCGCTCACCGGCCCGACCTATTACGCCCTGAAAGTCCAACCTCACTATTTCGCCACTATTGGCGGCGTGCGGATTACGCCGGCGATGGAGGTGACGGATAAACAGGATAACGTTATCAAAGGACTTTACGCCACCGGTCTTGATGCGGGCGGACTGTACGGCAGAACCTACACGCTGTGGGCATCGGGATCGGCGTATTCCTTTGCGGCCACTTCGGGCCGTCTGTCCGGCGTCAATGCCGCAGCCTATATCCGTGCGCTGAAATAATAACCTCCCGCACGCCGTGATGGGGAGCGCAGCCTCCCCATCGTGCAGAACATGCACTGGAGGAATAATGAATAATATCAATAGATTGATGCGAATCACACTCCTAACCTCAGCGATAATGGCGGTTCCTGCGGTTTATGGCGTGGAAAATGTCACACCCTTGCAACCGGGCGCCACCACCGGAAACGCGGCCGGTCTGTTGCCACCGGACGGGCTCTATTTTTCTCTGGCAAGTTCTTATGAAACCGGTTCCTTGCGGGATGAAAACGGCGATAAAGCCCAAACGCCCGGCGGCAGCGTAAAACTCAAGGTTATCAGTTCCGCGGCGTCGCTATTATGGGTGCCGGGTTGGGAAATGCTGGGCGCTCGTTACGGGCTCAGCGTAGTCCAGCCGTATCGCGTGATCCGCGCCAAAACCGATAATGGTCTATCGACAAGCACTGATAATTACGACGGACTACTCAACACCACGCTCACGCCCCTGATGCTGTCATGGGATATGGGCAGCGGCCTGTTCATGGGATTTGGCGCGGGGATCAGCCTGAAGAATGGCAAGTTTGAATACCGCTATAGTGAAACCGCTGGCAGAAACGTTATGCTGGGAAATTCCACAGCCAACAATTTCTATATTTTCCAGCCAAATCTCGCCATCACCTACCTGCGTGATGACTGGGCCTTCACGCTGAATAATATTCTCAATATCAACACCCGCAACAAAACAACCGATTATCAAACCGGCCATCTCTATTATCTGGATGCGACGGCAACCAAAGCGATCGATAACTGGGTATTAGGCATGATTGGCAACTATACTCGCCAGTTCAGCGATGACGAGATACAAGGGCAAAAAGTCGCCTCTATACCAGGGTTCCATAAGCAAGGGAAACGTACTGAATATGCCGCGGTCGGCCCAATGGTCGGTTACGATTTCGGCACGTTTTCCGTCTCCTGCCGCGTTCTGATCGCCCTGTTTGCCAAAAATGATGTGAATATGTCGATGGTTCACCTGGGGATCAGTCTGCCTCTGCAATGAGGCGATAGGAATCATCTTCACTCCCCCCTTGCGCATAGCAAAAACTGTGCGCAATATCCCTTTTATTCATACGTGTTTTTTATTCCTATGATAGCTGTCATATTTTGTCGGAAAAGGGGTGGTTACACTGAGCCCCAATCTTGGCGCGCTCATTGATGATGGGAGTGATGGCACATGAATATCGTCACACTGAAATATTTTGTTCAGGTGTGTGAGGATCGTTGCCTGACTCGTTCCGCACATAAATTGTTTATTTCCCAGCAGGCGCTGAGCAGGCAGATCCTCAATCTGGAAACCGAACTGGGCGTCACTCTGTTCCAACGCAATTCTCGCGGCATGTCCCCGACAGCGATGGGAGACTACCTTTATGCCAAAACCCTGGGCGTCATCGACAGTATCTCCGTACTGGAGAACGATATACGAACCAGACAACAGCATCATGAACCGCCGCACTACCGTCTGGGCTTTTCGCCCGGTACGTTACAAAGCCTGGGCGTGCAACGGGTGATGGAGTTTCTCGCCTCGAATAAAGAAGCGGACTGTGAACTGTCCGAGCACTCCGATATTGAATGCGAAGCTCGCGTGGATAATGGATCTCTGGATATGGCGATCACCGTCAGGCCCAGGGATACCCTACGCTTACGCTATATCAGTCTCAAGCAGGAGCGGATCGTGCTGGTCAGCAATGAGCAACATCGTCTGGCGCGATTGACAAAAACACGCCCCATCCGCCTGACCGATATGGTGGATGTCTCGCTGATTATGCTGGATGAAACCTTCCGGCTTCAGGAAACCATTTTGCAGCATCTGCATCAGGCTGGCGTCTCGCCGCACATCCATACCCGCATCAGTCACGATCTGCATGTGGCCTATGATCTGGTGACGCTGAACAAAGGCGTTTTTGTGTTCGTCGAAGGGCTGGCCCGTCCTCTGCTGCGCGACGGCATGATGTTAATTCCTATACCGGACAACGGTATGGCCTGGGATATCGGCCTGATCACCCGCCATGAGTCCACGGCACATTCGCCTGCGCTGACCAATTTCATCACCCATTTTCAGCGTGAAATGCACAAAGCGCAAACAACCATACACCATGCCGCCCATACCGGTTGTCCGTCATTTAGCTGAATCCCGCCATTGGCGGCCACGATCGGGAAGGCAGCGTTTGTCCTTCATTGGCGTATAATGAGCGCTGGTCGATACAAATAATTTAAAACAAATAATTTGATACAACTCCGCGTAAATCGAGTCATCCTCTTCATTCTTTGAAATGCGATAATCCCCGGAATAAATATTACATTTTCGTTTAGTGAGCAAAAAGGCTAAGTCATGATCACCACCGACGGTAATAACGTAGTCGCTTCCGTAGCCTGGCGGACGAATGAAGTCATCGCCATCTACCCTATTACGCCCAGTTCAACGATGGCCGAACAAGCCGCTGCATGGTCCAGCGATGGCGGCCTGAACATATGGGGCGATACGCCGCGGGTGGTTGAAATGCAGTCGGAAGGCGGCGCGATCGCCACCGTTCATGGCGCGTTGCAAACCGGGACCCTGGCGACCACCTTTACCTCGTCGCAGGGGTTACTGCTGATGATCCCGACATTATATAAGCTCGCAGGCGAACTCACGCCTTTTGTGCTGCATGTCGCAGCACGTACGGTCGCCACCCATGCGCTCTCGATTTTCTGCGATCATTCCGATGTGATGGCCGTCCGCCAGACAGGGTGCGCCATGTTGTGCGCCAGCAGCGTACAGGAAGCGCAGGATTTCGCGTTAATTTCGCAGATAGCCAGTCTCAACAGTCGCCTGCCGTTTATCCATTTCTTCGATGGTTTCCGTACCTCGCATGAAATCAACAAGATTGAATCGCTGAGCCATGACGTTATCCGCCAGTTGTTACCCCAGCAAGCCATTGATGCCCACCGTGAGCGAGCGCTTACACCTGAACGCCCGGTGATCCGTGGCACCGCCTCCAACCCGGATACGTTCTTCCAGGCGCGGGAAGCGACCAACCCGTGGTACAACGCCGCCTGTGAACATGTCGAACAGGCTATGAATAGCTTCGCCAGGGCAACCGGGCGTCAGTATCAGCCTTTTGAGTATTACGGCCATCCGCAGGCGACCAAGGTTATTGTGCTGATGGGTTCCGGCGTCGGCACGTGTGAAGAGGTGATCGACACCCTGCTCACCCGCGGAGAAAAGGTCGGCGTGGTTAAAGTCCGCCTCTATCGGCCGTTCTCCGCCAAACATCTGCTGGCCGCCATTCCGCAAACGGCGGAACGTATTGCCGTATTGGATCGCACCAAAGAACCGGGAGCACTGGCTGAACCGCTGTGTCTGGATGTCATGACCTCGCTGGCCGAAGCGTTTTCCACGGGCGAGCGCGCATCAATGCCACGGGTGATCGGCGGCCGCTACGGTTTGTCGTCAAAAGAATTCACGCCTCAGTGCGTACAGGCGATTTTTAATGAGTTAGCACTTGCCAACCCACGTCCCCGCTTCACTGTCGGCATCTATGATGACGTCACTCATCTTTCTCTGCCGTTGCCGGAACAGCGGCTGCCATCGACCTCTTCGCTTGAAGCCCTGTTCTATGGATTAGGCAGCGACGGCACGGTTTCGGCGACCAAGAACGCCATCAAGATCGTGGGTGAAACCACACCGATGTTTGTGCAGGGGTATTTCGTTTACGACTCCAAAAAAGCCGGCAGTTTGACCGTTTCTCATATGCGCGTGGGGCCGCATCCGATTAATTCCGCTTACCTGATCGAGCAGGCCGATTTTGTCGCCTGTCACCAATGGCAGTTCATTGATAAATACAGCATGGTGGAACGGCTGAAGCCTGGCGGTATCTTCCTGATTAACGCGCCTTATGCCAGCGACGATCTCTGGCATCGTCTGCCGCAGGAAGTACAGGCGGGCCTCAAGATCCGTAACGCGCAGGTGTATTGCATCAACGCGGCGAAAATTGCCCGCGAATGTCAATTGGGCGCGCGCATCAATACCGTGATGCAAATGGCGTTCTTCCATCTGTCGCAGATCCTGCCTGGCGATCTTGCGGTTGAAAAACTACGCGCCGCAATCGCCAAAAGCTACGGCAGCAAAGGTCAGGAACTGGTTAAACGCAACTGTCGCGCCCTGAGCGCCACATTAGAAGCGCTTTGCGCCGTGCCGCTGGAGGCGGTTAATCCCGACAGCCCGCAGCGCCCGCCGGTCGTCTCCGATGCAGCGCCGGATTTTGTGAAAACCGTGACCGCCACCATGCTGGCCGGTCTGGGCGATACCTTACCGGTTTCCGCCCTGCCCCCTGACGGCACCTGGCCGACGGGGACGACGAAATGGGAAAAACGCAACATTGCGGAAGAAATTCCGTTGTGGCAACCCCAGCTTTGCACCCAGTGTAACCACTGCGTCGCCGCCTGCCCACACTCAGCCATCCGCGCCAAAGTGGTGCCTGCCGATGTCATGTCGTCCGCGCCCGAGTCGCTGCGATCTCTGGATGTAAAAGCGCACGATATGCGTGGCCAGAAATATGTCTTGCAAGTCGCGCCGGAAGATTGCACCGGCTGCAACCTGTGCGTGGAAGTCTGTCCGGCGAAAGATCGGCAGGATCCTGCGATCAAAGCCATCAATATGGCATCCCGACTGGATAATCTGCATGTTGAAAAACAGAACTTTGATTTCTTCCTGCAACTGCCGGAAATCGATAAATCCAGTCTGGAACGCATCGATATCCGTACTTCTCAGTTGATTTCACCGTTGTTCGAGTATTCGGGCGCCTGTTCCGGCTGTGGTGAAACGCCGTATATCAAACTACTGACTCAGCTTTACGGCGATCGTCTGCTGGTGGCGAACGCGACAGGCTGTTCCTCCATTTATGGCGGCAACTTGCCGACCACCCCGTGGACTACCGATGCCAACGGGCGTGGGCCGGCCTGGGCCAACTCGTTGTTTGAAGATAATGCCGAATTTGGTCTTGGTTTCCGTTTAAGTGTCGATCAGCACCGTCAGCGCGTTCTCCGTTTGCTGCACAAACTGGCGCCGCAGTTACCAGCCGATCTGGTCGCCGCCTTGCAGGAAGACGCGATCGCACCGGAATTGCGCCGTCAGCAGATTGAGCAATTACGCATGCTGTTGACGGATATGGACAGCGACGACGCCAATGCGCTGACGGCGGATGCTGATCATCTGGTGGATAAATCCATCTGGCTGATTGGCGGCGACGGTTGGGCGTATGACATCGGCTATGGCGGTCTGGATCACGTCATGAGCCTGAGTGAAAACGTCAACGTACTGGTGCTGGATACGCAATGTTATTCCAACACCGGCGGACAGCAATCCAAAGCCACGCCACTGGGGGCGGTGACCAAGTTTGGCGAAAAGGGCAAACGCAAGGCACGCAAAGATCTGGGCATCAACGTGATGATGTACGGCCATGTCTATGTGGCGCAGATTTCATTGGGCGCGCAGTTGAATCAGACAGTGAAAGCCATTCAGGAGGCCGAGGCGTGGCCGGGGCCATCGCTGATTATTGCTTACAGTCCGTGTGAAGAACACGGCTACGATCTGGCGTTCAGCCACGACCAGATGCGTCAACTCACCACCACCGGTTTCTGGCCGCTTTATCGCTTCGATCCACGCCGCACAGAGGAAGGTAAAGCCGCGTTGGTGACGGATTCACGACCGCCATCCAGCAGCCTGAGCGAAACTCTGCTCAAAGAACAGCGCTTCCGCCGCCTGAACAGTCAGATGCCGGAAGAAACGGCGTTGCTGTACGAAGAAGCCGAACTGGATCTACGCCGCCGCTTTGATTTTCTGACCATGATGGCGGGTAAAGCGGAGAAAAATCCGCAGGAATAATGAGCGATACCTCAAAACCGGCTCCGACCGGTTTTTTCTTTAATGCATCGTCTGAAATGAAAACCAGTTATAGCTACTGACAACACGGGAGTTACCTTATATTTTATACAACTATTCGCTGGTACCACGACTCGCCGTTACCATGTCGAACAGGTTCGTTCATGACAGAGGAAAAGAGATGAAAGGAAAATTCGCATCACCACAAATCGCGTTGCATTGGCTGGTTTTTTTGTTGCTCGTCGTGACCTATGCCACGATAGAACTGCGTGGGTTCGCTGAACGTGGTTCGCTGCTGCGTACCGTCATGATTGTCACCCATTTTAGTTGCGGCGTGCTGGTGCTGGTGCTGATGCTGGCGCGCCTGTTTCTACGTGCGCGCCATACTTCGCCGGCGATTACGCCGCCGCCCCCGCGTTGGCAATCCGCACTGGCGACGTTGACGCACATCGTTATCTATCTGCTGTTTATCGTCCTGCCTGTACTGGGCGTCGCGTCGCGCTATTACCGGGGCCGGGATTGGATGCTGTTTGGCATTGACATGCCAACCTCCGCCGTACCGAATTTGGAACTTGCCAGAACCTTGATTGACTGGCATGAAATTCTCGCGCCGCTTGGTTACTGGCTTATTGGCCTGCATACCATCGCCGCTCTGTTCCATCACTATGTGATGAAAGACAACACGCTGCTGCGCATGATGCCGGCCAAGCGCGGATAACGCCCTGATCCTGTGAATAACTGCCACGGATACAAAAAAGCCCGTAAACCGTGGTATGCGGGCTTTTTGCCTACGGGCTCATCTTGTGAGACCCCACCTTTTCGCGGCCACTACTTACGCGATTTTTCGTCAAGTACACACGAATATCTCTTTTTAGTGGTATTTGTGTGTACTTGATGAAACATACTTATTCAAGTATACGTGAATAACATAATTATGTGATTTTCATGTGGACTTATAAATGGACAGGATCACGGCTATCGAACGTTTAAACGCATTCGATAAGCAAGGGCGCTATGTCTTCACTTCCCGCGATTTAGCCAAAATTTTCCATGAGGATAGCTCCAGAGCATTTAACGCCGGGCTAAATCGTTTGGTAAAAGATGGCATTCTGACCCGTGCGATTCGCGGCGTGTATGTCTATAACCATGCCACAAGCAAAGATGCTTATACGCTAGAGCGTATCGTGTTAGCGCTACGCCGTGGCGAGTATAATTATCTCAGCCTTGAATCCGCACTGTCTGAGTATGGTGTTATTTCTCAAATCCCGATTGACCGCATCACGGTGATGACAACCGGACGTTCAGAAGAACATAAAACGCCTTTCGGGGTGATCGAGTTTACCCATACCAAGCGGCCACCTGAGCAGATTTTGCAGGATACCTATTTTGGCAATTCCCCGTTGCGGCAAGCGACGAAAAAAACTGCTGTGAGGGATTTACGCCGCGTCGGACGTAATACCCATCTGATCGACGAGTCGGAGTTATACCATGAATCAGAAAGTTAACTTTGCCGAACTGGTCAGTAAAGCGGTGGAATCAACTGGGCTTGAAGGCTTGCGCAATGTGGTGGAAAAGGAGCTTTTGCACTATGACATTCTCTACTGTCTGGATAGTGCGGGTTTGCTGGAACAGCTTACTTTTCAGGGGGGAACGTCGTTAAGGTTGTGTTATGGCGCAAACCGCTTCAGTGAGGATTTGGATTTTGCAGGGGGTGTTGCGTTTTCCGGTGCAGACTTGAAGAACATGAAAGCCTGTATCGAAGCGTATTTGGGGAACCGGTACGGCCTTGAGGTCAACGTAAAAGCGCCAAATGCGTTACGCAATGAACCCGGCTATGAGGAAGTGCGTATCGACAAGTGGCAGGTGTCCGTTACCACTGCCCCGGGAAAACGCGATATGCCAAGGCAGCAGGTCAAAATTGAGATCGCGAATATTCCGGCTTATACAAAAACGCCGATGACGTTAAAACGTAACTATGAGGTTTTACCCGATGGTTACTCTGACACGCTGGTCATGTGTAAAACACTTAATGAAGTGATGTGCGACAAACTGGTTTCGCTCGTGGCAACAACAAAATATATCCGCTACCGTGATATTTGGGACTTGCCGTGGCTGCTCCAGCAGAATGCGACTTATGATATCGATCTGATTCGTAAAAAATTCAGGACTACCGAATCCCGAATTATGACGCGCTATTGGCACAGCGCATACAAAGCATCGATCAGATTGTAGGGGATGGCCGTTTTAGCGCTGAAATGCGGCGATTCCTGCCACAAGCGGTATTTGACAGAACGTTGGGGCGCGGGGCATTCAGCCAATATTTAAGTGGCGAATTAAGAGGACTCTTGAGCGCATTACAACTGGCGTTACAAGGAGATGGCGGGAAAGCGCCGTTCGTCATGTAATCATCAGTATCCCAAATAAAAAGATTTTATAAAAAGTAGAATACTCTATTCACCAGATAATTTTATTTTTATAGTTAATAAGTTATTGGATGATAAATTGGTGAACGGGTAACGAGTTAACCGGCCCATTCAGGCCGTGTTATGCATAGCAGGAGCGAGTATGAAAGTCGCATTGGGACAATTCGCCGTTGACCGTGAATGGAAAAACAATCTCGCGACGATATCGTCATTCATGTCAGCCGCCCGGAAAAACAGCGCCGACTTACTGGTGCTGCCCGAAGGCGTATTGGCGCGGGATATCACCAATCCCAACATGGTGCTGGACGCCGCCCAACCCCTTGACGGCCCCTTTATCACCCAGTTGCTGGCCGCCAGTAAAGGCAGCGAGATGACGACGATGCTGTGCGTGCATATTCCGAACGGCGCGGGAAAAGTCTGGAACACGCTGCTGGCGATCCGCAACGGTGAAATCGTTGCGCAGTATCGAAAACTGCATCTGTATGACGCATTTTCCATGCGGGAATCGGAAAATGTGCTGGCTGGCGAGGACATTCCGCCGCTGCTGACCATCGCCGGACTGCATGTCGGCCTGATGACCTGCTATGACATCCGCTTTCCCGAATTGGCCCGACGTCTGGCTTTGGATGGCGCGGACGTGCTGGTGCTGCCCTCCGCCTGGATTAAAGGCCCGTTGAAAGAAGCCCATTGGGAACTGCTGGTGCGCGCCAGAGCGCTGGAAAATACGGTCTATCTCGTTGCTGCCGGAGAATGTGGCGTCAAGAACATCGGTAACAGCATGGTTGTTGATCCATTGGGCGTAGTCGTTGTTCAGGCGCCGGAAGTCCCCGCCCTGCGCTATGCCGATATCCAGCCGGAACGACTGGCTTATGCCCGTCAGATGTTGCCGGTATTGGCTAACCGCCGTTTTAAAAAACCGATGCTTGACGGCGGATCATGACGCCGAATCGCCCCCGCGCACAGGCCTTATCAACGGGGCAACCAAAAAGTGTGATTTGTTGCACATGTTATTTCCCTCTCTTAGCATTCTGAACATATAATGCGCATCCGGTCGCCATCGACCAGAAACCAAACCCATTACCGCTGGTATGGCATTTACCACTCAACAAAGACATGAAAATGAGTATTCGCGCGATCCTTACCTTAGTTCTGGCCGCCGCTGCATTCAGCCAAGCCGCCTTTGCCGTTGTCTACCCACTGCCTGCGGCCAACAGTCGTCTGGTGGGGGAAAATATCGAAATTACCGTTCCGGCAGACAGCACCTTGCCGTTAGAAGCTTTCGCCGCCCAATACCAGATGGGATTGAGCAATTTGCTGGAAGCGAACCCGGATGCGGATGTCTACCTGCCGCGACCAGGCAGCAAGATGATTATTCCCCATCAGTTGATCCTGCCGGATGCGCCGCGCGAAGGTATTGTGATCAATAGTGCGGAAATGCGTCTGTATTACTACCCGAAAGGCAGCAAAACCGTCATCGTTCTGCCTATCGGCATCGGCGAATTGGGTACAGATACGCCGATTAACTGGACGACCTCCGTTCAGCGCAAAAAAGCCGGTCCGACCTGGACGCCGACCGCCAAGATGCACGCCGAATATGCCGCTCGCGGAGAGACGTTGCTGAAAGTGTACCCGGCAGGGCCGGATAACCCGATGGGGTTGTACGCGCTGTATATCGGTAATCTTTACGCCATCCACGGCACCAACGCCAACTTCGGTATCGGCCTGCGCGTCAGCCACGGCTGTGTTCGCCTGCGGGCCGATGACATTAAATATCTGTTCGACCACGTTCCGGTAGGGACGCGCGTACAGTTTATTAATGAACCGGTGAAAGCCACCGTCGAACCGGATGGTTCACGCTATGTGGAAGTCCACCATCCGCTGTCTCGTACCGTGGAAGAATTCCGCTCTGATGCGCCAGCACCTATCAACATTACGGAAAAGGTGAGTAAGGTTCTGGCCGATGCCAGTGTGAATACCCGCGACGTCGATGAAGCAATCAAAACGCGTTCTGGTATTCCGGTCAAAATTAACGGCCTTATCGAACCGGAAACGCCGACTGTTCCGGTTGAATCCGTCGCCGCGCCGGTTGCCCCGTACGCGCAACCGCAGAACGATGCGGCACAAGATAATGCTGTACCGGACGATGCTGTACCGGATGATGCTATGGACGACGCTTTACAAGACGATTCACTACAGGAAAATGCCGCGCCGCAAATAGATGCGACGACACCCGACGCGGAAGTTCACGCGGCGGAAGACGCCAACGTTACCCCTTAATCTGCTGGTTCCGGTTGGAAGCCAGTCTGCGCTTCCAACCGTTTCTTCTCTCATCGCCTCTCACCGCATAAATCCACTTGTCTGTGACGCGCGGGTCGCCGTGCCAGTTTGACCGGAACCAGTCTGCACGTTTACTCACTCAAAGAATGTACACACTGAGAGAATATTTTTGTTTACCTGTTACCTGCATGGATGAAAGGTCGCCATAATGCGAATTCCCGCTATTTTATCTCATTACTTTCAACCGCCATCTCCCCCGGCGCCAAGAGCAAACGAGTCCACGTCATCATCAGTGATGGGTGGTGTCTGCGCCCATATCAAACTCATCGGAAAGCTATAACCCGCGCGCGTTAAAAAGACAGATGAACGATTATCTGCACAAACTCGAACACAGCGCGAATAACGCAATACAACCAGATGCCAGAACGGAAGAAATGCACTTACAAAAATATCTTATCCACGCGCAGAATTATAAGTATGACTTACAGATAGGTCTGCTGAATATCTCGGAAAGCAGAGGTAGGGAACTGAAAAACGCGTTGCAAAATATGGAAAACGACACTAAATGGCACGCCATTGTTAACATTGCCATTGATGATGAGCCAGGCGATACGCCACATAGCGTGGCAATGGAAGCAGAGAAAAAAAATGGAAAGATCTCGTTGGTTGTGGTGGATGCCAATCGCTCCCCTTTCACCGATACAGATATCGCTATACATCTTCCCGGTCTTAATGCGGCATTAACGGTGCTGTACACAGGAACGCAGAAAACCCTTTCTGGCTGCAAAATCTTTGCGCTTAACGACGCCAAAGCGATGGCGCGCAATGAAGACGCCATTGCGCGTGTCCACCAGCAAAACTATGCAAAAATAGATGAAGACGATGAGTATAACCCCGACGATGCAGGCAGCCTGACGACACGCGAATTTAAACATGTACTGCCTGCGGATTTTTATCAGTTGACAACATCGCGCAGAGTCTTTAATTCATTGCCGGCATCAATACAAAACCAACTCAGCGATCATTTTCATCAGCATCTCAATACTCGCGCCACCGGTGAAAATGGCGGCTACGCCGAGGAAGTGACTTACAATACCGCCATAGAAGATCAAAGAATCGCGTTCGCCAGAGATGCGTTGGCATGGCTGGAACAAAGATGATGTTCCCCATCATAGGCTGGCGTGCGCAACGCGGTTCTACAGACTATGGCGGACGGAACGATAATAGAGCACGCTTGAAATCAGACACAGCGTATAACCAAACAGTTCGGCGCCTTCTTCCGCTATATTTTTCACGGTACGCACATATCCCTCATTCATCAGCGTCAGCCATAGTCTGTTCACGCCGATCAGTCGGGAAAAAACCAGAACCGCCAGCAATCCACTCACCATATAGCCATAAGCTGGGTGCTTGAAAAAATGCGCTAACCCGGCGAGGGTGCTTTTTCTCGACCACAGGGCATAACCAATACAGCCGATGGCGCACAGCATGGCGAAATAAAACCAGCTACCCTGAGCGATAACATCCAGCAAAAAATCCATTTCCCGGATAAACAGACAAAAAAAGAATCCGGCGATCAGCAGATAACCACCGCGATACAGCGCCGATTTAATCGCCATACCAAGAAATAATCCGCCGGTTAACAGTAATAACAACTCCTGGGAAAATTCGGTAACGGATATCTCTCTCATATCGTTATGCAAAACCAGCACATCAACAAATATCAGGAGTAACACCAGCCCGACAACCACAGCCAGCATCAGGAAAAAAAGCAGACTACGAATAATAATATCAACCTCTTTACTCATGTTTTCTACATCCAAACAAATACTCAACAAGGCGGGATTTTATCATTCAGCAAAAGAGAGGAATGGGCCGTTGATGCGACATGACAGTGGGATATAAGGGTTGCAGGGGAAAATGGCAGGCGAATAGAGTACTCATCTGCCAATATGAAGAATTAAATCAAAGCGGCTTCTTTCAGTTCGCTTTTCAGGTAAGCGTAATAAATTGGCGCGGCAATCACGCCGGATAACCCAAAAGCCGCTTCAAATATCAGCATCGCCAACAAGATTTCCCAGGCATGCGCCTTGATCCGGGTTCCGACGATTTTTGCGTTCAGGAAATACTCTAACTTGTGAATCAACATCAGATAGGCCAACGCAATCAGAGCGATCGGCAGTGAAATGGAAAGCGCTGAAATGAAGACAATGGAATTGGAGATCAAATTACCGATGACCGGCAACAAACCAAACACAAACGTCAGTATCACCAGCGTTTTCGAAAACGGCAGATGAATACCAAAACACGGCAGCGCGCCCAGAATGAAAATGGCGGAGAGGGCCGTATTCACCGCAGAGATTTTGACCTGCGCAAAAACAATGTTGCGGAATGATGCGGACAACAATACGATTCGGCGCAGCAACTCCGCTTTAAGCAACGACCCTTCCTCATTATTATCAACGTTATATAAAGAAATAATCGCCCCCAGCACCATGCCAATCAGCATCGTGACGAAACCATGCAGAAAACTTTTCCCCATGTTCTGCAAGATGGGGATGTGCTGCTGAATCCATAGTAAAAATTCATGCTGGAGTTCTTCGACACTCACCGGCAGGTATCCCGGCAAATAGTGCATCAACTGTCGCTGGATATCATTGAGGACATAGGCGATACGCAGGTTAAAGGCGGTGGTGTCTTTCATTTCCTGCATCAGTAACCCTACCAGACTGCCGAACAGCAGGCTCAACAGGCTGACGACCAACGTACTGATAATCGCCACCACCATCCAACGCGCCCGTTTGCCGCCAATCACCTTTTGAAAATAGGGCGTCAGCAGGTTCACAATTTCGTAAACCAGAAAACCGGCGATGAAACATGTGAGTAAACGCAACGGCAGTAGAATCAACAGGCCGCCCATAATAAAGAAAAAGCTCAGCAATCGGGCTTGTTTCAAATTCAGTAACTGCATAATGACGTCCTGTATTCGTAAGAAACGCTAAATAGGCATGCACGGCCCTTCGTCAGTGATGTCCTGACTATCTGGCGCGGAGATGAAAGCGGTTTTTATAAAAGATGGCGGGAATATCCTGCACAACCGATAACCGGAAACTGCCATACAGACCACAAACGGATGGGTAAGGGACTATTTTTAGCCTTTTGCCGCAGAAACGCCAGCGAGTTTTAACGCGAACTGATATCAACCCACCAGCCGAAACGTTTTGTTACTTTGATGGGTAACGCGCGAATCAGCGCATCCAACAGACGATCGCGCTCATGCAACGGGAAGACGCCGGAAATCCGTAACCCAGCCAGCGACTTATCCACATGGAAATAACCATGATGATAGCGGGATACTTCATCGATCAACCGCGCCAGCGGCATGTTATCAGCCACCAGTATGCCTAAGCGCCAACTCTGGCGGAAACTCTCGGCAGGCACAGGCGCATCGCACCGTTCGTGAGTAAAGACGACCTGCTGGCCCGCCGTCACTCGCCGGGTCAACGTCGCGGTGTGCAACACCGCCTCACCGCCAAAGACGGATAAGAAACTCTGAGTCGGGGTGTAGCGCACAGCAATTTGACAAGGCGGCGGCGCATCAATCCTGCCATGTGATGTCATCAGGCGGATCGGCTGAGTAGTGCGGTTTTCCAGCATCAATTCTCCCTGAATGAGTGTAAACGTCACTTTGTCCCGTTGATTCAAGGCTGAGTCCGTATTCAACCATATGGTCAGGCCATCGGCGATCGTTAACTCACGGGTTTCTCCCGTACCGGTTCGATAATCGGCGGCATAGCTTTCCCAAGGCAGACTGACGCCGACGCCGCCAGTAATACCGGCAATTACCAGCAGTTTGAGCAAGCGGCGGCGCTCAACGCCACGTTTGTTCAATACCGAAGAAGCCAGTTGGCTATCGACCTCATGAAAGCGCGCATGAATCTGCTCAACCTGCCGCCAGGCCACACGATGTGTTTCATCACGCCCCAGCCACTGACGCCAGGCCTGTCGATCGAATTCGGTGCACGTTTCATCATACAGGATGGCGTACCACTCTGCCGCAGCCTGTAAAACCTCTTTTGGGATATCGGATTCGGTCGCGGAGATCATAGATCCTGACAAAGCAAACAATTAAGCATCGCTTGCGCCATGTACTTTTTCACCATTCTTTCAGAAACCGTCAACCGCTCAGCGACTTGCTGGTAAGTCAATCCGTCAAGATGCACCCACAGAAAAGCCTGACGGACTTTGGCGGGCAGCGTCGCCAGCATACGGTCAATCTCAAGCAACGCATCGATGGTCATGGCCTGCTGTTCGAGCGAGGGGACAACGGCAAGTTCCTGCTCAGCCAACACCTGAAGATAGGCATTTTCGATATCTTTACGTCGCCAGTGATTCACCACCAAACCGTGCGCCACCGTGGTCAGCCAGGCGCGTGGTTCTCTGAGTTGCGTTGCCTGGTGCCGGCTGATAAGACGTAAAAACGTATCCTGCGCCAAATCAGCCGCTTGTTGCGAACACCCCAAACGCCGCCGCAACCATGCCTGTAGCCAAGAATGGTGCTCATGATAAATCTGCTGAACCCGTAAAGACTCAGTCTGATTTGACTCAACAAACGCGGGACGATTCACGGAAATGACTCAACCTGATAGCAATGAAATGATTTTCATTATCATTATCGGTAAAGTCAATGAATATTCGCGGTAACAGGAAGCCAGAAGGCTTCCTCCGGCCAACTACCAACTACCAACTACCAACTACCAACGATAACTGATATTCGCGCTGACATTGCGCCCTTCGCCGTAGTAACACCAGAAATCACAGGCGCTGACATATTCCTTATTGGTCAGATTGGTGGCATTCACCTGCAAACGCCAGTTTTTAGTGAAATCATAGGCAATCATGGCATCCCACAATGTGTAAGCGGGTACTTTCAGATCGGAGCTTTCGGTTTTATCGCCGAAGGTGCTCCCCACATAACGCACGCCGCTGCCAATGGTGAGTCCTTCAAGCCGCCCGTTAAAGGCATAGGCGATCCAGGTCGAGGCATTATGCAAGGGCAAGCCGGGTAAACGGCTCCCACTTTCCCCGGCAACACCGGAGTTGGTGGTTTCCACTTCGTTATACGTATAGTTGGCGGTTACCGTTAAGCCCTGATATACCTCGCCGCTGAACGCCAATTCAATGCCGCGGGAACGGGCTTTGCCCGCCTGAACCCGGCGAATAGGATTATTGATATCCGTGGTCAGGATATTATCCTGACGTAAGTCGAAGATTGCCGCCGACGCGTAACCATTAAAACCATCAGGCGTGTATTTCACCCCCCACTTCCGTCTGCTTACCCATCGTCGGTTTATATTGCTGGCCGGATGCATCATAGTCGGCAATGGGCTGGAAAGATTCCGCATAGCTGATATAAGGCGATAATCCTTTATCAAACAAATACATCAGACCCGCTGTCTTGGTGAATTTGTCATCATCCGTGCGGGAATCGTTACCCATGATTTCATTTTGGGTACGGGATTTGGACTGATCGTAACGACCACCCAGCAGGAGAATCAGTCTGTCGTTATATTTTATCTGATTCTGAATATAGTAACCATTTTGGTGGCGGCCGGAACGGTGGTAAGAGAGTTGGTCGTCTCGCAAGGTATAGTTGCCATAAACCGGATTAAAAATATCAATCGGGTCGCTGATAAACTGGTACTGCGCGCTGTTATAAGGAGAGAGATCGGCATCATGGCTCTGCGTATTGGAACGGCGATAGTCAAACCCCAGCAACAAAGTATTCTCAATATCGCCAAACCGCCACTCACCCACCATCCGATTGTCGAGCGCCCAATTTTGCGCGAACCCGTCACGGTAGGTCAGTCCGCGGCTCGCGTGCCGGTCATCCACCTGTCCCATCGCATACACGCCGCGTAAGTCCAGATTCTGATAGGCATAATTTACGTTCTGCTGAAACATCCAGGTATCGTTCAAATGGTGGGTCAACTCATACCCAAGAGTAAACTGGCGCGTATTGTGACGGTTTAAATCAGGTTCGCCGAGAGAGGTTTTATAGCCCACTTTGCCAAACGGCGTATTATGTAACGTACCGTAAGGCAACTTGAATCCATTGGTCATCCCGGACTGCGTACCCATATAACTCGCCAGAACCGTTAGCTCGGTATCCTCACCAAGGAAAGTGATGCTCGGCGCCAGATAGAAGCGTTTACTGTTCGCAAAATCCACTTCGCCGGACGTATCACGCGCCAACGCCACCACACGATACAATATCGAACCGTCGTCATTGAGCGGCCCGGCACTTTCGATTGCCAGATGGCGATAATCGTCGGAACCGTATTCCAGTTCAATCAGTCTTTGCGGCAAACGTGTTGGCCGTTTGGTGATGACGTTAACCAGGCCTCCCGGCGGGTTTTGCCCGTAAAGTACCGATGCCGGCCCTTTCAGCACTTCGATACGCTCAACGCCAAAAGGCTCCATTTGTTGGGTATAAAAACCATCTTCATTCAGGGTGCTTAAACCGTTTTGAAAACGGTTCTGATCACTGAATCCCCGAATACTTATCCATTCGGTTTTATTATCCGGTCCGTAGGGCGTAGCCAGAATACCGGCGCTATAACGCAAAGCCTGATCGATTTTTTGCGCCCCACGCGTCTGGATCTGCGTATCGGTCACCACCGAAACGGCGCGCGGAGTTTCCGATAACGGCACATCCAGCTTCAAAGCCGTATTCGGCGGCGCCGTCACCACGATCTGTTCGTTTTTAATCTGCGCCGCGGCAGAAGCGGGTACGGGCGCGCCGGCGGATTGCGGCGCCAGCGTTACGCCGCCATCGGCGCTGTATTGCGCGGCCAGACCGCTATCAACGAGAATATGCTGAAATCCCTGCTGCACATTATAACTGCCTTGCAACCCCGAACTATTCTTGCCCGCCGCCAATGCCGGATCATAAGCAAGCAACACGCCCGCCTGTTGTGCGAACTGATTTAACACCTGATTCAGCGGACCGGCCGGTACAGCATAGGAAGGATTGCACATTTGCCGCGGAAGCGGCGTATACCGACACAACGGGCAACGCCATACTGCAAGCCGCCCCCAACAGCGCAACTCGTAAGGCGCGAGCCAACAAGTGAGTACGAAATCCCGCCATACATTTATCCCCTTATCTTGATGAATTATGGTTTTCAGAAGATATGCCAACCGAACGAACACCAAGGGGAACCACAAAGCGAAAAATAATTGAAAAACGCCAGACTATTCTGTTTGCCGAGGTTAAGAGAAGAAAGAATAAGAAGTCTGGTATTCCATTGTTTTTATTTTATTGACTGGCGCAAACAGTGCGTCAGGGGTAAGCCCCTGAACAACACCATCTGGAAAAATGATAAGGCAAAGATAATTATAGATTATCAGGTCAAGAAAGGAGCCAATATAACTAAGGCGTGACGACGGTAAGATTATACATGTAATCGATTACTATTTATTTGCATCGATTTTGATTCATATATCGATAATATTACTTATAGCGATATTTTTCACTGAAAGCGGCATAATATTGTATTAAGCCTGCGTGCATCCACGTTATCAGGAAGCCAGATTTGTGGTTGGCTCCGGCGATTCCTGGTTCAGGATTAACAATGACAACACACGGTTTTCAACATTCAGTTTGGAAAAGGACAAGGTGCCCAATTGTCTTTTGGTAAAACCATCAGACAGCAAGTCAGAGACGACTTGCGTGCTTAATACCTCAGAATTGGTCATGAAATCCTGATAAGCAAATTTCACATTAATCGGCAGTACATCATCAATGGAAACCTGCGCATTCATTTCAGCATGCAAGCCAAAGTGGGCATTAAACGCTGAATTGGCACAAACCACTGTGCACTTTTCATCGATAACCGCCACCGCGCGCCGCTCATTCTCAACAGGTTGGCTTAGCATGCTGATGAGCTCATTACTGCCAAATATCAGACTCATTATTTCCTCTGCTTCATGCTACGTAGAAGGTATCGCCCAGCACTGCGGTGAACATTGCTCACAGCATGCTATCGATAAACATCAAACTCGCCGGAGATCGCGCAACATCCGGTACAGTGTCGTTATCTAAATTGTTTCGTTCTGAAAACCGGATCTGATTGAATAAAAACAAAAAAAATAACAGTTAGCCTTTACTTTCGTCCGGCTGACGCAATAATTCGTTTCAGCCAGCTGGTGGACGGACACTTCATCGCCCTATCACCTCCATAGATTATAGATTATCTATACTCAGTTGCTCTTTGATAATCAGATAAATCTATTTTATTAATGGCTAACAGATGCACAACAATGAGAACGAAAATGCAACATTCAAATTCATCCTTGCAGGCAAATCGTGAATATCAACAGAAATATACCTCGAACGGTAATGTCACTATCGGTTGAATAACAGGGATCTTTATGCTTTTTGATCGTAAATGGCGATCGAAAACTTAATAATAATAGATGCAAACTATTGAAAACAATAAATTGATCGTCAAGTGCTCATTGACGAACACCGTATACCCATAATTTTCATATTGTGACGAATATCACTTATGAGATTCGCGTCTTTACCTACTAATTGTCTATTTCATGAACAGATTGGCTATCCTTTGAGTAATTCTTCGGTGCTTTTTCCTTTTTTGCATGATCTATCGCGCAAAAAAGGAACAAAAGTGAACAACTAACTATGTTTAACTAGTCATTGACATATCCTTAACATATTTAAGGAGAAGCAATATGACTCAACATCTTAAATATACAATCCCTGCCTCAATTGCGGGAAATGCACTGATAAATGCCGACAAATATAAAAAAATGTATCAGCATTCCGTCGACGATCCCGCATCCTTTTGGGGAGAACAGGGGAAAATCGTTGATTGGATCAAGCCTTATCAACACGTCAAGAACACATCGTTCGATCCCGGCCACATCCGTATTCGCTGGTTTGAAGACGGTACGTTGAATGTAGCCGCCAACTGCCTGGATCGCCATCTCGCCGAACGTGGCGATCAAACAGCGATCATCTGGGAAGGCGATGACGCAGAAGAAAGCAAACCGATCACTTATCGGCAATTGCATCAATCCGTTTGCCGTTTCGCCAACGTACTGAAGTCTCAGCAGGTCAAAAAAGGCGATGTGGTGGCCATCTATATGCCGATGGTGCCGGAAGCCGCTGTCGCAATGCTGGCCTGCGCGCGTATCGGCGCCATCCATTCTGTTATTTTTGGCGGTTTCTCGCCGGACGCCATCGCCGGACGCATTATTGACTCCAACGCCAAACTGGTGATCACCGCAGATGAAGGCGTCCGCGCCGGACGGGTGATCCCACTGAAGAAAAACATTGATGAAGCGCTGAAAAACCCTGCGGTCGCCACCATCACCAGCGTCATCGTATTCCGCCGCAGCGGAACACCGGGTGAATGGGAAACCGGACGTGATTACTGGTGGCATGAGTTGATGGCGCAAGCGGGCGATCATTGTCCGCCAGAAGAGATGAACGCCGAAGATCCGCTGTTTATCCTTTATACCTCCGGCTCGACCGGCAAGCCCAAAGGCGTGCTGCATACCACCGGCGGTTATCTGGTTTACGCCGCGCTGACGTTCAAATACGTCTTTGATTATCATCCGGGTGATGTTTACTGGTGTACCGCGGATGTCGGCTGGGTGACCGGCCACAGCTATCTGCTATACGGCCCGCTGGCCTGCGGCGCCATTACCCTGATGTTTGAGGGCGTTCCCAACTGGCCGGACGCGCGGCGTATGGCGCAGGTTATCGACAAACATCAGGTCAATATTCTTTATACCGCGCCCACCGCTATCCGCGCGTTGATGGCGGAAGGCGACAAGGCGATTGAAGGCACGTCACGCGCGTCCCTGAAGATCATGGGCTCCGTCGGCGAACCGATTAACCCGGAAGCCTGGGAGTGGTACTTCAACAAGATTGGTAACGGGAAATGCCCGATCGTGGATACCTGGTGGCAGACAGAAACCGGCGGCTTAATGATTACCCCGCTACCCGGCGCGATCGAAGCCAAGCCCGGTTCCGCGACACGTCCTTTCTTTGGCGTGCAACCCGCGCTGGTGGACAATCTCGGCAACCCGCAGGCGGGCGTCTGCGAAGGCAATCTGGTCATCATCGATTCCTGGCCCGGTCAGGCAAGAACCCTGTTCGGCGATCATGATCGGTTTGAGCAAACCTACTTCTCTACGTTTAAGGGGATGTACTTCAGCGGGGACGGCGCGCGTCGTGACGAAGACGGCTACTACTGGATCACCGGTCGTGTTGACGATGTGCTCAATGTTTCCGGTCATCGTCTGGGGACGGCGGAAATCGAGTCCGCGCTGGTCGCTCATCCGAAAATCGCCGAGGCCGCGGTGGTCGGCATTCCGCACCATATGAAAGGTCAGGCCATCTATGCCTATATCACGCTCAATCACGGCGAAGAACCGTCCAGCGAGCTTTACGCGCAAGTGCGTAACTGGGTGCGCAAAGAGATAGGGCCGATCGCCACGCCTGATATTATCCACTGGACAGACGCTTTGCCGAAAACGCGTTCCGGTAAAATTATGCGCCGCATTCTGCGCAAAATCGCCGCGGGCGACACCAGTAATCTGGGTGATACCTCCACCCTGGCCGATCCGGGCGTGGTGGAAAAACTGCTGGAAGAAAAACAGGCTATGAGCACGTCCTCGTCTTGAGGATCGCGCCGATTTCCGCTGACCGAGGGCCAGGATTAAATAAAAAAACGACACGGGGCATCGCCGCGTGTCGTTTGTTCCAGCCGAATGCTAGATAACCATATTCAGCAGCAGACAACCAATCAGCCCGCACACCGCAATGATGGTTTCCAGTACCGACCACGACCTGATGGTTTCACCGATGGTCAGATTAAAATATTCTTTAAACAACCAGAAACCGGGATCGTTGACGTGAGAGAAGATAACGCTGCCGGAACCCACCGCCAACACCATCAGTTCCGGGCTCACGCCGGTGATAGTCAACAACGGCGCGACAATGCCGCCCGCCGTCATCGCCGCCACGGTCGCCGACCCCAATGCCAGACGCAACGCCGCGGCAATCACCCATCCCATCAACAGCGGCGACATTGTGCTGCCCGCCATCAACGTCTCAATATATTTCGCCACGCCGCCATCGACCAGAATCTGTTTAAAGGCGCCTCCGCCGCCGATAATCATCAGCATCATGGCGATAATCTTGATCGAATCGCCAATGGTATCCATCACCTGTTCCATCGAGCGGCCACGGTTAAGGCCGAAGGTAAAGATGGCGACCAACACGGCGATCATGGTTGCCATCACCGGATCGCCCAGAAATTCAGCGTAAGATAACAATGCATGGCCTTTAGGCAACGTCATCTCGGCAACGGCGCGACCAGCCATCAGGATCACCGGGATCAGAGTGGTCGCCACGCTGATGCCGAAGCCAGGCATTTCACTCTCGGTAAAGACTTTCGGGTTGTGCAAGCCTTCGGGAACCGGCTTATCGATGCTTTTCAGGAAGCGGGCATAAACCGGACCGGCCAGAATGACGGTCGGGATAGCGATTAATGTCCCGAACAGCAGGGTTTTGCCCATATCGGCTTTAAACAAGATACTGATCGCGGTCGGGCCGGGATGCGGCGGCAACAGCGCATGGGTTACCGACAACGCCGCCGCCATCGGCACACCGATAAACAGCAGCGGAATACGCGCAGCCGCCGCAATCGTGAAGACTAACGGCAACAGCAGCACAAAGCCGACTTCATAGAACAAGGCGAAACCGACCACAAATCCGGTCAGCACCACGGCCCACTGGATACGATCTTTGCCGAATTTTTCAATCAGCGTGGTGGCGATGCGTTGAGCGCCCCCGCAGTCAGCCAGCAATTTGCCCAGCATGGCGCCAAACCCCATGATCAGCGCCAGGCTTCCCAATGTGCCGCCCACCCCATTTTTAATGGAAGTGATAACGCCGTTGACATTGAAGGCGCCCTGAGTGGTATAACCGAGGGCAAGACCGACCGCCAGTGAAACCAGTATCAATGAAATAAAACCGTTCAACTTGCAACGGATCATCAGTAGCAGTAGTAGGGCTACGCCAATCGCTACAATGATTAATGGCATAATAATTCTCCGGTATAGGTATCGTACAGTTCCGACCCAGTTATCACAGGTAATAAAAAATTATATTTATCATAAAGATAAAATTATTTTTTATGCTCCGGCACCACATGTCGTTTAAAAACATTCACGCTGTTTTTTTCATGTTTTATCTACAATAACCAACATGATTGTTTTTCGTTCTCTTTGTGACATTAATCACACCCTTGTTTGTTACCGGTATCATGATACCGGTAACGTGATAAAATAAGGAACTATTGAGAAGGCTAAATATTCATTTTGAGATAGAGATCAAACTTATGGCGGGACAAAGCATCATTATCATGGGTGTGTCGGGTTGCGGTAAATCCAGCGTAGGCGCAGCCATTGCCCACGCATTGGGGGCTAAATTTATCGACGGAGATGATCTGCATCCACGGGCTAATATTCAAAAAATGGCCAGCGGTCATCCATTAGACGACAACGATCGCGCGCCGTGGCTCGAACGGCTAAGCGATGCGGCTTATAGCCTGCGCCATAAAAACGAGGTCGGTCTAATCGTCTGCTCCGCGCTGAAGCGTCGCTATCGCGACCGTCTGCGTGAAGACAATCCGGAAATGCTTTTCCTGTATATGAAAGGCAGCTTCGAGGTCATTATGGAACGTCTGAAAGCGCGCGCCGGTCATTTTATGCCCACCGATCTGCTGAAAAGCCAGTTTGAAGCGCTGGAAGAACCGGCGGCTGACGAAGCTGACGTCGTCCCTATCGATATCAGCGGCAGCTTCGACGAGGTCGTCGCTCAGGGCGTTAGCGCCTTGCGCAATGCTGGCGTGATATCCCGTCGCTAAGGGGTTTAAATACTTTCTCCGTGCAGGATGGTGAACCCCAAATCAAACCGTTGCGGGATCACCGTTTCTCCGCGTAAACGGGTAAGAAGCCGCTCCGCCGCGACTTGCCCCATTTTTTCTCGCGGCGTCAATACGCTGGTCAGTTTTGGCACCATCGACTGACCGATATCGTGGCCGTGAAAACCGGCAATCGCCATATCTTCGGGAATACGCAGCCCCTGACGCTGGCACTCAAAGGCGGCGCCGATGGCGATATCATCGTTGGTGCAGAACAGGCTATCGGTATCGGGATAGCGCTGACGCGCCTCCTTCATCAATTCACCGCCCAGACTGTAGGCAGATGAACGCTCCGTACACACGCTGCGAGGCGTCAGGCCGTAATCGCGCATGGCCTGCTCATAACCCTGCATTTTGATAATGGTACGCTCATCCTGACGGGCGCCGAGATAAACCGGACGGGTGTGGCCATATTCCAGTATGGTTTTGGTCATCTGGTAGGCCGCCTCATGGTTATTGAATCCGACCGCCAGATCGATACATGGCGATTCGCTATCCAT
Organism: Brenneria salicis ATCC 15712 = DSM 30166; assembly: GCF_003315515.1. Lineage (GTDB taxonomy): Bacteria > Pseudomonadota > Gammaproteobacteria > Enterobacterales > Enterobacteriaceae > Brenneria > Brenneria salicis. The sequence continues at coordinate 46,694 of NZ_QNRY01000016.1, read as the reverse complement.
GATTTCAATCACCGGAATGCCCGCCACCTCAATCATCTTCCGCGTTCGTTCAGTGTGGCCGCGCTCAGCCAGGATCAGTCCGTCGATATTATAGGAAAGCAGGGACGTCAGCCGCCGTTCTTCACGTTCGACGTGATAACCATAGTGCGCCAGCATGGTCTGGTAGCCATGAGAGTCCGTCACGCTTTCAATACCGCGCAACACTTCGGCAAAGACCTGATTGGTCAGTGAAGGCAACAATACGCCAATCGCCCGGCTGGTGGCGTTGGACAAAATTTCAGGTGCGCGGTTAGGAATGTAGCCAAGCTCATCCAGCGCGGCGGCTATCTTGCCGCGCAACGCCGCGGAAACCATGAGCGGATCGCGCAGATAACGGCTAATCGTCATCTTCGTGACGCCGACTTGGTTGGCCACATCCTGTAGTCCAGGTCTTTTTTTCTTCATTTTCAATCAATTAAGATATCGTCGTCCGGTAACATAGTTTAACAAAGAAAATCGGCTCTGTCTGTTGTCCATGCGGTTCAGTCCGTTGCCCTGAAGAATCTCTGATGCGGTAATCATGGTGGCATTTTCAGTGCACACCCTTTATCCGTTATTTTTGCTAAATTAATGGTTGGATTTTTATAAAAAGATTTTTCAGCGCAATTCGCCACGACCTTGCTGGTATTTTCGACTGTCATTACTTAACCAGAATTTACTTATTCCGTTCGTTTTCCTGCTCATTATCAATCTTATCTGCGGCCAGAATTTCAGGGTGCCTTAATGCGCCTTTGACGCTGACGGAAAAATACCCGGATACGGCCAGAAAACCACAATGTGACTCTCGTCACAAAACCACTTAAACGCGGGCTGAATCGAGTAAAGTTGGTGATAAAAAGGCATTGTTACCGGTATCATTCGAGTATATAGTAACCTTATTGCATAAAAGCGTACCTTGATGCGCGAAGTAAATCAGGTGAGAAACCGATTATGTCAATAAGCCAGTAAATAAGGTAAAACCCGGTTGGACTTTAAATAAGCCGATGTATTTCTCTATTCACCCGCTGAAAGTTTATCCGTGTTCCGTCATTAGAACGATAACGCTGTTTATCTCAAAAAAAAATAACAACACCGGGTTTAACCCGGCGGCACAGCTATTTATTTTCGGCGCGATCAGCGTTTAACGATTTAATTCATCAATCTTGAAGCAAATGGGGCATAGCATGAATCCTACCGTTGCACGCGTTACCCAGAACATCATATCGCGTTCTCAGGCCGACAGAGCCAGGTATCTGGCCAACATTGACGCGGCAAAAAGCAAAACCGTACACCGTTCGCAGTTGGCCTGCGGTAATCTGGCCCACGGGTTCGCCGCCTGCTCGCCCGATGATAAGTCCGGCCTGAAGAACATGGTTAAAAGCAATATCGGCATCATCACGTCCTATAATGATATGTTGTCCGCGCATCAGCCGTATGAACATTACCCCGCCTTGCTCAAAGAAGCGCTGCATTCCGTCGGCGCTATCGGTCAGGTGGCCGGGGGCGTGCCGGCCATGTGCGACGGCGTGACGCAGGGACAGGACGGTATGGAACTGTCTTTGTTCAGTCGTGATTTGATCGCCATGTCAGCGGCGATCGGCCTGTCTCACAATATGTTTGACGGCGCCCTGTTTCTCGGCGTGTGCGATAAGATTGTCCCCGGTCTGTTCATCGCTGCGATGGCGTTCGGCCACCTGCCCGCCGTCTTCGTGCCAGCCGGCCCGATGCGTACCGGTATTTCCAATAAAGAGAAAGTGCGTATCCGCCAACTGTATGCCGAAGGTAAAGTTGGCCGCGACGCGCTACTGGAATCCGAAGCCAGCGCCTACCACTCGCCCGGCACCTGCACCTTCTACGGCACCGCAAACTCCAACCAGATGGTGATGGAGATCATGGGGCTGCACCTGCCCGGTTCGTCTTTTGTCTATCCCGATATTCCGCTGCGCCACGCGCTGACCGAAGCCGCCGCGCGTCAGGTGACCCGTATGACGCAAACCGCCGGCGATTATTTGCCGGTAGGTCGTCTGGTGGATGAAAAAGTCATCGTCAACGGTATTATCGCGTTGCTGGCGACCGGCGGTTCAACCAACCACACCATGCATCTGGTCGCGATGGCGAAAGCCGCCGGGATCAACATCACCTGGGATGATTTCTCTGAATTATCGGAAGTGGTGCCGTTGCTGTGCCGCATTTATCCCAACGGCCCTGGCGATATCAATTATTTTCAGGCAGCCGGCGGCGTCTCGCTGTTGATCCGTGAGTTGATGCAAGGCGGTCTGCTGCATGAAGACGTCCATACCGTCGCCGGTTTCGGCTTGCAGCGCTATACGCAGGAACCGTTCCTCGAAGACGGCAAACTGGTGTATCGCGACGGCCCGCACGCGTCGCTGGATAAAGAGGTGATCGCGACGCTGGATACGCCGTTCGTCAAGCACGGCGGCACCAAGGTGTTATCCGGCAATCTGGGTCGCGCAGTGATGAAAACCTCCGCCGTCCCTGAAGATCATCAGGTCATTCAAGCGCCAGCGGTGGTGTTTGAAAGCCAATATGATATTGATGCGGCGTTCAATGCCGGAAAACTGGATCGGGATTGCGTGATCGTGGTGCGTTTTCAGGGGCCGAAGGCGATCGGTATGCCGGAACTGCATAAGCTGATGCCGCCGCTGGGCGTGTTGATGGATCGCGGTTTTAACGTCGCGCTGGTCACCGATGGCCGTCTGTCCGGCGCGTCCGGCAAAGTGCCTGCGGCAATCCATGTCACGCCGGAAGCATATAGCGGCGGTCTGCTGGCTAAAGTGCGGGATGGCGATAGGATTCAGGTTGACGGCATTCGCGGCGAAATCAATCTGTTGGTGGATGAAGCAGAACTGGAACGCCGCAGCGCGGCGCAGCCTGATTTATCCGCGTCACATGTTGGTACGGGACGTGAACTGTTCAGGGCGTTGCGGGAAAGCATCACCGGGGCGGAACAGGGCGCCAGTTGTCTCTGACGTTAAACGTCTGACTTGCCGGACAATCCGGCGAGTCAGACGCCTGATTAAAACGCGATTTCCCGGATTAACACCGCCGACGCCCAGCGCCAGCCGCGAACCAGCAGGCTTTGCGCATCGCCCTCCACCACCACCGTTCCGCATACTATCTGTTGTTGACTCTGCTGTTGCCGCTGACCGTCGGCAGGCAAACTGAGCACCACCCGGTAGACGGCTTGTTCAGGATGCAGTTTACGCTGCCCATCGCTCAACGTGGCGATATCGCCGCCGTAGATCGAGGTCAGTTCCGGTACCGCGCTCAGATCGCGCGTCGCCGTATGGTCGATATCCACGATCGTCACCGGCAACGCGGGGCTGCTGACGTCACGTGGATAAAAATGCCCCTGCCCGCCGGTTTTCAGGCGCTGCCAGTCTTTTTCCGATACGAAGGCTTCAACCAGACCGCTGGTCGGTTTGGTTATCACCGCCAGCCATTCGCCCTGCGCCAGCCACTCGCCGGTTGCCAGCGGCGTCGCCATATCCGCCACCACGCCGCTTATCGGCGCCTTGACGATCAACTGCACCGATTGTCTTTGCAACACACTGAGCCGTTGCCGGGCGGCGTCATATTCCTGTTTCACCCGTTGATGTTCGGCCACGGCTTCCTTGTTGAACACCTGAAACGCCCCTTGCCAGTTCAGCGTCGCTATCTGTCGCGCCAACTGTTGCTGTTCGTGCGACAACTCGTCGGCGGATAACGTAAACAGCACTTGTCCCGCCTGCACCGGTTGACCAACCTGAACATCAATACGCTTTATCATCGCGGGCAGCGGCATATACAGGCTGCTTTGTTGTTCAGCACGCAACAGCGCCGGGGCGTAAACGCCGCGCTGCCAGGGGAGGATCAACACCAGCAGTAATACGCAGCCGGATGTCAGCGTCACGATCATATTCCGGTTCATACGATAATCCTTGCGGCGTTTACGCCATTCACGCAGTTCGTTCACCACCGGCATCACCACGAAGTAACCCATTTCCACGGCAAACAGCACGATGCCCAGCAGTTTGAATGTCATGTGATAAACCAGCAGGGCGATGCCGGTAAACAGAAAGAAACGATAAATCCAGACACAAAAGGCGTAACCCACCAGCGTGCGCCGCAACCAACGCGGGAAAAACTCCGGCGGTTCATCGCCCAGCCCGAATAACCATTCGCGCAACCGCCAACGCGCCAGGGCAAAGCCCCGGTTTTGCAGATTCGGGATCTGTAACGCGTCGGACAGCAGAAAATAACCGTCAAAACGCATCAACGGACTGAGATTAATCACCAGCGTCATTACCCAGGTGGTGGTCGCCAGCATAAAGGCCGCGCTACGCAGCATGCCGTCCGGCAGGAAACTCCAGGCCAACGTCGCCCATGCCGCCAGCGCCAGTTCAGTCAGCATACCGGCGGCGCCAATCGCCATGCGCTGCCGATGGAGGGTCAGCTTCCATGAACCAGACGTATCGGTATACAACACCGGCATCAACACCAGAAACGCGACGCCCATCGTGGCGACTTTCGCCCCGAAACGTTTACAGGTATAGGCGTGTCCGAACTCATGCAGAATTTTGGTGAACATCAGCGTCAGCCCCGCCAGCGCCGCCCCTTCCAGCGAAAAAAAGTACAGAAATGTATGCTTGAAGGTTTCCCACTGACGGCCAGCCAGAAACAGCCCCAGCAACGCCGCGCCCAGCGTCAGAATGAAAAAGCCGCGGCTGAAAAAAGGCGTCGCCCACGGCAAGGTTGCCGCCAGAAAGCGATCCGGGTGCCACAGGGGAATACGAAAGAAAAGATAATTATTCAACAGCTTACGGCCTATTGAGGCGCGCATTTTCGCCTGTTGTCGTCCAAGCCGGGCCAGCGCCTCGTCACCCGCGACGCGCAACAGATTATTGGCCTGCAAAAACTGGTTGAAAGACCGGACGTCGCTATCGTCAATAACCAGCGTTGATGCACGGTTCACCCCGGCGACAATCCGGGCGGCGCTGCCCAGCGACCAACGCGACAACATCGCCATTTCCGCCCAACCAATACGAAAAAATAATCCGCGCAACGGATCTTCCAGCGTCCAACTGGGCGATCCATCGCGGTTGGCAGGGCCGGGGTGCAGGATCAGTTCATCACGCAAGGCGCCAAGCCCGGCGGCGTCGGGTTGAGCGGCGGATGACGCTTTCGGCATGGCTAGCTGACGCATTACATGCCCAGCCATACGCGCAGCGAAGCCAGCGGCTTACGCAACAGATAGACAATCATCAGCGTGCGCTGACCATACACTTTCGCCGTGCCTTGCAGCCCGACGCGCAATTGCGGATCATCCTGGGTAAAACGCGCCCTCAGCCGGTAGGCCATCACATTGTCCGGCGTCAGCGCGGCCCGGTAGCCAATCTGCGCCAGTTGCGCCCGTTGCGCCGCATTCGGCGCGACATTGAGAAACAGGCGGACATCCGCGCCCTGTTCCAGCGCGATGGCATCGGCGGCGGGCAGTTGGATCTCCAGTTCGACATCACGCGGATCGGCAATCATCATGATCCTTTCGCCCACCGCCACGGAACGCCCGATCCAGTCGCTGGCGTCATCAAAGATCGCCACGCCGTCGCGCGGGGAAACCAGTTGCATCCGTTCCAGTTGCCGTTGCAGAAAACGCATGTCGCTCTGCGCCTGCTCGCGCCGACTTTGCAACACCGCCAGACTTGCTTTGCTATTGGCGTCAAACAGCGCCTGTTGCTGCGCCTGACGATACTGGGCGTCCGCGGTGGCAAACGCCTGCCGGGAAGACTCCAACCGGTTTTCCAGTTCGCGGGCATCCAGCCGCACCAGCGGTTGATTGGCGGAAATCTGCTGATTGGGCCGCACCAGAATAGCGTCCACCACCCCGGCCACCGGCGCACGCACCATCACCGGACGGTGCGCGACAATTTCCGCCGGCGCCAGCACCGAATGGCGCACCGGGAACAACAGCGCCAGCAATAGCGCGATCGCGCCCGCCAGTATCAGGCGTCGCCGCCTGGGATGACGTTTGGCGTCGGCGCGCCGGGTATTGCGCAAGCTGATCCACGCATGGGAATAGGCATCCGCCAGCTTTTCCAGCAACAGCAATTCCGCTGGCTGCCAGGCGCTGTCGCGGGCCAGAATCAGCACCAGCGGGGTTTCGGTTTCTCCTTGCGGACGTCGCAACGGCAACCAGAGTAAAAATTCAGGCAGATATTCCTGCCACAGCAACTGGTCATTAACGGGAAGATCCCGCCAGCGCAAGGATTGAGTCTGACGATCTTCCTGCTGCCACTGACGGCACAGGCGACCAAATTCGATGCAAAACGGCGCATTATCATCAATGGACGCCAGCCCGGAAGCGGTACGCAGACGCTGTGTTTCACAATCCCACAACAACGCCTGACGATATTTCACCAGCCCGTGCGTATCGTTGACCATCAGGAACGCCAGTTCGTCCGGCGTTTCCCGCGCTCTGGCCCGGCTTTGCAACTGCAATAACTCCGCCAGCACCGCCAACCGGCTATCCGACTCGTTTGCCGCCCGCGCCGCCGTGTGATTACCGGTCATGGCGCGTCGCCTGCCGCTGGCGGCGCGATTTGCGCCACCCCGCTCATCCCCGGCAACAGTCCGGCGGTGGATTGGGTAATACGGCCAAACACTTTCACCGATTGACTGACGGGATCGACCGCCGAGGAGATACGACTGATTTGCGCCGCATAGCTCAACCCGGTTTCATCCAGCGTCACCTGAAACGCATTGCCTTGTTTTAACCACACCAGCCAACGGGAAGGGACGATCATTTCCAGTTCAAAGGCGCTGTCATCGTAAATCGCCAGCAGTTCCTTGCCTTCCGCCACCGATTCCCAGCGTTTTACCCGGGTTTCCGTAACCCGGCCGGAAAACGGCGCTTTGATGGCGCAACGTTGCAACATGGCGCGGTTGACGCCGCTTTCCGCCTGCGCCATGACAACCGCCGAGCGCGCCTGATCCACGTCAGACAGGCTAATCGAATTGAGCTTATCCAACCGGTTGGCGATCGTCAGTTTCTTATGCGCCGCATTTTCGGCGGCGGCGGAATAGTTCAGTTTTTCCTTCAACACCGCACAGTCGAACGTCAGCAGCGTATCGCCCTGTTTAAAATGCTCGCCCTCTTTTACCGTAATATCGGTGATTTTAGCGGCAATTTCGCTGGACAGAACGGTATAACGCTGGGCGCTAAGCTGTACGCGAATATCGCCGGACTCCGCCGCCAGCGCCATCAGCGGCGCCATTAACGCGCCGGCCAGTCCCCATGACCGCCGTCCCATCAGCGCGTTCCTCCTGCCTGTAAGGATTGCAGGTTATCCCACATGTCGGTATTCACCACGCGATACGGCTTCACGCTGGCGGTCGCGGGCGTCGCCGCCGGATTACCGACAACGGACGTCGCCGTCGCCGCGGCTGGCGCGGGCGCGGCGACCAGCGCCAACCGGGGAACCGGCAGCGCGCCGCGTTCAATATTCCCGGTGGTGTGGGCGATAGTGTTGCTCAATGCGGCCAGACTGGTATTGCTGACGTTATCGGGCAGCACATCCAGCCCCGCGGCCTGATACACCGCGCCTAACGCATTCTGTACCTGCGCAAAGCTACGGTCGCGCGCGCGCGTGGTGAGGATGGTTTCCGTGCTGACGCGCACCTGCTCCATCTGCGTCGCCGCCCGGTTTTGCACCGTCAGTTCGGTCTGATGAAGGATCCCGCGCTGAATACGCGCCAGTTCCTGATAGCGATTGAACATGCGCGTACTTTGCCGATACTCCTGCCACGCCACATTCACCTGGGTCAATACCGCCATGCGCAGCGCCTGACGCCGCACCTCCGCCAGTTCTTCGTTCGCTTCGCCCGCACGTTTCACCGGCGACCAGGCGAGCACATTGAGCAGGTTGCCGCTCACCTGAACACCCGCGTTGGCCCACTGATGATTGACCAGATAACTGTTGCTGTCGCCATTGATCCCGGCGAACAGCGAGACGCCCGGCAACAGGCGCAACAGCGATTTACGGGTTTCCAGCACCGCGTTGCGCGCCAGATAGCTTTCCTCACGCACCTCAGGCCGTTGCACCATCGAGAAGTTTTCCAGATCGTCGAGGGTATAGGCCAGTTTCGGCGTGACCAGACTGCTTTCGCCGGGGACGACCACATCAAATTTGCTGGCGGGCGATAAGTTCATCAATGATGCCAGCCGGGACTTGGCCATCACCAGATCGCTATCGACGATCTCAAGCTGGCGCACCATTTCCAGCATGTTTTTTTGGAAACGCAGCGCTTCTACCGGCGCCAGCAAACGCTGCTGCTCGGTCTGACGGGCGTAGGCCAGCGCCTGACGCGCCTCTGCCAGCGCCGCCGTCACCTCCGGCTGCAAACGTTGGGCGCTGGCCGCTTCCCAATAGGCGGTGCGTACCTGACGGGTAATGTCCGCCACCACGCGGCGACGGCGCTCTTCGGCGGCCAGAGACTTATTCGCCTGTACTTTGGCGTTGAAATAACTGATGCCGAAATCCAGCACATTCCAACTCAGCGACAGATCTGCGCTGCGCAGGGCTTTATCCTGACTGGTGGACGCTTCCAGCGACTGCTCGCCGGTGGTCACCGACTCACTGCTGGAACCCGCCACATTGTTGCGCGTTTGCAGCCCGGCCCGCGCCGCCAGCTTCGGCAACATATCCAGACTGGAAACGCCGATCAGGTTATCCTCCATCGCCTGTTCCATTAACGCGACCCGCTGTTGCAGGTTGTATTTCAGCGCGCGGGCAATCGCTTCATCCAGCGTAATGATGCCGCGTACCGGCTCCTGATCGGCGAACATCCGCGTGCGATCGCTTAATGCCTGCGCCACTTGCTGCTCCGTCGTCACCGGTTCAGGTTTTACCGCACAACCGGCCAGTCCCAGACAAGCCAGCGCGACGGCCACTTTCAGCGCCTGAGAACCGGCGGATGTTGGCTTGCCAGCCGTTCTTTGCCGACTCTCACAGAGTTTTGCTATGTGCTGATTCACCAGGGTTCTCCCCATCTCATGTCGTGTGTTGATATTGTTATGTATATTGAGAAAAATTCGCGTCACTGCGCGGGTGACGCCCGCTTTTCCGTTAACTGATTCAATGCGCTCAGAAGTTCGTCAAACTCGGTCTGCGACTGTTGCAGTTGCGCGGAGAACGCCGCCTTTCCCTCCGCGCCCTCCGCCAGCGGCATGCGCAACCCGGTCAAACCCTTTTCCGCCGCGCTGACCGGCGCATTCGTCGTCCGCAGCGATGAAAAATCCACCGCTTCCAGCGCTGGCATCAGCGGCGTCATAATGGGTTCCAACCGCCAGGGCGTATCTGCGTAATCTATTTCCCCGTTCACCAGCGGATACTGCGACGTTGACAATGCCTCGCCGGACAGCGGCGCAGGTTCAGCCGCCGGACCGGACGCCGTCAACGGCGCTGTCCCGCGCAGCGCAATGCTTATCGTCTCGTTCTGCCGCTGGCGTTCATCCTGGCGCGCTTCCCACCAGGGCGTCATCATGTCGCCCGGCATGCCGGTCAGGGGCAAAACCACCGGCGTCACCGGTGGTTTATCGACCTCCAGCGTCAGGAACCGGGTCGCCGTTCCGCCCTGACCGTCGCTCACCGTCAGCGTCAGATCGAAACTGCCGACGGCCCGCGTTTTGCCGCTGATGGTCAGCGTAGCGGCGTCAAAGCTCAGACCGTCCGGCAATCCCTCAAGCCGCCAGACCAGCGCGTCGCCGTTAACGTCGCTGAACCAATCAGACGGCAGCACGGCGCGGTATGCCGCCGACTGCGTGGCTTGCGGCAGAGTCGCTTCACTGTCCGTGGCCTGCGGCGCGCTGTTGGCGATACTCACTACCGCCGAAATGTTCGGCGCGGCGGTATCCGTGCCGTTATTGGCGTTGCCGCCGTCGTCCCGGATGGCGGCCAGAGTAACGGCGCGTTCGCCGCTGGTGACGATAGTGCTGGTATTGGTATAGGCCAGTCCCTCGACCAGCGCAGCGGCGGTTGTGGTATCGATGCCCCCGCCGCTGCCGATGGTCAGCGTGGCGGTGCCGTTGTCGAGCGCGACCGTGACGCTCAGGCCGCTGGAGGTGGTGAATATAGCGCCATCGGTCAACATGACGGTGGTCCCGTCGATGATCAGGTTCTCGGCTGCGTCCACGACGCCGGAGACGGTCACGGTCAGCGCGACAATGGACTGACCGTTTTCGATGGTGGAAACGCTAACGCCATCAAATAACCTTACCGCTCCGTCACCCGCTGTGTAGCCCGGATTGGCCGGCGTCGCGCTTAGTAGCGGCGCGTCGTTGACCGCGGCGACGCTAACCGTGGCGGCGATATCAAACACGCTGATATCGCCGCCGCCGTTCGCGCTGCCGCCGTTGTCCTGGATCGCGCTTAGCGTGACGGTACGCACGCCCTGAGTCGGATCATCGATGGCGTTGGCGTAAGCGATGCCATTGACCAGCGCGGCCGTCTCGCTGGCGGACATGCCGGACTCGCTGGCGATCACCACGGTGGCGACGCCGTCGCTAACCGACACACGATAGACGTAACCGCTCGCCGTGGCGCCGGAACCGGCGACCAGCGTCACCACGGCGCCGTCAATCGTCAGTGTCTCGTTGGCGCCATCACTCAGCCCGGAGACGGTCAGCGTGAGGGTATTAATCGTCTGATCCGCTTCTACGGTGGAAACCGTAGTATCGCTGAACAAACTGGCGGACGCGCCGTCTTCCGCATAGCTGGCGTTGGCTGGCACGCTCGTCAACACGGGAGCATCGTTAACCTCGGTGATGCTCAACATCAGCGTCGCGCTGGCGCTGGCGAAGTAGGCATCGTTCACGCCGATAACCAGCCGAATGCTCGCGCCGGGATCGGCGCTGGTGTTGGTATAGCTAATCTGTTGCAGCACCCGATTGGCGACGGCAGTCGTCACCTCGGCGGTAAAGGTTACCGTCAGCGCGCCGCCGCTGTTGGTGAAGGTGGCGATGGCCGCGCCGTCCAGCCAGAGCGTGCCGTCCGCCAGCGTCAGGCCGTTGCCGTCGGCCATGCTGTAACTGTCGGCGCTGTCGGCGCCGCCTTCACGGATAACCGTGATGGTTGCGCCGTTGTAGTTGCCCGCGCCATCGGCCAGCGCATCGTAATCCGCGTCGCTGAGGGTGATGACGTCAGCCAGCACGACTGTTCCCTGCTCGTGATAATCAAGGGATATGTCCGTCAGCGCATCGTTCAGGCTGACCAAACCGCCGCCGCCGATGACCGCCACCGCGCCGTGAGCGCCGGTCACCACGCGCTGCGCGTCAGCCAGTGCGGTTGTCGACGCGCCGGAGAGCGTTTCAAGCAGCGTCAATGCGCCGGCATCAGACTTGTAGCGGCTGATGCCGCTATCCGAACCGGTGACATACAACGTGCCATCGTCGCCAGACAGCGCGATGGAGGTGACGTTGGACAGGCCGCTCACCGCGCCGAGGTAACTTAACGCGCCGCTGGCGGCGTCAAGGCTGAATACGGCGACGCCGTCCTCGCTGGCGACATAAATCGTTCCGCCATCGCTGGAAACGGCGATATCGACGGGGCTGGACATATCGACCGTACTTGCGCCGGCCAGCGCGCCGTCACGCAGCCAGGCGAGTGCGCCGAGCGTGCCGTCCTCAGCGCGTTGATAGACGATCAGGGTATTGGCGACCGTCTCGGCGACCGGATCGGTAACCACATACGCGTAGTCGCCCACCACCTCGACGCCCACGGCGGTGAACAGATAAGGTTCGCTGCCGGTGGCGGCGGTGATGGACTGGCTCAATGCATATTGACCGCTGTCCGCGTCCAGGGTGTAGACCAGCAGGCCGGAGTAGTTGCCATCCACCACATAGAGTGCGCCGCCGTCAGCGGATAGCGCCAAGTCGACCACGTTTTCCGTGGTCAATGTCTGTACCAGCGTCAGACTGCCATCGGCGCCATTGCGAGCGAACAGCGTAATGCCGTCGCCCTGCTCGCCAAGCAGCGCGATTGTGCCGCCGTCATCACTCGCTTCAATCAGCGAAACGGAAGAAACGCCGCTGTCCAGCGTCTGCAATAGCGTCAGTTCGCCGCTGCCGGCGTTACGGCTGAGAATGGCGATATCGCCGGCGCTGCTGACGACATACAGGTAAGCGCCGTCCGGGGACAGGATGCCGGAGGCGATATCGGCAAGACCACTGACAGCCGTCAGGCTGGTTGCCGCCTCCAGACTGGTGTAATCGGCGCCGGCGCTGAACTCAGGCGCGCTATTATTCACCACGTCAATGGCGGCGACGGCGTCCAGCGTAGTGGTATCGCTACCGCCGTTATCCTGTCCGCCGCTGTCCTGCACGCTGAGACTGATGGTGCGCAGGCCGGCAGTCTGGGTGTTGCTGAAATTCGCGTAACGGGTCTGTTCAATCAGGCTGACGGCGGCATCAACGGCCATACCGCTGGCGCTGCCAATCGTCACGATGGCCGTATCGCCGTTAAGCGTCACCGTGTAACTGTCGCCGTTGTCGAGCGTGCCGCCGCCGTCAACCAACGCGATGCGGGTGCCGCCGACCGTCAGCGTTTCGCGGCTGCCGTCCACCAGACCGGAAACGGTAAAGGTAATCGACGCAATGCGTTGATCGCTTTCCACCGTCGAAATGACGACATCACTGAACAGTGCGGCGCTGCCGCCGGCGGTGGCGTAAATGGTATCCACCGGCGTGGCGCTGACCAGCGGCGCATCATTAACCGCCACCACCGTCACGCTCGCCGCGATATCGGGTGAAACGGTATCAACGCCGCCATTGGCCGTGCCGCCGTTGTCCTGAAAGGTGGTAAGCCGGATGGTGCGCGTACCCAGCGTCGGATCATCGCTCTGGTTGGCATACGCAAGCCCGGCAATCAACGCGGTGGCGTCGCTCACCGCAATCCCATCACTGCTGTAGAGATAAAGGGTTGCCGTATCGCCCTCAAGGGAAACGTAGTAGCCGTAGCCGTTGGTGGTTTCCCCGTAGGCATCGGCGGTCAGCGCGACAGCGGTGCCGTCGATGACCAGCACTTCGCTGTCGCCGTCGCTCAGGCCGGAAACCGTCAGTTCGATATTGATGAAAGTCTGCCCCGGCTCACCGGCGGAAACCGCAACATCGCTGAATATCGCCGCCGCCTCCCCCTTTTCGACATAGTTGTTCGACGCGCCGCTGGCGGTGATGACCGGCGCGCCATTGGTCAGACTGACCGTGACCGTGGCGCCGATCGCCAGCGCGGTGGTGTCCACGCCGCCATTGCTGGTGCCGCCGTTGTCCTGAATGGAGGTCAGCGTAATAGCGCGCTCGCCGGTGGTCGCATCCTCAAGGGCGTTTTCATAGGCGGTGTTGAGGTAGGCGATACTGTTGACCACCGCCTCGGCAACCGCCGTCGGCAAGCCGTCGCTGTTGCTTAATGTAACGGTCGCGACGCCATCGGTCACGCTGACGTCGATGTTGTAGACATAGGTATAAGAATTGACGCTGCCGTCGCTCTCGACGATATCCACCATGACGTAACTGCTCAGGCTCGTGCCGTCGGTCAGCGAAACGTAGTTGCCATTGAGCAGCAGTTTTTCGTGCTCGCCATCCACCAGACCGGCAACGGTCAGGGTGATGGCGCTAATCGCTTGATCGTCTTCTCCGCCTGACAGCATGCTGTCGTTAAACAGTTTCACCGCGCTGCCGCCGCTGATATAGGTCACATTCTGGCTTTCGGTTTGCAGTACGGGCGCGTTATTAATCACGGCGACGGACAGCAGCAGATCGAAGCGGCTGGAAGCGTATTGATCGGCGACGCTCAGCGTAAGACTGGTGCTGCTGCCCGGATCGCTGCTGGCGTTGGTATAGCTGATCTGTTGCAACACCCGATTGGCGGTGGCGGTGGCGACATCGGCGGTGAAGGCGACGGTCAGCGTGCCGTCTGCGCTGACCAGCGTGGCGATGGCCGCGCCGTTCAGAGATATCACGCCATCAGCCAGCGTCAGGCCGTTGCCGTCGGTGAAACCGTAACTGTCGTTGCCATAGGCGCCATCGGTACGTACCAGCGTGATCGTCGCGCCGTTATAGTTGCCCGCGCCGCCATTTAGCGCATCGTAGTCGGCGTCGGATAACACGACGCTGGCGACCGGGTTGATGGTGCCGCCTTCGGTGTAAGCCACGGTGACGCCAGTGGCGCCGATCACACTGAGCAGCGGGGTGCCGAAATAGAGATTTCTGCCGCCGTAAACGGATTGGCCGTCGGCGCTGACCACCAGTTTTGAGATGCCTCCGCTCGTTGTGACAGTGTTTGCATAGATCGGTTCGCCCTCTTCGCCGATGGTGTAGATAACCAAGCGGGAACTGGCCGCGCTCGTCACATACAGGGTGGTGCCATCCTGTGAGAGGGCGATGCCATGCGGATACTGGGCCAGGGAAGAATAGGCGCTGACCGCGTCAACCAGACGCATGGCGTTGGTTGAACGGTCGTATTGCAACGTGGTCAGGAAACCATTGCCGGTGGTGAGGTAGAGATAACCGGCATCGGAAACCACGAACGCGTTAGCGCCATTGAAGGCGCCGGTACTGTCGAGCGTTCCCGCCGTGGCGGTAGCGCCGGCGGCATCGCTCCAGGTTAGCGTCGTGCCGCTGCGCGTCAGTTGACCGGCATAGCTCAGGCCGCCATCGGCGGCGGCGGTGTAGACGGTCAGGCGTCCGCCGCTCAGCACATAGACGCCGCCGCCATCGTCGATTTGCATGGCGACCGCCGTGCCGAAACCGCTTTCCGGCGTATACGCATCGATTGCCGTGAGCGCACCATCGTCACCGATGCGGTAGGCATAGATCGTGGTGGCAGAAAGCGCGTAAAACGCGCCGCTGTCTTGCGCCACGGCGATCTGTAGCACTTTTTCAGCGATATCAGCCACCTGATCAACCAGCGTCAGCGAACCCTCATCGCCGACGCTGAAGACGCTGATCGAATAGGCGCTGCTGTTGCCGGTTGAAGCATAACCGGACAAGTAGAGCAGGCTGCCGTCGCTGGAATAAGACACGGAGGTAATGCCGGACAGACCGTCAAGCTCGATGCCGTTGGCGTCGTCGCCATCGTTTTCCGTACCCTGAGTGAAGGTCTGCAATAAGGCCAACTCGCCGCTGGACGTGTCGCGGCGGTAAACGTACAGGTAGCTGTCGCCATTACCGTTATTGCTGGTGCTGGCGGCAATCACCAGGATGGTGCCGTCATTGGACAACGTGATGCTGTTGACGTACTGGCTGAAACCGCTGAGCGAACCGTCGCTGGCATAGGTCAGGGCGCTGGCGTCGCCCACCAGTCCGGGCCCGCTATTGTCGGCCTCCGCCTGAGTGATCACCCGCAGCGTCAGTTCGCTGGCGGCACTGGCCCCGGACTGGTCGGTGGCCGTCACGGTGAGGGTGTAGTCGCGCGCAGCGCTGGCTGTGCCGGAGAGGGTCAGCGTCGCGGCATCGAAACTCAATCCGTCGGGCAGGCCGCTGACGTTCCACGACAGGTTGTCGCCGTAGAGACTGTCGGCATCGCTGAACAGGCCGCTGTCCAGCGTGATGCTGCCGGATTCGCTTTCGGTAAAAATAGCCAGCGTGGTGTCGGCGTCTTCATTCACCTCCGGGGCGCGGTTGACGATCTGCTCGATCACCAGATCCAGATCCAACGCGGCGCTGGCGCCGGTGGCGTCGGCAGCCGTGACGGTGAGCGTGAATGTCCCGACTTCCGTGGCCGCGCCTGAAATCGTTCGGGTCGCGGCGTCAAAGGTCAGTCCGTCTGGCAGTCCGCTGACGCCCCAGGTGAGTGAGTCGCCGTCCGCATCATTAAACAGACCGGAGAACAAGGTGAAGCTATAGGCGGTTTCACTGGTGGCCTTACTCAGCGCATAGCCGGCGGCGGTGTCACTATTGACCTGGGGTTCTCCATTGATTCTCAGCGTGGCGATCACGCTGTTGCTGGTCAACGCGCCGTCGCTGACGGCCACGGTGAGCAGGACATAGCTGCCAACCGTGGCGCTGTCGTTGCCATAGGCGATCTGTTGCAACACCCGGTTGGCGACCTCAGTGGTGGTATCGTCGGTGAACGTGACGGTCAGCGCGCCGTCACTCTCGCTCAGCGTGGCGATCGCGCTGCCGTCAAGCGAGATCACGCCGTCGCTGTAAATCAGATCATTGCCGTCGGCAAAGCCAAAGCTGCCGCCCGTCACGCTGGGGCTGACGCTAATGCTGGCGCCTTTATAGTTTCCTTCGCCGTCGCTGAGGGTATCGAAATTGCTGTCGGCCAGCGTGATGCCGCTGGCGAACACGGCCTGGGAATTCTGAACCAGCGTTTGCGCGGCGCTGTAGCGCGTCACGCCGCCGCTGCCCGCCGCCAGTACGGACAGGCCATTGCTGGAAACCGCGATATCGTTGGCGCCGTTTCCGGCGACAATGCTGCTCGCCAGGGTCAGATTGCCGCTGCCGCCCGCCGCATAGACGTTGATCGTTCCGTCGCTG
The DNA here is from genome assembly GCF_003315515.1 of Brenneria salicis ATCC 15712 = DSM 30166. GTDB lineage: Bacteria > Pseudomonadota > Gammaproteobacteria > Enterobacterales > Enterobacteriaceae > Brenneria > Brenneria salicis. The sequence continues at coordinate 30,142 of NZ_QNRY01000016.1, read as the reverse complement.
GCGGCGGCGTACAGCAGGCTGCCGTCGCCGCTCAGGGCAATGCTGGTTACGCCGTCGAGCGTGACGCTGTCCATCAGGGTCAGTTCGCCGCCGTCGAAACGGTAGACCTGAATGCCGCCGGACGAACTAGCCAGATACAATAAGGCGGCATCCTGGCTGACGGCCATGGAATACGTCGAACTGGAGAATCGGGTCGCATCGGCCGTCACGGAACTGATCATCGTCAAGGTGCCGCCGTCGTTGATTTTCAGCACCGCCAGCGTGTCGCTGTCGGCCACAAACGAAGTCTGATCGCCGATAACAAATACATAACCGTTGGCGCTGATCACCGTTTCGGCCCGCACCACGCCCAGTGATGATTCATCCACTGTCTGAAGATGGGTGAGCGCGCCGGTGCCGGCATCCCGCGTGAAGACCGTCATACCGTTGTACTGCGTCGTGACATACACGTAGGCGCCATCATCCGAGATGGCGATATTTCTCGTTGTATCGCCAGAGGAAACCGCCGCCGTGTAGCTGAGCGATCCGTCGGCGCCGACGCTGAAAACGTAGACGTTGCTGCCGCTATCAATGGCATAGATCGAGGCGCCGTCCGCGCTACTCGCCATTTCGGTCACGCTGCTCAGGCCATCGACGCCGAGGGTTTCAACCAGCGTCAGCCGCCCCGCGTCATCAACGGCAAAGACCGAAATACCGCTCTCGCCGCCGACATAGGCGTATTGTCCATCGCCGGAATAAACCACTGCGGCGCTGCCGCCAAGCGCATCGCTGGTGAAGGATTCGGCGGCCTCAAGCGCGCCGTCGTCAGACAGCACCGGCGCGACGTTGATAGTGCTGGTGATGGCGATGGTGGAATGGATGCCCAACTCGGCGGTTTCGCCGCCGCCGTCGCTCAGGCTGGTCAGCGTAACGGTGACGCTGCCGCTTTCCACCGTGTTGTCCAGCGTACTGTAGGCGATGCCGTCGATCAGCGCGGCGACGTCTGTGGCGGCATAAGCCTCGGAAGAGGCGATGCTGAGGGTAATGGTGGCGCTGTCGCCGCTGAGCGATACCGAATACGTGTAGCCGTTGTGGGTTGTGGTGCCGGGGGTCGTCGTGGCGGTCAGCGCAATCGTGCTGCCGTCAATAATCAGCGCCTGATTGCCGCCGCTGCTGTCCACGGTGATCACCAGACTGTTCAGTTCCTCGCCGCCGGCGTCGTTGGCGACGGTCACGCCGCTGAACAGATCCACCGATTGCGCGGTTGAACCGTCGTCAATACTGATCGTCGCTTCGGCGCCGCTGGCGGTCACGCCGGGCGCCGTGTCGGTGGCGGTCACCACTTCGGCGGCGGTGGTGGCGACGGCGGCATCGAACATCATGCGCGGCTCCAGCGCCCATGCCTGCTGAGGAAGGCGCCGACGCGCCGCGGAACGGGAATAGGTCATGGTGTCATATCCTGTCAGTCAAAAGGCGCAACGGCCTTTACTCAATCAGCCGGACGAAACCGCTTTTCTGATGCAGTTCGTCAGTAATTTCATTCAGGCGCTCGCGGAACTTGTTTTCCGAGGCGACGAAATCCGCGCCGTTGTAATAGGTGAGATCGGCGCTTTTCTCGGCACAGCCCGCCAGTCCCGCATCGGCGACGCGGCGAAACGCCGAGGCGCTGGTGATAGTGCCGCCGTCCGCTTCGTTATCCGCCTCGTCGTTGCCGGTCACTACCAGGAAAAACCGCAGGTTGCGCTCACGGAAACTGGCGCACAGACTGGCAAAACGTTCGATGGCCAACTGTTCGTCATTACAACCGTTATTACCCGCGGTCTGCGTGCTACAACCATCAAGCGGTTGCCCCACGTCGGCGTTGTAGGAATCGCTGTCGAACCAGAGCTTGTCGCTGGAATTGACCAGCATGACGATAGCCTTGGTGCGCTCGCCGTTGCCCTGGTCGAAGTCTTTGGGCAGATCGTCCTCCAATCCCCAACCGGCGCTGCCGCGAAAAGCCGGGGCCAACGTCATCGCCGCCCAACCGAGCGCAATGGCGTAGTTGACGTTGAAGCCGGTGCGCATTTCGTCGAGCCGCCCGGCGATTTTGTCGAGATCGTTGGTCAGCGGCAGCACGGGCGCATAGGGGCAGCCCATATCGACGATCAGAAAACGCGTGTCGTTGACGCCGTTGGCCTGTCCGAAGTCCGGGTTCGGCCCGACCCAGGAGATGGTGTAGGATTCATAGGCGTTCTCCGGCAGATCGGCGCGGTAGTAGAGGCGAAACTGACCTGCCGGCGCCTCGTCCCAGAAGTAGTTTTCGCCCCGGTTCAAACCACGATACATGCATAGCAGGTTGAAACGGCGGTCCGGGATGCGGCGATCGGCCAGACTGCCGTAGCCCGATCGGAACAGCGAGGTCAGTTCCACCGGATTGAGCGCGCCCGAGGCGGCCCACTGTCTGACGCGGTTAGGGTAATCGGCGTCGTAAACGCTGACGGCCTGACTATGCGGCACCAGCGCCAGCCAACTGTTTTCCTGACCGCCGATCAGGTTTTCCGCAAACTCGTTGCCCAGGCGACGCAGCACGGCCAGATTTTCACCGTCCTCGCCCGCCGTATTGGGCAGGATCAGCGCTACTTCCAGGGAGCGGTTGCGCACCTCGGCGGTGGAGTAAATCGCCTGTTCGCGCTTTCCCATACGCAGTAAAGCCGGAGCGGTGGTAAAGGCGGCGGTGACGGTATAGGTCGGGTAGTCGTCATCGCTGCGCCCCTCGCTGACAGTCACCTTGTCGAGCGATATCGCCTCGGCCAGCGTGCTATTCAGCCCCAGATTGGCCTTGACGTACTCGAACGCCAGTTCCGTCATTTGCTGCTGGTCGAAAGCGCTGTTTTCATTGCCGCTGATGACGACCTGATGGCCCACCGCCAGCGCCGCCGCATCCGTGGCGCGCTTAATCTGGGCCGCATCGCCGGTCGCGGTGGAGGAATCGACGATAAACGCCGCGCTGACCAGCAAGGCCATCACGCCCAACACATAGAACGACGCCCCGGCGCCGCGCTCCTGGCGCGCAAAAATCCGCACAGCCCGCAGTAAACGCCAGCGGCGGCGGGCGGCATTATCCTTCATTCTCTTCATATTCCTCCTCCGGCTGTCCCGCCTCCCGCCCCAGCGCCGTATCCAGCGTAATCACGCCATTCCCCACCCGGTTTACCAACCTGACATGCAGCAGGTTGCTCAGCGATAACCCGCCAAGCAAACTGATATCCTTACCTTCACGACACCACTCCACCACCACCAACGAGACGAGTTCGCTGCCGCTCTCCGCGTCCTTTTCCGGTAAGTCTCCCGGATAGGTTGCGCCGTAGGCCGCCACGCTGTCGCCGCATACCCCGTCGGCATTGCCCCGGTCAAGTTGCCAGTACACTTCCCCGGTCTGACGGATGTTGCTTACCAGCAACTGGTAATTTCCCAAATCTTGCTCAGGCAATACCGCATCCAGCAGACCTTGCAGCCCTTCCTGCGTCAGTTCCTGCTGCATGCCCACAATGGAGACCAGCGCGCCCGCCCGCTGCTCCATGCGTTCGCGCTCCAGTCCGACGCTGTAGATATCCGCGCACAAGGCGCCGACCGCCAGCACAATGGGCAGCGCCAGCGCGGTTTCAACCGCGGCGGAAGCCTGTCTGTTCGAGCAGAAACGGCGCAGCCACGAAAAACCGTTATTCTTCACTGCGTAACTCCGTGCCGAAGACATGTTTGTACTGATAGCGAAAGGTGTCGCCCAGCGTCAGCACTTCCGGCAGCGGCGTCAGGAACGCCTTTTGTATCTGCACCGTGACCGACCAGACGGGCAAGGTATTCGAGACGGCGCCCTCTTCCTCGTCAGAAACGATTTCCAGCCCGCCAAGCTGACTCAGGTTGTCGAATTGCAAGACGCTGACGGTTAAATCCTGCTGTTGTAGATAGCCATAAGACGCGCTGATCATCCGTTCCTTCAGATCCGTACTCATTAGCGCGGCGCTGTCGGTGTTGAGATCGTCGAGACGAAAACTCTGCACCGCCTTATCGAGCGCCGCACTGCCTACCGCAATCACCAGACCGATACGCGCCAGTTCGAACAGCATCATCACGCCGACCAACACTACCGGCACCAAAAACGCCACTTCCACGGCGATCACGCCGTGCGTATCACACCAATCCCGATTGTTGCGCCAACGCATCTTCATTACTCTGGGTTGCTAAGCTGCAAACGTTGACGGCTGGACAACAGCAGCGTTTCGCCACGGTCTTTCTCCTGCCGCATCTGCGCGACACGCTGGTTCAACGCATCCATTAGCGCATCGATGCGCTGCGGCTGAGCAATGGTCGCCAACGCGCCGCGCGCCTCTTCCTGACGATCGTTATAGAGATAAGCCAGCGCCAGATTCAGTTTGCCGTTGGGATTGGCGCTATCCACCGTTCTCAGCAGGCTAATGGCTTTATCCGCCTCGCCGCTCGCCAACCAGGAAAGCGCCAGATTGCTGATGGCCGCCATATCCGCCGGGTTCACCCGCAGCGCGTTTTCGAACAATTGACGCGCTGCGCTGTGCTGGCCCGCCGCCTCCATCACCACACCCATGCCGTTGAGCGCGCCCGCGCTATCCGGCTGCGCTTGCAGGGCGCAGGCGAAATCCTGGCGCGCCATCGCATGACGCCCCATCGCCAACTGCGCGCGTCCCATGCCTAAACAAATCGCCAGCGCTTCCTGCGGTTGCAGTTTGTTGGTATCGCCGCCCAGCGCGTGTCGCGCGCGGCCATACAATTCCAGCGTTTGCTGCGGCGAACGCACCGACGACGCGACGCTGGCATATTCCAGCAGTTCGGCGCCTTTAAGCTCGCCGCGGCTATCAATACGGGCATAGACTTCCGTCGCCGCTTCCAGCCTGCCCTGATCGCGCAGCAAACGGGCCAGCCGCAACCCTTCGTCCTTGGTGCCTTTAATCGTCATTGAACTACTGCCGCAACCCGCCAGCAGCGTACCCAACAACAGTATCAGCAACAGACGTCCGCTGCTCCGAGCGCCGATTGCCCTTTTTTTCACCCGACCAACCATGTTCGCATTCCCTCGATACTTTCTTTTTCTGCTGTAAGATCCCCGCCTGCGCGGGGGTGACGAATTCCGCTGCAGCTACTGCGTCAGTAACCGAATCACCCGCACCAACGCTGGCGAGGCCATAATCGCGACAATCGGCGGCAGGATCAGCGCCATCAACGGGACGCTAAGCTGGGCCGGCAGTTTGCCCGCTTTCTCTTCCAGACCCAGGATCAACGTTTTACGACTTTCATCGGCGATGGTGCGTAATGCCTGCGACAGCGGCGTGCCGTAACGTTCCGCCTGAATTAATGTGGCGACCATACTCTCTATTTCCGCGACACGGGTTCTTTCCGCCAGATGTATCATCGCCAGCGTGCGATCGGAGAGGATCTGCAACTCGGCGGCGGTGTAATGCAACTCGTCCGCCATTTCCGGCGACGACAAGCCCAGTTCTTTCGCCACCACTTGCAACACCCGGCCAATGGATAACCCGGCTTCGGCGCAGACCACCATCAAATCCAGCGCATCCGGCACGGCTCGCGCCAGCTTTTCGCCCCGGCTGGCGGCGCGCCATTTCAGCCACCCTTCCGGCAACATGGCGCCGACAAAAAAGCCAATCAGCCCGGCGGCGATCCCCGACAGCCCCAGGCGGTCGGCAGGCGGCAACCCGCCCCAGACCAGCGTCAGCGCGCATAACAAACCGATGAAAAATTTGCCCATCACCAGCCAACCCACCGCTTCATTACGGCGGAATCCGGCCAGATCGAGCAGTCGGCGGAAATTAAGACGATCCCGTTCGGATCCAGACAGGCGATAGCCCTGTTGCGCTATCGGTAAAAGAATTTTTTCCAGCCAGGGGGTTATTGTTGTTCCCTGGCCTCGCAGGATACTATCCTGCGAGGCCGTCCCTACAGGGGCGGCGGGCAAATGCGCCTGCATTCGCTCGGCCAACTGCCTGGCCTGCCGCCGGCTATTATTGCAACGCGCGATCGCCAGCCCCGCGCCAATCAAGCCCAGCGCTATCAGCAACAGGGGGTCGTTGAATATCGTCATCTCGGCTTCTCCCTTGTCCTCAGCTTATCCGTCTGACCATGAAATGCGTCACCAGCATTCCAAGCGCAACGCTGCACAGGGCGTAAATCAGCACCGTTGTTCCCACCGGGTCGGAAAACAGAAAATTGAAATCAGCGGGAGAGCGCAGATACAGATAGGCCAGACAGCAGGGGAACAACGCCGCCACGATTTTGGCGGAGGCGCGCGCTTCCGAGGTTTTCGACTGTACTTTAAGCTGAAGCTCGCGGCGGGCGCGCAACGTGGCGGAAAGCCGCTCCAGCGTTTCACCCAGACGCCCGCCGGCTTCCTGGTTGATGATCAGGATCACCACGAAGAAGCGATATTCCGCCATCGGCACCCTGAGCGCCGATGCCTGAATTACCTGACGCAACGGAATGCCCAGCTTCAGCCAGTGATCGATGGTGTTGAATTCATTGGCCAGCGGACCGGTCAAATGCTCCGCCACCATCGCAAAGGTATTGGCCACTGGCACCCCCGCCCGACAACTACGGGTAATGGCGTCAATCGCTTCCGGCAGGCTTTCGCGCAGGGCTTTCAGGTGCTTTTGCAACGCGGAACGAAACAGCACCGCGCCAATAGCGATAAACAACAGTGCAGAGAAAACCAGCCCCAACGTCAACGGCAGCAACGTGCGTTGCCCCATGACCATCCCCAGCGTCAGACTCAGCGCCGCCAGAATCAACATTCGCTGACGCAGGTTCTTTTTCCAGCCGATGAACGCCAGTTGCGACCAGACTCCCGCCAGCCAGCGCCCCAGCAGGGGCACGTTCTTCAACGGCGTTTTTATCTCATCACGCAGAATAGAGTCGGAAACCGGCTGCGTCGGCGGCGGCTCCACCTGCGCTAAAACCTGCCGCCAGCGTTGTTCACGCTGGGCGAGACGCTGACGCGCCTTCTGCCAGCGATAAACGGCAAAGCACAACAGCAGTACGCCGCAAAATACCCACAGCGTGATCAGATTCAGGTGTAAAGCGGTCATCGGCGTCTCCTCCGCGGGTCGTCACGCATCAAACAAATGCGCTTTATCGCTGTAGAACTGCGGGCGCTGAATGTGCTGTAGGTATTCGCCGGTCAGTTTGCCCTGCGCGTCTTTGCCGGTGATCTGGAAAGTGAACAGATCCTGTAGCTGGATCACTTCATTCTCCATGCCGCAGACTTCGGTGATCGATACCACGCGACGCACGCCGTCGCGCATGCGTTCTATCTGTACGATCAGATGCACGGCGCTGGCGATCTGACGGCGGATCGCCATCAGCGGCAATTGCATGTTGGCCATCATCACCATGTTTTCCAGACGCTGTATCGAATCCCGCGAGGTATTGGCGTGAACGGTACACAACGAACCGTCATGGCCGGTATTCATCGCCTGCAACATGTCGAAACTTTCGCCGCCGCGCACTTCGCCGAGGATGATGCGGTCAGGCCGCATACGCAGGGCGTTGCGCATCAAATCACGCTGATCGACCCGGCCAGTGCCTTCGGCGCTGGTGGGACGCGTTTCCAGTCTGATCACATGCTCCTGCTGTAATTGCAGTTCGGCGGCGTCTTCAATGGTGATGATACGTTCATCGCTGCCGATCTTTTGCGATAACGCATTCAGCAGCGTGGTTTTACCCGCGCCGGTTCCGCCGGAGACAATCACGTTAATCTTCGCCTGCATCGCCTTGTTCAGCACATCGGCCATGGCGTGGGACATACAGCGGCTTTCCGCCAACGCTTCCAGCGACAGATTACGGCGCATGAATTTACGAATAGAGATGGTGGTGCCGTCGATCGCCAGCGGATAGGTAATCACATTCACGCGGCTGCCGTCCGGCAGACGGGCGTCCACCATCGGGCTGGCTTCATCGATGCGCCGCCCCACCGCCGCCGCGATACGCTGCGCGGTGTTGAACACATGTTCTTCATCAATAAAGGTGATCGGCGAGAGTTCCAGCTTGCCGAAACGTTCAACAAAGACCTGATTCGCGCCGTTCACCAGAATGTCGTTGACCGTGTCGTCGGCCAGCAACGGTTGGATGGGGCCGATACCGGTCATCTCATCCAGCATTTCCGCCGCAATCACTTCCTCTTCCTGACGGGAAAGCTGCAAACGCTGTTCATCGCAGATACGGCGGATCACGGTTTCGATCTGCACCAGCAGCTTGTCGCGCGTCATCATGGACGCTTTGCCCGCATCGATCTGATCGTAAAGCTGGGCGCGGATCAGACGGCGCTGGCTGCTGCGGTTGTCCGTCTGCCGGGTGGCGGGGGTTGACGCCGCCGGATTATTTGCTGTCGGCTGCGCACGATTCTCCACCGCCGGACGCGTCTTCAGTTCGGTCACGTTGGCTGCCGTCGGCTGAGGCGTATTTTTGTGCGCCTCACCTTTTTGCTGGTTATTTTTACGAATCAACATAGTCGGTTAACCCTTTGTCGCGACGGGGTGATGCGGGTGATGTTCATGCCCGTTTCAACCAACGGGAAAACCAGCGTTTTTCCACTGGCCGAGTACGCACCCCGCAGGCCAGATCGACCAGTTGGCGCAATGCCTGCCGGAATGCGGGCGCCGCCGCCAGATTCAACGCGCCCAGCGTCAGGCTTTGCGCCAGCGCATGACCGGCATGCGGCAGCGATACATCGATTTTGCGGCCGACAAACTGCTCGAACTGCTCACGGCTCAGCGGGGTCGTGCCGGCGAAACGGCTCTGGTTATGCACCAGCAACAGGCACTGCCCTTCGCTTTCATCGCCGATTTCATGCAGTACGCGACGAATATTACGTGCGTCCTGTAGCGTCAGTTCGCTGACGATGATGCGCAGATCCGCATAGGTCAGCACATCCAGCGCCCCTGGCGGATAACTGCTGGGGAGATCCCAGATAACCTGATTAAACATGCGGCACAGCGCGCCGCCGAGATTCAGTACGTTGTCCACCTCCACCGGGTTCAATTCGCCCAGTTCGGGTTGCTGCGCCAGCAGATGCAGACGGGGATCAATGCGCAGCATGGCGCGTTGTAATAGCCGGGTGTCCAGTTCCTGCGTTTCCAGCACGGCGGTCAGTCCGGCATCGGCGCTTTGTCCCTGCAACAACAGTTGATCACCATTACGACGGTCAAAATCCACCAGCGCCACCGGTAAGTGACGTTCGCCGGACAACAACCGGCTCAACCCCATCGCCACCGTACTACCGCCGCAACCGCCGCTGGCGCTGACTACCGCGATAGTGCGCCCCATGCGGGCATACTCCGGCCCGGCTTGCTGGCCCGCGCATTTCGCCAGCGTCGCGGCCAGCAGATCCAGCGTGAACGGTTTCAGCAGGTAGTCCACCACCCCAAGCTGCAACAGCGCGCGATACAGCGCCACATCCTGTTCTTTGCCCGTGGCGATCACCTGCGTGGTCGGGCCGCAGATGCTGAGCAAGGTTTCCAGTTCAGGTAACGGCCAGTGCGCGCCTTGCAAATCCACCAGCAGAATGCGCGGCGGGACATTCAATTCACACCACTTGCGCGCGGCGGTCACGCCGCCCGCCATCACCGGCACGTCCGGCTGTTTCAGGCGCGTAAATTGATCGCCAAGATCGGCGATATCCTCCGCGGCGTGGACGAACGCCACCAGCGGCGCGGCCAGTTCTTCGTTGTCAACCAGGGTCATTTCACTCATGGCATGCCGCTCCCTTAGTCATCAAAGTCAATATCGATGAGCTCTTTTACCTCATCGGATTGATAACGCTCGATGCTGTTAACCGCCGCCACGCCGTCTGCGTCATCCAGGGTTTTAGCCTGAATCAAATCACGCGGCTGCGCGACCATCATCGCCAGATTGTTCTGGGTCGCACAGCCCAGGTAGCCCATGCCTTCGAATGGCTTTACCATCAACAGACCGGGATCGTTCACCTGACAGCGGGCGGTTTTTACCGCCAGCGCTTGGGAAATTACCTCCAGATCGCCGGACTGACCGCTGGCGGACGCCATGCGCATCTGTTTCACTTTCTGCGCGTCCGCCCCGGCATTTTTCAGCACCAAAGCTAACCGCCCCGCCATCTGTTCGCCACGCGCCGTGCGGGGGATCAACGTCAGCGTTTGGTTGGCAAGCCGACCTTGATCTTTCAGCATCACATTAAGCCGCTTAAGTGATTCCGGGGTAAAACCCCGCCCGTCCGCCGCCACTTGCAACGTGACCGCCAGCGAGGAGGGACGCACGTCAATCGGCTCCAGCGCCGGTTGCGCATAACGCTGCATGCGTTGGCTGTTCACTGAGTTATCGCCACAGGCCGCCAGCAGAAAGGCGCAGGCGCACAGCGTCAGACCAGAAATCGGCCTGCCTGAAGGTTTCCTTGCGACGCGTCCGGCGTCGCGAATCGTCTTTTTATGCATTGTGTTCATCCTTCATCATCAGGCTCAGTAGAGATAACCCACCGCGCCATAACTTGGCATCACGGCGTCCAATGTTTTGACGCCCTGTCCCGGCACCTGAAGATCGCCCGCATTCACCGGCTCCACCACATAGGCGGTGGCGATAATCACCAATTCCGTTTCCTCATGACTGGTTGATTCATTTTCAAAGGCGCGGCCAATCACCGGAATACTGCTCAGCCCCGGCACCCCGGTCACGGTCTGACTGTTGGAACTGCGTAACATGCCGGCCAGCGCAAAGCTCTGTCCGCTGGCCAGTTCAACGGTGGTATCGGCGCGGCGCACCGTCAGCGCCGGAATGGTCGACCCCCCTTCCAGTTCAACGGCGCCCACCGAGGTCAATTCACTGACTTCCGGCGCAATGTGCAGACTGATACGGTTGGCGGAGAGCAATGTTGGCGTCATGCGCAGGATCACGCCGTAGGATTTGTAATCGATATTGACGTTGTTATTGGTAATGATGACCACCGGCACTTCACCGCCGGCGGCAAACGCGGCGGTTTCGCCCGACATGGCCGTCAGGTTCGGTTCCGCCAGCACGGAAGCCATGCCTTGTTTGTTCATGGCGGACAACAATCCGCTGAGCGACCCCTCGCCGCCGCCGACATTGACGCCCAGAAAGTTACTGCCTTCAACCCCGGTAAACGCCCCGGTGCTTGAATCAAAAAAGCCGCCGACCGTACCGGTTCCCAGACCGAAGTTGGCGCTGCCCCGGTTCAGCGACGCTTCCCAGTTGAAGCCCAATTCGTGCGTCAGGTTGCGGGAGACTTCCACCACCCGGACACGGATATTAATTTGCGACGGGGTTTTGATTTTGAGTTGATTGACGACTTTGCCGGATGACTCGCTGCTGCCGGGCAGACCTTGTCCACCGCCGCCTCTCCCGCCACCCGCGCCGGCGGAAGAGGAGGAAGACGCAGCGATATAAGCCTGTACGCTGTCGATCACCCGTTTGGCATCTTGCGGCGTATCGACGCTGCCGCGCACGATCACCCCGCTGGGGATCCCCGCTTCCAGTTGGATATCCGCATTGGGAAATTCCCGCTTCATCCTTTCACTCAGCGCTTTCAGATCGTGCTCGGCGACGATGCGGATGGCATTGATGACATTGCCGCTCTCGTCCATGGCATACAGCGTGGTAGTTCCTACGTTCCTGGCATAGATGAATAAGTTGCCCGGAGAAGGCAGTTCAAAACTGGCGATTTCCGGATCAGCCACCAATACGCTGTCGGGTAAGGCATCCAGTTGCAATAAACGTCCCTGATGCACCGTCATGTGCACGACGTTGGTTTCAGCGACTTCAGTCATTCCCGCAGCGAACGCGGCGCCGGGCAGCAGCATCGTCAGACAACCGGCGGCAAGCCATCGCTTACTCGTATCCCAAAAGTCCGATTTCAAAAACAGGGAAAAGATCGTCATTTACTTAATTTCCGTCATGGGCTTCATTTTTTCATGAGCAACCTTGCGGTTATTCACCTTCGGTCAGGTTGCTGCTAGCGGGATGGGAACATCACGACATCTTTCTGTGCGCCCCGGAAAACCTTAACCTGATGGCCGTTACCAGACAGGCCGTTATAGATGCTGGTGCTTTGCGTTAGCGTGGTGACCCGCGGCGTCGCATCCTGGCGGCCATCGTCCCGTTCGTCCGGCGTTGAACTGCGTAAAGCCAGATGCAACATGCCAACCTCTTTCGCCACCGCCAGCACTTCGGCCTGTTGAGGCGTGACCTCGACCGTGACCGTCTGGTAACTGACTGTGCGCGGTCGGGTGTTGCCGGCAGGCAGGCGGCGGGAAGCCCCCGTCTCGGCGCTATCTTCCTGCACCACATCCTGTCGTGGCCGCACGTCGGTATCGGTTTGATTATTCAGCGCCAGAACGCGTAAATCGCGCACGATGGTTTGCGATGCCAGTAGAGGTAAGGCGATGGTTTGGCTACCGCTGGCTTGTCGTTCCGGCTGTTCGTCTTTTTTCAGGCTGAGGATAATGTCAACGCGATCGCCCGCCGCCGCCAGACCGGCATTGCTGGCCACCGCGTTGGTTGGAATCGAGATAGCGCGCATCCCTTTACGCAATACGGCGGCGACGAATCCCGGCTCATTGGGCTTGACCACCACATTGCTGGTCAGCGGCGTTCCGGCGGTCACCGTTTCACGCAGCGTGGCGCCCAGCAGCAACGTCTGGCTATCTTTACCACGGATAAAATTAAACGTGCGCGATGCCGGCTCTTCGGTGACCTGCCAGCGCAGCGAGGGGGAGTCCAGAAAATCGCCGGGATGGAGATCTTTGGCGGCCACCAGAACCGCGGCCTGCGGCGGCGCTGTTATCTCAACCTGCGGCGCGGGCGGCGGCGACGATAAGTGACTGCGCACCAGTAGCGCGACAATGCCTGCCAGAATCAACGCCCCTGACAGTACGTATGTAGAGTTAATTTTCATTTCAACGGTCTACCTCAGCCGTGCGTGTCTCAACGTGACGACGAAACTAAAACAAGGGAAAAATCAGGACATACATCGCGCCAAAGGCAATGGCGAGCGCGTAAGGAATGCCCTGAGAAAGTTCGGCGGGCAGATCGGGCGGCATGGACAACCGGCTTTTAAACATCCGATTCGTGGTTTGAATACCCATACCGACAATGGCCGGCACGGTATTGAGTAACGGCAGACTCAGCGCCAGCACGCCTCCCGCCAACGCGGTGACCATGACAAAAACGATCTGGTGTCCATGTCCCACCCACAGACACAACACGCTCATCAGCTTTACGTCTCCCGCGCCCAATCTGCCGGTGAGAAAAAGTAAAAAACCGATCATCAGAACAACAACCGCTCCCGGCAACGCCCACAGCGCCTGCCGTAATGCCGGCATATCAGGCGCGCCGGATTGCATGACCACCGACGCACTGGCAAACAACCAACCCAGCAATAAGATCACAACCGCCTGATTAGGGATCTTGCGCGCCAACAGATCGGTGCTGATACACCACAACAGGCACCCAGCCAGCACCGCCGTTTGCAGCCACTGTGCATAATGCGCAACCATTGGATTATTTCGCTGTCCCTGACGCGCCTGTTCCGCTGGTGCCGGAACCGGTGATCTGATCGGCGATTTCACTGAATTTTTCATTCAGCGCCTGAACAAAAATACCGTCGCTGCCGAAAATCGCGCCGATTGCCGCCGCCATCGCCGCCGCCAGAATGCCGTACTCAATCGCCGTCACACCGCTTTCGTCACGCAGGAATGCACGTAACGTGGTTTTCATATTATTCATGGGGAATATCTCTTATCCGCAGCCAAAGGGATCATGGCAATTAACGGGAGCCATGACGCTAACAGGATTAATAATGAGACTTATTATCAGGAATAACAAGAAGCAGAACATTAATATTAGTTAATCTTTAAACGCGTTAAATTAATCATACAAATTAATGGAAAATATAAATTCACAATAAATATAAGGCTAATAATATAGCTAATAAATACGCAGTTTTTACCGGGGAATTAATACGGATTTAACACGTTTAAGACATAAATAGACCGTCAATCCCGGATTGGCGGACTCAAGACAAAGTTTGCCGCCGTGCAGATCGGTAATCGCTTTCACCAATGACAGCCCCAGCCCATAACCAGACTGCTGCGGCCTGACGTCCAGCCGCTGAAAACGCTGGAGCGCCTTTTCATGCTGCGCCGCCGGGATGCCCGGCCCCCGGTCGGCGACGCGCAGCGCGATCCAACCCTGATATAACGTCACCCCCAGGGTGATATCTTTTCCCTGCGCGGCATACTTGAGCGCATTTTCCACCAGATTGGCCAACGCCTGAAATAACAGCGCCCGATCGCCAAACAACTGGATGCCGGCCTTAATCTCGATCAACAAACGACAGCCGCGTTCGTCCGCCAGCGGCTGGTAATATTCGGCGATCTCTTCCAGTAATCGTCGCGCTTCGATATTTGCAAACTGATGCACACAACGTCCGCTTTCAATTTCACCAATGCGCATCACCGTACGAAACAGGCCGAGGATCTTATGGACTTCCTCCACCGCCAGATTCAGTTCATCACGCACTTCATCCGCCAGACCGGTGCGTTCAGTCAGGTTAAACAGGCGATTTTGCAGATGCGTCAACGGCGTGCGCAATTCATGAGCAATATGGCTGGAGGTGCTGCGAACCTGCTCCATCAGGCGTTCAATACGTTCCAGATTCTGGTTGATATCCGCGCTCAGGCTGTCGAAATCATCACCATAACGCGACAACGGCATACGCACCTGCTGCTCGCCAGTGCTGTAGCGGTGCAGCGCGGCGCGAATTTTCTCTACGCTGCGCAGGTTTCTCAGGCTGAAGTGACGGCTGACGAACAGGCAGAACAGCAGCACGATAAACAGTCCGGCGCCCGCCACCAGCGGGATGGTGCGCACGCGCTCTAGCATCGGTTTGATGTTGTAGGCGGTAAACAACACCGCCCCATCATCCAGCATGACGGACAGACCGATCAGGTTGGTGTCCTGCTTACTCGCCAGCGTCGCTTTCAGGCACGCCACGTCCATCCGGCACGGGGTGTTTTGCAGATCTTTCAGCGGATGGTTGTGATACAAAATATCGCCGTTTTTATCGCTCACCAGAAATAGCGGTAATTCATCATTTTTCGCCAGATTGTCCTGCTGAAGTTGGGTGATTAGATTATTTGCATTTTTTAAACGCGACTGCATGGAATAATCATAAATATTACCCAGAATAACTTCACGGACATGCGTTCTGACCAGGGTTTCACTTAATAAACTGAAGCCGATAATACACATCAGCATCATCAGCAAAAATAAAAAGGCAATAGTGATCGCCTGACGGAAATTGCCGGTACATAAAAATCCGGGATATTGATTTGCCCCTAATAATTGCCAGTGTTTTATTTTTATCTGCCAGCGGCGATTCCGTTTCCTGGTCTTTATTTTATTCAGCGTGGCTGCCGACATCCGTTTTATCCTTGTCAACAGAACCTAATGAATACCCCATTGCCCGTAATGTTTTAATTAATGGCCGCGGAAAGCCCCGGTCGATTTTAGACCGCAATTTGGACATATGGACATCAATCAGATTGGTTTGCGGATCGAAATTGTAGCCCCATACCCGCTCCAGCAGCATGGTGCGGGTTATCGCCTGACCGGGATTTTCCATTAGTATAATCAATAACTTGATTTCTTTATCCGTCAGATCGATACGCTTACCGCCACGCCAGGCCACACGTTGCAGGCGATCAAGTTGCAGGTCTTCGAATGTCAGGACGGAAGAATTATCCGCGTGACGTTTACCACGCCGCGCCATAATATCCAGCCGCAACCTGAGTTCATTAAAATTAAAGGGTTTACCCAGGTAATCTTCCGCGCCAAGTTCCAATCCCATTACCCGATCCACATCCCGATCCAGTGCGGAAAGCAGCATAATAGGTGGATGACGGGATCCCTGTAATTCACGCAATACGGTAAATCCATCCATCACCGGCAGCATTCTATCCAGCAGCACCACATCATAAACTTCATCTTTTATTGCTTTTAATGCGTGCTCGCCATCATGAACCATGCGACATGAATGACCGTGCGAATGTAATTCAGAACCCAGCCAATGGCACAGTACAGAATCATCGTCAACTACCAGTACGCGCATAACTTTCCCCTACCAAACAAGGCCTGTTCACCTATTTAATTTATGGTTAATATTCAATTTATTATTTTCAGTCCGCCATAGCAGAGCGTGTCCAGCGCAACCAGGTTCTGGCGCGACATGGGCATAAAAGGCTGATCTAAGAATTTTCCTCACGGATAATAACAATCATTATCATTTAGTGACAAGTAGTTTACCATCGTAACAGCAGGTTTGGCGTGTAAGGATCACGTAAGGATGCGGCAAAGCCCCCACCGCTGACGCGATGGGGTTAACAGGAGAGGAAAAAGATCAATGACATACTGGCTCAGGAAGACAATACGTCTACTCTCGTTCGATCAGCACAGCTTCCAGCAGATCCAACTCACGCAGCATTTTTTGCAATGTTTCATTGCTGATTTGCTGGGTTGCGCGCAGGTGATAGAGTTCCGCGCGCTCAGAGTTCAGCGCGGTCAGGCGAAAACGCCGCTCCAGATTTTCAATCAACAAACTGTTTTCCAGATTGTCTTTATCCACCACCTGTCGCCGCAGATTACCAATGACGCGTGCGCTGACCTCTTTGAGCACTTGCGGATCGATATTTTCCTCACGATCCGCCCCCAGCCGCTCCTCCATTTTATGCAGGCTATTGATGGCGACTTCCGCAGCGGCGACGCGCGCCATACGCTCCTCTTTCGCATAACCGGCTTTATCGGCCACCACCACGCCACGCAGCAGCAGGGGCAGCGCCATTACGCCGCACAACAGAGAGAACAGAATCACCCCCGTGGCAATAAACACCAGTTGGTAACGCGATGGGAACGCTGTGCCGTCGGTCAATAACAGCGGTATCGAGAGCACGCCAGCCAGCGTAATCGCCCCACGCACGCCGGCAAACGAGGCGATCCATAGCTCGCGCGTAGTAAATTGCCCGAACTCCATAGGACGCTTTTTCTGAACATACATGCTGTATTTTTTCATTCCCCACAACCAGGAAAAACGCAGCAGCAGCAACGCGGCATAAATGATGACGATATCGCTGAACAACATCCAGGTTTCCACCGTCGGATCCAGTTCCGCTTGCGTCACCGAGGATTCCAGAATATCGGGCAGTTGTAGCCCCAGCATAATGAACACCATGCCGTTAAACACAAATTCCAGCATCGACCAGACGCTGTTCGCCCGTAATCGCATGTTCAGCGGCGCATTACGAATGACGCCGGATTGACCGATGGTCATCCCGGCGGCGACCGCGGCCAGAATACCCGATACGCCAATGTGTTCCGCAATCAGATAAGAGGCGAACGGCAACAGCAGCAGCAAAACCGTCTGCGTGGCGGCATCATCCCCGCTCCAACGGCTAATGATGCGCAAGGATTTACTATACAGCCAGGTGACGGCGAAACCGGCCAGCAATCCGCCGACCGCGACCTTAAGGAACGCCAGCGTCGCGCCCGATACGGTGAAGACCATCGTCCCCATCGCGATCGCCACCGCAAACTTCAGCGCGACCAGACCGGACGCATCGTTCATCAACGCTTCGCCCTGAAGAATACCCATCAGTTTTTTCGGGATACGATCCTCGCCGACGATTCCCGATAAGGCCACCGCGTCCGTCGGCGACAGCACAGCCGCCAGCGCGAAAGCCGCAATCAGCGGCATGCCCGGCACCATCCAGTAGATGAAGTAACCGATGCCCACCACGGTTATCAGCACCAGCACCAGCGCCAGACCAATAATTTCGCGGCCATGTTTCAGAAACTCACGTGTGGGGGTTTTCCAGCCGTCGGCGAATAGCAGCGGCGGAATAAACAGCACCATGAACAATTCAGGATTGAAATCGACATGCAAACCAAACTGGGGCCACGCTAATATTGCGCCAACGGCAATCTGCATAAGCGGTAGAGGGATTTGAAAAGGTAAAATTCGCGTAACCACCCCTGATAACGACACCATCAGGGTTAAAATTAGGATCGTAAAAAATATTTCCATGCTTTCCTTAGACTATCTCCTACAGCAATAAAGTTGGTTTTCCATCCATTAGACCGTGAATGACGATCTCATATTTAGCGCATTTATCGAAGCATGAAAATGAATTTCTTAGCGGAGAAGAAAGGTTATTGTTTTCCCCGCAGATCACCGTCCCAACATTCACCAGACGCAAACGGAAAACCAGTATTAATGGAGCAGGAATCGGGGTCAGACGAATGGGTGGAGACAGCCAGTGTGACAGGAAAACAGAGGAAAAGCAGAAATAAAACGGCCTGCGGGAAATCCCCGAAGGCCGTGCCGGGTTACAGCGCCCAACCACCGGCGTAGAAGACCACCAACGCAATCGCGATGAGCACCGTACCGATATTCAGTTTGCGCCATTCGCCAGAAAAAATACGGCCCAGCACCAGTGAGCCGAAGCCCAGCATGATACCGGTGACGATGTTGCAGGTCAGTACGATAAATACCGCGCACACCAGACCGGACATGGCATCGACAAAATCTTCAAAGTTCAGTTTGGACACGTTGCCCAGCATCAGCAGGCCGACATACATCAGCGCCGGCGCCGTCGCGTAGCCCGGCACCAGATAAGATAACGGGGACAGGAACAGAATCAGCAGGAACAACACGCCGACCACCGTGGCGGTCAAACCGGTTTTACCCCCTGCGGCAGTACCGGCGGCGGATTCAATGTAAACCGCGGCTGGTGAGGTTCCCACCAGGCTGGAGAAAATGCTGCTGACGGAGTCCGCCGTCAATGCCTTGCCGCCGTTGACGATTTGTCCGTCTTTATCCAGCAGATTCGCCTGACCCGCCACCGCACGAATGGTGCCGGTGGCGTCAAAAACCGCCGTCATCACCAACGCCAGTACGCTTGGCAATATCACCGGCTGCAACGCGCCCATGATATCCAGACTGAAGATGAGAGAAGTGCCATCCGCGCCCGTCAAACTGGGCAGCGCAAAAAAGCCCTGATATTTCACATTCGGATCGAAAATCAGCCCCACGACAGAAATCACGATAATCACCAGCAAGATACCGCCAGGAACACGTCGTTTTTCCAGACCGATCGTCGCCGCCAGCCCCAGCAGCGACATAATGACCGGGAACGAGGTGAAATCCCCCAGCGCGACAGGCAGACCATCAATCGGGTTCTTAATTACCAAACCGATGCCGTTGGCGGCGATAATCAACAGGAACAAACCGATCCCGATACCGGTGCCGTGCGCGACGCCCAGCGGCAGATTGCGCAGGATCCAGGTGCGGATCCCAGTGGCGGAGATGATAGTGAACAGCACCCCCATTAGAAAAATTGCCCCCAGCGCGACCGGTACGCTAATCTGCTGGCCCAGCACCAAACTGAAAGCCGTAAACGCAGTCAGGGAGATCGCACAGCCAATCGCCATCGGCAGGTTGGCCCACAAACCCATCAACAATGAACCTAAACCGGCGACCAGACAGGTGGCGACAAATACCGCGTTCGGCGGGAAACCTGCTTTACTCAACATGCCCGGCACAACGATAACCGAGTAAACCATCGCCAGGAAGGTGGTTAACCCCGCCAACACTTCCTGACGCACGTTACTTCCGCGCTGAGATATTTTAAAAAATGCATCAAGCGCATTATGCGGACGTGCCGCATCAGCCTGACGTGTCGTATTTGACATGGTGGTATCCCCTGAAATGTCATTATTTAATGGTAAATCACAGGCGGTTCACCCGGCCTTGCACCGGGAGTGCGGCAGCATGACTGACGCACCATTGAACCTTATGGTTTTGCACACCGGCGATGAGCTTATCGCCTGCAAAACCACAAAATTTTGTCGGGTTATTTGAAGCGAGTGATTATCCTGCTTCATCTGCGTTTATTTCAACTGCTAATCAAGACTATTTATCTATGCCTTCCCGCTTTCACATCGCAGACTGATTGTTTGCCCGGCAGATGCTAATGAGGAGAACCCTTAAAACTCGGTACTGAATGAACCATTAAGTAAAAATCAAAATACAGGTTTATTTCAAACGAAATTTATGTTCATTTTTTGTGATAAAGTTCACAAAAAATTTGACCCAGCATATCGGCGCGAGTAGGATTAAAAACGTGAACAGCATCACAGAAAACATTCACTAACGAGGAGAGCAATATGAAACTACTGAACAACATCATCGCTATATTTGAAAACATCAACATCGACTTTGGCACATTCAACCACTAATGATGAAAGCATGCGTGCGAGGTAAAAATGATAAATCCCATAAAAATCAATCAATTAATAAAAGCAATGGGCAAAGCTTATCGCGGTTTCAACTCCCACGCCATCTTCCGTTGATTGCCATGTACGACAACGACGCTCGAAATGGCTGCCATACGGCGGCCATTTTCTTTTCAGCGCCTCAGCGTTGTCTTCAACCCCCTGGATAAGGGTGCTGCTGAAGCCAGTGGTCGGCAATCTCCTGACGACGACAAATCCATACCTGGTCATGTTGCTCAAGGTAATCGAGAAAGCGCTGCAATGCCCGAAAACGGCCTGGTCGTCCCAGTAAACGACAGTGCATACCTATCGATAGCATTTTCGGTGACGTTTCCCCTTCGGCATACAACACATCAAAGCTGTCTTTCAGATAGGTAAAAAACTGCTCCCCGCTGTTGAACCCCTGCGGTGAGGCAAAGCGCATGTCGTTCGTTTCCAGCGAATAGGGGATGATGAGGTGCGGACGCGTCTCGCCGTCGGCAAGTTGTACCTTCGTCCAGAAGGGCAGATCGTCGCCATAATAGTCGCTGTCATACAAAAATCCGCCTTGCTCCGCCACCAGTTGGCGGGTATTGGGGCTGTCGCGGCCGGTATACCAGCCCAATGGCGCCTTGCCGAACAGTTCGGTCAACGTTTCCACCGCCTGTTGCATGTGCTGTCGTTCGGTGGCGATATCCCTATTCTGGTAATGAATCCAACGCCAGCCGTGACTGACCACATCGTAATTCGCATCGATAATGGCATCCACCACCGCCGGATTGCGGGCCAGCGCCATCGCGACCCCAAACACCGTTAACGGTAACCGGCGTCGCTGAAATTCCTGATGGATCCGCCAGAAGCCAGCCCTGGAACCGTACTCGTAGAGCGAATCCATCGACATATGGCGCGCGGGATAGCTGGCCGCGCCAATAATATCGGAAAGAAACTGCTCCGAACCGGCATCGCCGTGTAAGACATGATTTTCCGCGCCCTCTTCATAGTTGAGCACAAACTGTACGGCAATCCGCGCCTGTCCCGGCCAGTTGGCGTGGGGCGGTTTACCGGCATAGCCAATTAGATCACGCGGATAATCACTCTCCATTTCCGATGGCTTTTTCATCACTCATTCCTCATTGCGGCTTCCTCATTACCACACGATTTACTGCATGTGGTGATTTCACTTAACGGAGTTGGTTAAACATGCCGGCCAGCGGGTAATCCAGATCGCCGCGCTTGCTGGTAGTTATCCCCAATGAAGCCAGGGATTCGATCAGTTTAACGGCGGCGCTGACCCCATCAATCTCTGGGATACCTAATTCCTGCGCCAGCGCTGATGCAAGATCGGCCATTCCCCCGCAGCCCAGCACGATCGCGCCTGTACCATCCTGACGACTGGATTGTATACAACATTCCCGCACTTTCTGTTGTGCGATTTCCGCGTGCGCTTCCAGCGCCAGTACCGGCAGATCGATGGCATGCAGCCCGGCGCAGTGATGTTCAAAGCCATAACGCTGGAGCAGATGACGGGCGATAATCAGTGTGCGCGGCAGCGTCGTAACGATCGAAAAACGCGTCGCCACGAGCGTCGCCATATGCATGGCGGCCTCGGCGATACCCACCACTGGCGCGCTGGCCGTTTCTCGCGCCGCCAGCAGCCCCGGATCGCCAAAACAGGCGATAATATGCCCTTGAACGCCGTATGCTTTGCCCTGTTTTATCTGTTCCAGTACGCCAATTGCCGCGATCGCCTCATCAAAATGGCCTTCGATCGACGGCACGCCCTGCGAAGGCCTGGCCGCAATAATTTCCGTTCCCGGCGCAGCCGCCCGGCGAGCGGCATCGCCTATCATCCTGGTCATGGCAAGGTTGATATTCGGGTTAATAACCTGGATCACACACGATTTCATGCTCTGCCTGCCTTAAGATGACCAAACAGACGAGCAAAATCAGGCGCGACCTCTTCATCCCGATCAAAACGCAGACTGGCGACAATATCGGCAAAGTGACGCCGCATTTCGACAGCCAAATCCTCGATCTTTTTCTCATGCAAAAGCACAAGGAGATCCTGATGATCGTGACAGCGGCATCCCTGCTGCCAAGGCGCGCCGTAGGCGGCAACGACCAGCGAGGAACGCTGAGTCAACTGCGACACCATGCTCGTCAGCACCGCGTTGCCGGAGACGGCTTGCAGCTGAATATGAAAGGCGGCGGACAGGCGGATCGCCTCCGGGCCGTTTTGATCGCGGTGAGCCTGCTGCTCCATCCGTACCAGATTTTCCAGCGCAGCCAGATGAGGCATCTGGCAATGAGCCGCCACTTGCGGCAAATTTGCGCATTCCAGCAGGCTGCGGGTTTGGAAGATTGCTTGCGCTTCTTCCACCGATGGCGTCGCAACATGTGCACCACGTTTGGGCGTCAAAGTGATCATTTGCACCGAGGCGAGACGTTGCAACACTTTTCTGATCCCGGTGCGGCTGACGTCAAAAACATCCGCCAATGCTTCTTCAGGCAATTTGGTTCCCGGCAATAACTGATGTTCGACAATCGCATTTAACAGAGCGTAATAGATAATGTCATCTTTTTGTTCAAAAAGGGCTGCTGATTCAAGTCCATAAGTATAGCTCATCGATTTTTCCCGTCGTTGTTACACCGTTAAATCGTACACATAAATAAAGTTTTTTGTATACAAAAAATAAATTCTGGCCTGATTAATGCAACATCTTTTTGCATACATCGACGTGATTAATTTTACCACTGTTGTTAAAAGGAGCAGTTTTCATGCCAGAAAATACGCCGTTAGACCATGACGCACAGGCACATTACAGCCCCAGATTGTGTAATGAGGATTTGGCGCCCACCCGCGTCCAGACTTGGTCCTGGTACAACATCTTTTCGTTCTGGATGTCGGATGTCCACAGCATGGGAGGATATGTGGTCGCAGCGAGCTTCTTCACACTGGGATTGGCAAGCTGGCAGGTGCTGTTATGTCTGTTGGCGGGTATTTGCATTGTGCAACTGTGCGCCAATCTGGTGGCGAAACCCAGTCAGATCAGCGGCGTACCCTATGCGGTGGTGTGCCGTCAGGCTTTCGGAGTGTTTGGCGCCAATATCCCTGCGGTGATCCGCGGTCTG
This sequence comes from Brenneria salicis ATCC 15712 = DSM 30166, assembly GCF_003315515.1. GTDB lineage: Bacteria > Pseudomonadota > Gammaproteobacteria > Enterobacterales > Enterobacteriaceae > Brenneria > Brenneria salicis. The sequence goes on along the minus strand of NZ_QNRY01000016.1, from coordinate 6,661 downwards.
ATCGCTTTCGCCTGGTATGGTATTCAGACCTATCTGGCGGCGAACGCGCTTATGCTCGTGCTGCTGAAGTTCTATCCTTCATTGACGCCGTTGACGCAAAGTCACTGGATCGGCCTCTCGGCCCTGGGGGGGATCTGTTTTGGCGTGATGTAGCTGTTGCAAGCCATGGTGTTCTGGCATGGCATGAACGCCATCAAACGTTTTATCGATATTGCCGGGCCAGCCGTTTATGTCGTGATGCTGGCGCTGGCCGGCTGGATCATTTACAAAACCGGTCTGGAAAGCATCTCGTTTACCCTTGGCAGCAAGCAACTCACCCCCGGTGAACAAACGTGGCAGATGATTACGGCTACGGCGCTGGTGGTTTCCTATTTCTCCGGCCCTTTGCTCAATTTTGGCGATTTCGCCCGTTACGGCAAAAACATGCAGGAAATCCACCGTGGCAATCGCTGGGGTCTGCCGTTCAATTTCCTGCTGTTCTCTATCGTTACCGTTGTGATTGTTTCCGGTACGCAAGCGCTGTTCGGCCAGATGATTACCGATCCGATCGAGACCGTCAGCCGCGTGGGTAACAGTGTGGCGGTAGCCCTGGGCCTACTGACGATGATTATTGCCACTATCGGTATTAATATTGTCGCCAACTTCGTCTCCCCGGCGTTCGATTTCTCCAACTGCTCGCCGCAACGTATCAGTTTCCGTACCGGCGGGATGATCGCAGCCGTGGGTTCTGTATTGCTGACGCCGTGGAATCTGTTCCAGTCCCCGGAATTGATCCACTATACGCTTGATGTGCTGGGAGCGTTTATCGGTCCATTATTTGGCATTCTGCTGACTGATTTCTATCTCATCAAAGGCGGCAATATTTATGTGGACGACCTGTTCGATGCCTCTCCCAAAGGACGCTATTGGTATCGCAATGGTTTCAATCCGAATGCGGTGATAGCGCTATTACCCGCTGTGGGCATCGGTCTGTTTATCACTTTTACACCGGGATGGCAGGCAGCGGCGAATTTTAGTTGGTTTATCGGCGCTTTTCTTGGGGCGGGTTGCTATCGATATCTGTCGCGCCGCGAAAAGCTCACGACGCCGGGCCGCATTGCAATGCGCGGTTTGCTGCTACGCAAGGATTAACATTACCCTGCGTCGTTTCCGCACACCTTGATCCTGGCGAAGAATAATCTCGGATATCAGAATAAGGTGTGCCGGTTCGCCTGAAATCATTCTCAGGCGTAGAGGGAAACTTCCCCTGTCGGGCGCGTTTTGAAACGGCGATGCAGCCAAAGGTACTGCTCCGGCGCCCGCATAATTTCGCTTTCGATAACCTTATTCATATAACACGCCGCCTTTTGCTCATCGTGATAAGGGTAATCCTGAAGCTCTGGCTGGATCACCAGACGATAACCGGAAGCATCCGGGTTACGGATCAAGACCGTCGTGATCATGGCAGGCTTCGCCAGACGAGCAATCGTATAGGTTCCGCTGGTCGTCGCCGCGTTTTTTACCGCAAAAAACGGCGCGAATACGCTGCCCTTCGGACCATAATCCTGATCGGGAGCAAACCATACCGCTTCACCGCGTCGCAACGCGTGCACCATGCCGCGCAGATCCTTGCGATCAATCATTGCCTTGTTAGAACGGGAACGTCCCCAGGTCTGCACCTTTTCCATCACTTTATTATTATGCGGACGATACATCGCCATCATCGGCTGACACAGCCCCATCGCCCTACCGCCCAGTTCCAGCGACATAAAATGAATGCCGATGACCATTACGCCGCGCTGTTTAGCGCAAGCCTGCTGCAAATGTTCCAGTCCCGATACATCAAACCAATGACGCACCCGGCGATCCGACCAGAACCAGGCCATACCGGTTTCAACCAGCGCCATCCCCAACGAGGCGAAATTGTTGACAATCATCGCTTCACGTTCTGCAACGCTAAGGGTGGGGAAACACAGTTCTAGATTACGCCGGGCGATGGATGCTCGACGCTTCAGAACAAGACGTGATAACCGCCCGGCGTTACTGCCGATTTTCATCAACAAAGGATAAGGAAGTTGTACCAGGAGGAACAGAATGCCAAGGCCAAACCAGGTAAGCCAATAGCGTGGATGAAATAATGACTGGGTAAATCGTTGTTTAATCTTCATGAACTTTATCGTTAAGTGGTCAATATGCGTACAGCATAAAGAATCGCCATACCTGGCGCGCTACGTTCATTGAGACACTTTCCCATCATTATAGTTGCCACGGTGCATAAAATTTATTCTAAACGTCACAATCATGAGGGTTAACACCAGATGAAAACGCTGATAATTATGAAGGAGCCATGGGAGGTGCTCGAACCAACCGGCCTAAAGGCCTGAGGCGACTTACATCATACTTGAATTCACGGGAGGAAAGGAGAGATAAGAATGCAAATAATTAAGCCCCTCAGAATCTCTGAGGGGCTTAATACATAATCAGTTGTTTTTTCTGATGATTATGAGTAAAGGCGACATGGCCGACTCAACTGTCATCAGTAAAAGATTATTGGATCACGCTAACATTCACCGCTGATGGACCTTTCTGGCCGCTTTCAACGTTGAATTCTACTTTCTGGCCTTCGTCCAGGCTTTTGTAATCGTTACCTTGGCCCAGAATAGCGGAGAAGTGAACGAATACATCTTTGCTGCCGTCAGTCGGGGTGATGAAACCAAAACCTTTACCAGCGTCAAACCATTTTACCAATCCAGTCTTTTTATTAGACATAGAGAATTTCCTTTATATATTTAGAAGCCACTATAGGGCGGAACAGGGACTGTTACAGTGATTACTTATGGGCGCTTATAAAAAGGAAATTCGTCGGATAAGAGACTGGGTGCATCGCTTGAACTAGGAACCGCTTAATTACAATGTCTTTCATAAATAGGTCTGTATCACAGGCCGATGAAGTTATTAACGCATGAATGATTTTTTATAGCAAGCCTTAATTTCAAAGAAAATTAGCCGGCTGCAAAAAACAGGCGAAAAATGAACAATTTTATCCTGATTTATCATCAATAAAATACGTTCCCCGGTAACATACGGGGAACGTTCAGGCTTATCATCGCAATAAAACATCAGGCAACATTATTTTTGGATCGCCACAATCACGCTGGAGGCTTTAATCAAAGCAATCACTTTGCTGCCTTCAACCATCGCCATTTCATCAATACTTTCATTAGTAATGCTGGAGGTCAGCAATAGGCCATTACTGGTTTCAATGTGAACGGTAGAATTTACTGCGCCTTTGACGACTTTCTTCACCATTCCGGCAAATTGATTTCGCGCTGAAAAATTCAATCCGCAATCTGATGAAGCCAGAATAACCCACGGCGCCTTAATTAATGCAATCGCCGTTTTACCGGGAGCCAACCCCAAAGCATTGCTGCTTGCCTTGGTAATCACGGTTGTCAATTGTTCCCCACCTTCCAGCTTCAGGACGACTTCGTTATTAACCGCCCCTTCGATGACGCTGTAAACAACGCCCGTTAATTGATTTCTTGCAGAAACTGACATACTTCCCCCTGGAATTTCAGATTAAATGACACATTTCCGATTCAGACAGCAAGACGACTACGACGGCTAACACACCTGATTACCCGCATAATCAAAATGGTTAATAACTTACGATGAAAAATAAAACAATGTCTGACAGGAAAACTAAATAACGTGACGCCGCATGAAATCATCGGGTAAGCAATAGATTTCAAGATGCAGAGAAATAGCTAAAGAATAGATTGATGATTATTCGGTAAAACCGGCGTTATCAATCAAATTTACATGTTAATTAACTTCAAATTATTCGATTTTACCTATGAAATGCCTGCCATAGTATTTTCTGATAATGATCAATGGTTTGACCTATCAAATCAGCCAGATCGATCGGCATTAATACCATTTAAAGTTATAAAAACAAAAATATTGATCAGTTTTATAGATCGATCAATAATACCAAAAAATTGAAACCGAGACACAATGATGATTGTGGACCCAATTCCAGAGGCCAAAAGGCGCTATGTTATGGAGCCAATCCATAATAGTCAGAATATCTTATTTGCGATGGAACTATTGACAAGGTTTGGAGAAGATTTGTGTACAGAAGAACACATCCGGCAAATGAGTGTTGACGACAAACAGCAACTGCTTATCGATCAACTGGAGTGTGTGACGGAAAAAAAAGCATACTTTATCAATAACAACATTCTGCTTTCGATAAATCTCGATTTTTCTATGGCGTTGTTTTTATTCCAGGATCGCTATACAGAAAATCTGCTGGACAACCTATCTTTTGTTCATCTTGAAATAAACGAGGGATTTCCTAATCTTAATGACGGGAAACGTGATCCGCTTCTTTCAACGCTCTATAACCGCTATCCACTGTGGCTGGATGATTTTGGCCGTGGGAATGCCAATATTTATGCCGTCAGCCAGTCACTGTTTCATTATGTAAAATTAGATAAACTATTCTACTGGGAAATGATAAGAAAGAGAAAAGCCCACCTGCTTCCCGCCCTCATATCCAATATAAAAAGATACTGCCACGGCGTCATTATTAAAGGAGTACAAAATCAATCAGAATACTTCCTACTAAAAAACTGCGGAGTCGATGGAATACAAGGACATATTTACACGACATATGAACTCGAACATCTCCCAATGTGATAAAAATGACCATGTTAATCTTTGCGCTATTCTTAATTTTAGTTGCGCTTTATTCATTCAGGAAACATATTCAAAATAAACAAAAGAAAAAGTTATTTAGCAAGCGAAAAGCCAGGAAAAAACATACTTCGTGGGAAAAGCCCGCGGCTTTTCATCTGTAATCAGAATAATGAAAAAGAAAAATCAACTGCGGCATGCCATTTAAACAAGCGTTGATGCTTAAGTTTTATTAATATATTTCCCACCGAGGGCTGAAAAAACAGTCTTCAGCCCACTGCGAACCATAATCAGGACGTCATCATGAAACGTTCAAGTTGTCTGCGCAATTGTTGATTTTCTCTTTTCAATTCTTCGAGTTGATCCAGCAAGGTCAGCGTCATGGCGACGCCCGGCCAGTCGAGATCCAGTTCTATCTGTAAGCGTTGCGCCCGCCGGAGACACGTTAACGCGCTATCGTCAAAGCGCCAGTGCGATTCATCCGGTTCAAGCGGCACAATCACGCCCAATCCTACAACTTCAATCAATTCCTCCTGAGTTATCTCCACGCACTGGCACAGTTCCACCACGGTAAATGTCATTTCTTGCGCCATCATTTTGCCTCCCATTCACGACGAGGATTAAATGCCGCCTGTTCGCTCAACTGTTTCCACAGTGCAGCGGTTTTCTCATCCAGCTTCGGTGGCATCACCACTTTCAGGACGGCATACAGGTCACCTGCTCCGTTTTTCCCCATCAAACCTTTGCCTTTGACGCGCAACCGTTTTCCGCTTTGACTGCCGGGCGGGATCGTCAGGGCAATTTTTCCGGTGAGGGTAGGAACTTCAATGCTCGCTCCCAATGCCGCTTCCCAGGGCGCCAGCGGCACGACGATATGCAGATTATGTCCGTCAATATCAAACAACGGATGCGGCGCAATACGCATCGTCAGGAACAGATCGCCATTCGGCCCGCCGCCAAAACCGGCGCAGCCCTGCCCTTTCAGACGAATTCGTTCACCATCCCCCACCCCGGCCGGAATTTTTACCTTCAGCGTTTTATTTATTTCTTTCATCTGACGTCCCAGTTCATCGAAAACCGGCAACGTATAAGAAATAGGTCGGCTTTGCTCAGTCAGCATTTCTTCCAGAAACAGCGGGATCGCCATCTCAAGATCCTGACCACGGACAGCATAAGCATGCTGAGACGAAGCGGTACGCTGTCCTTGCGCTGCCCGACGGCCAAAAACAGACTCGAAGAAATCGGAAAAATCATGCTGACCGCCAGACGCACCATACCATTGCGGGCCGCCGTCATCATAGCCCGGCGGTGGTTCAGCGAAACGGGGATCGTTGCGATGCTGCCTCAGTTCGTCATATTCGGCACGACGTGAATTGTCTTTCAGCACCTCATAGGCTTCGGCAATATCCTTGAATTTATTTTCCGCATCTTGCTCTTTACTGACATCGGGGTGATATTTGCGCGCCAGTCTGCGGTATGCCGTTTTAATTGCTTTCAGATCGGCTGAGGGGTCTACTTCCAACGTGGCATAATAATCTTTGAACTCCATGCGGTAATGCCCTTAACGTAATGGTTATATCATCGCTTTTACTTTTCAGGCCAGGTGTTGGTATCCATTTTCAATCCTACTCATCTCCACCGTTGAGAAAAGGGTTATGTCACTAAAACCTTAGACGATAAACGCCATCTCGACAGCCACAGGGTATGCGAGTAGGCATCAGTATCGAAGTGGTCAAGTTATTATCGTCGTAAAAACAGGTAATTACTGATTTTTATTGAGTTCAGGAGATATACAAGGAAGAGAACTTGGAGCGAGTGAAGGGAATCGAATACAAGTACTGTTAAAGTAGTCGCTAAGTGTAGTGGTCAACTAAAACTGGCCACGGGTTTAGAGTTTTTCCAGAATCGATTTTCCGATTCGTTTGGGGGTAATCCACCGTTATAGTCGTGTGGTCTGATCGTGCTGTAATATCCCACGATA
>NZ_QNRY01000015.1 GCF_003315515.1 Brenneria salicis ATCC 15712 = DSM 30166 | reverse complement strand
CCGGTTGGTGATTTGTGATTTTTGGCGATTGATCAGATCGCTCAACTCGGACTGAGTTCCCTCAAAGTGATCTACTATTTGGAACAGCTATTTAGTCTATATTTTATCCGTTCAAGCTAATAAACGATCAATCTTAGCCTGATTTTTATGACGCGCTATTTTGCCCGTCACCGGCGATGTTAAAATTTTCTCCGGGATTTTTTTTATTGCAGCATTCTGCAATCAGTTATTTCTGATTCTTTTTAACTAAAGAGCGTTTTAACACAGAGCGAAGGATAAATAAGATGAAGTTAAAACCTGATGATAACTGGCGCTGGTATTTTGATGCCGAACACGATCGCCTAATGTTGGATCTGGCAAACGGCATGTTATTCCGTTCACGCTTTCCCTCCAAAATGCTGACGCCGGATGCGTTTAATGAATGCGCATTCTGCGTCGAGGATGCGGCCTTATTTTTTACCTATAACGAAAAGTGTCAGAAGATGGCATTAACGCGCTCGCTGCAAAACGAATTAATATTGAATGCGCTGGTGGCCAGTCGTTTTCTTAAACCGTTAATGCCAAAAAGCTGGCACTTCGTCCAACAGCATGTGCCGCATGCGTATGCGCCGCAAACCGGAGATCTGGTTCAGGTGCAAGTCAGCGAGAGTGAGGAAACCGCGTGTTTTCTGGTCGCTGAGGTGGGGGAGAAAGCCAGCTTATGCCTGTTGGCGCAAGAACATTTAATGTTGAATGCGAAGACGATGATATTGAGCGATGCCATTAAAATCATGCATGACAGATTATTGCCAGCGACGGAGCAGCATGCGACGGAACAGGTATCTTCCGCGTTTCAATATGCTAACGTCGTTTAACGCCTCTGGCATTATGCGCTTTATCGCGGGTTGATATCTATTTCAGGCTGATATCGCCGAGGGGAATACAGCTACAGGCGAGAATGGCGCCATTTTCCCCGATTGCACTTTTCTTGAGTGCGGAAACCTCTCCACTGATTAACGTCATCTTACAGCAGCCGCATACACCTGCACGACACGAGTAGGGCACACGTATGCTGTGTTGTTCCAGGTGCTCCAGCAGGATTTGCTGATTATTTCCCGGCAAGTGCTTTCCCTGATATTCAATGGTGATCGTCAGTTCGCTTTGCGCGTTGACCGCTAGGCATTCCGCGATGTTGCCCGCGTAATAAGGGCGCGGCGGTTTGGTGGCAAGAACATCCAGCGTATCGCCGACGCGAATAATGCCGCTGTTGCGGGCAATCATATTCAGACCAAAATCGACATCGCCGTTTTCGGCGGTGCGGAAGGATTGCAATGTCGCCAGAGGTTCGGACGACGGGTGCTTTCTGCCCTGCTCAATGCTGACGGTGGTCAGAACGCAACGGCTGCAAGGCTTGGCGACATCAAAAATGACGTCGCCGATCCGCACGGTTTGCCAGCTATCCTCGGCGAACGCCGCCGCGCCGGTCACGACCAGATTGGGGCGAAACTGTTCGAGTTTGATCCCCGCCGGACAGCGTTGGCGCAGATCCTGAAAAGACGCCTCGTTGATGAGTAGAAACGGATAACCGTCGGCAAACGCGAGCGGGATGTCAGGATGACGCTTGACCCGGCGTGATGGTGCGTCGCCAGCCCAACGCAACTGCACTGGCCGTTGAAAATAAGCGCTCAGCCAGGCGTTAATCGCATCCGGGGCCACTTTAGAGGTAAAGTGATTTCCCCAGACTTCGGTGGGTTGCGGTGTACTGACAAAATCAGTGAAGCGAACGCTGGCGCTTTGTCCGTCCGGCGCGGCGATAAACAGCCCATCGGGTAACAGCGCGGGGGTGAACAACACCATTTGCGGATATTGGCGGGCGGTAATAAAGGTGCCATCGGGTTCGGTGATCATGAAGGTTCGGTCCTGCGCCAACCCACTGGGGCTGGCCAAGGTATGAGACAACTGCAAACCCCGCATCGATTTTACCGGATGAATATAAAGCCGCGTTACGCCGATCACTACTGATTCCTTGCCGCTGTAAAACGGCAACTTTATGACAAGCGTCCCGGATTAGCTATAATGCGCGTCAATTTTCTTTTTGGCGCCATCTCTTTGGTGATTGTAACGATATGAATGCTCTGTTTGCCAGCACTGCCCGTGGCCTGGAAGAACTATTAAAAAGAGAACTTGAAGCGCTGGGCGCCCAGGCCTGTGCCGTGGTGCAAGGCGGGGTGCATTTTCAGGGCGATAATCGCTTGTTGTATCAGAGCTTGTTGTGGAGTCGGCTGGCCTCGCGCATTTTGCTGCCGCTTAATGAATTCAATGTGCACAGCGATTTGGATTTGTACCTTGGCGTTCAGGCTATCGACTGGTCGACGATTTTCGCTGTCGATAAAACTTTTGCCGTGCATTTTACCGGCACTAACGATGATATCCGCAATAGCCAGTATGGGGCGTTGAAAGTGAAAGACGCCATTGTGGACAGCTTCACCCGCAAAACGGGACAACGCCCGGATGTGGCGAAACAGCAACCGGATATTCGCATCAATGTCTTTTTACAGCGCGATACCGCCAGCGTAGCCTTGGATCTGAGCGGCGAAGGCTTGCACCAGCGTGGTTATCGTGATCAGGCAGGATTGGCGCCGCTCAAAGAAAATTTGGCCGCGGCGATTGTTCTGCGCTCCGGTTGGCAAATCGGCGCCCCAATGGTCGATCCGATGTGTGGTTCCGGCACGCTGTTGATTGAGGCGGCGATGATCGCCGCCGATCGCGCGCCCGGTCTGTATCGCACCCGCTGGGGATTCAATGCCTGGTTGCGACACGATGCCGAACTGTGGCGTGATGTGACGGCGCAGGCGCAGCAGCGCGCCCGTCTGGGCCTGCGTGAGACGACGTCGCGCTTTTTTGGTTCCGATATCGACCGGCGGGTGATCGACATAGCCAAAGCCAATGCTCGTCGCGCCGGAGTAGCGGAATTAATCTCGTTTACGGTAAACGATGTGGCCCAGATCCAGAATCCACTACCGACAGGAGCAAAAGGCACCGTACTCAGTAACCCGCCTTATGGCGAACGTCTGGAGAGCGAACCGGCGTTAATTGCGCTGCACAACCTGCTGGGCCGCAAAATGAAAAGCGATTTCGGCGGCTGGCAACTGTCGTTGTTCAGTGCCTCGCCGGAACTGTTGAGTTGCCTGCAATTGCGCGCCGAGCGTCAGTTCAAAGCCAAAAATGGTCCGCTGGATTGCGTGCAGAAGAACTATCAGCTTGCTGAAAGTCAGGGGCAGGCCAGCGGTCAGATTGCCGAGGATTTTGCCAACCGTCTGCGTAAGAATCTGCGTAAACTGGAGAAATGGGCGAAGCAGCAGGGAATTGAGTGTTACCGTCTGTACGATGCCGACCTGCCAGAATACAACGTGGCGGTCGATCGCTACGGCAGTTGGGTGGTGGTGCAGGAATATGCGCCGCCGAAAACCATTGATGCGCAGAAAGCGCGTCAGCGTCTGTTCGATGTGATCAATGCGACGCTGAGCGTGCTGGAATTGCCGTCCAACCGGTTGATTTTGAAAACCCGCGAACGGCAGAAAGGTAAAAGCCAGTATGAGAAACTCTCGCAGAAAGGCGAATTTTTACTGGTAGAAGAGTATAACGCTAAGCTGTGGGTCAACCTGACCGACTATCTGGACACCGGTCTGTTTCTCGATCATCGCATCGCACGCAAAATGCTGGGCGAAATGAGCAACGGCAAAGATTTTCTCAACCTGTTCGCTTATACCGGCACGGCCAGCGTGCATGCCGGATTGGGCGGAGCGCGCACCACCACGACGGTGGATATGTCGCGCACCTATCTGGAATGGGCGGAGAAAAACCTGCGCGCCAATGGCCTGACCGGACGCCAGCATCGTTTGATTCATGCCGATTGCCTGTCATGGCTGCGTGAAGCCAATGAACAGTTTGACGTTATTTTTATCGATCCGCCGACGTTTTCGAACTCGAAACGCATGGAGGATACCTTTGATGTCCAGCGTGACCATCTGGCGTTAATGAAAGATCTTAAACGACTGCTGCGTCGAGGCGGCACAATCATGTTTTCCAACAATAAACGCGGCTTTAAGATGGATATGCCGGGATTGACGGCGTTGGGGCTGGCGGCGAAAGAGATTACCGCGCTGACGCAATCACAGGATTTTGCCCGCAACAGTCAAATTCATAACTGCTGGTTGCTGACGCATGCCGGCGAGGAAAAGTAACAGATGTCATTAATCAGTGTTTCGGGCGCATGGCTGTCGTTCAGTGATGCTCCGCTGTTAGACAACACCGAACTTCATATTGAAGAAAACGAACGCGTTTGTCTGGTGGGCCGCAATGGAGCGGGCAAATCCACGTTGCTAAAGATATTGGCGAAAGAAATTCCGCTTGATGACGGACGCATTACCTATGAGCAGGATTTGATTGTAGCTCGCTTGCAGCAGGACCCGCCGCGAAATGTGGCTGGCAGCGTGTTTGACTTTGTCGCCGAAGGGGTGGCGGAGCAGGCGGATTATCTGAAAAATTATCATGCGACGTTGCGCCTGATTGAAACCGATCCCAGCGACAAGCATCTGAATCAGTTGGCGAAGTTACAGGAGATCCTTGAGCATCAGGGGCTATGGCAATTGGAAAGCCGTATCCACGACGTGCTGGCGCAACTCGGTCTGGACGCTGACGCGCCTCTGTCCTCGTTGTCCGGCGGCTGGCTGCGTAAAGCCGCGCTGGGGCGTGCTCTGGTCAGCGCGCCGCGCGTATTGCTGCTGGACGAACCGACCAACCATCTGGATATCGAAACCATCGACTGGCTGGAAACTTTCCTGAAAACCTTTCAGGGCAGCATCGTGTTTATCTCGCACGATCGTTCGTTTATTCGCAACATGGCGACCCGGATTGTCGATCTTGACCGCGGCAAGCTGGTGTCCTGGCCGGGAAATTACGATAAATATCTCGCGGGCAAAGAAGAAGCGTTGCGGGTGGAAGAACTGCAAAACGCCGAGTTCGATCGTAAACTGGCGCAGGAAGAAGTCTGGATCCGTCAGGGGATCAAAGCGCGTCGCACCCGCAATGAAGGCCGTGTCCGGGCGCTGAAAGCCCTGCGTAATGAACGCTCGCAACGATGCGAGGTGATGGGCGCGGCAAAAATGCAGGTGGAGGAAGCCGCCCGTTCCGGCAAGATTGTGTTTGAACTGGAAGAGGTGAACTATCAGATCGATAATAAACTTCTGACCCGCAATTTCTCCGCTCAGGTGCAGCGCGGCGATAAAATCGCGCTGGTCGGGCCGAATGGCTGCGGTAAAACCACATTACTGAAACTGATGTTGGGTGAATTGGCGCCCACCAGCGGGCGCGTGCATTGCGGCACCAAACTGGAAGTGGCTTATTTTGATCAGCATCGCGCCGAGTTGGATCCCGAACGTACCGTGATGGATAATCTGGCGGAAGGGAAACAGGAAGTCATGGTAAATGGTCGTCCACGTCATGTGCTCGGCTACCTGCAAGACTTTCTGTTCCATCCGAAACGTGCGATGACGCCGGTGAAGGCGCTGTCTGGCGGCGAGCGCAACCGCTTATTGCTGGCGCGGTTATTTCTTAAACCCAGCAACCTGTTGATTCTTGATGAGCCCACCAATGATCTGGATGTGGAAACGCTGGAGTTGCTGGAAGAATTGATCGACAGTTATCAGGGAACGGTGCTGCTGGTCAGCCATGATCGTCAGTTTGTTGATAACTCGGTGACGGAATGCTGGATCTTTGAGGGCGACGGAGTGATATCCCGCTATGTCGGCGGTTATTATGACGCGCAGCAACAACGCGCGGAATCGACGCCGTTGCGCGCCGCCGCCATCCCGACGCCAAAGGGGGCGACGACGCTGTCAGCCGTCAAGAGCGCACCGCCCGCTGAACGTAATGCGGGTAAACTAAGTTATAACCAACAGCGCGAATTGGAGCAGTTACCGCTGAAAATCGAGCAATTGGAGCAGGAAATCAACAACCTGCAAGCGCAGATGAACGACGAGGGATTCTTCAGCCGTCCGCATGAGGAAACGCAGCCGGTGCTGAATGCGTTTGCTGCGGCGGAAGCCTCTCTGGAATCTTGTTTTGAACGTTGGGAAGCGCTGGAAGCACAAAGGAATGGCTAATCGTTATCTCACATCTTCTCCTATGATGAGGGCCGGCGGCGCGAACCACTTTTCCCGCGGGGAAGTGCGTTCGCGTGGTAGTCGCAACTTGAAACGATGACGGGTATCGTCGCAGACGGTCTGATATTGTCCTTGCGGCAGGCCAGGAAGGAGGCTATGCGTGTGTTCCCATAATCATATTCACGAAGACGATATTTATGAGCACCAACATGACGATTACATGTTGTGTCCGCACTGTGATCTGCTGGTCAGGTTGCCAGTTCTGTCGCATGGACAGAAAGCGACTTGTCCACAATGCAAAGCCACATTGACCAGTTATCAGACCGAGCCACGCAAACGTCCGGTTGGGTATGCGCTGAGCGCCTTATTGATGCTGGTGTTGTCAAACCTGTTTCCGTTTGTATCGATGCGCGTTGCCGGCATTAGCAGCGAGATCAATCTGTTTGAAATACCTAAAGTCATGGTGGCGGAGAACTATGACAGCGTCGCCACTCTGTTTATGTTATTTGTCCAACTGGTTCCCGCGTTTTGCATGGCAAGCGTGATTTTGCTCTGTCTGCATATCTCGATGCCGCTGGCGTTAAAGAAAGCGATAGGCAAGGCCCTGTTTCATCTGAAAAGCTGGGGGATGGCGGAAATTTTTCTGGCGGGCGTGCTGGTGAGTTTTGTCAAGCTGATCGCTTACGGCGATGTTGGCATCGGCACCAGTTTCATACCGTTTGTGTTGTTCTGCGTATTGCTACTACTGACGTTTCAGAGTCTTGATCGTCGTTGGCTGTGGAACGACATTGCGGCGCCGCCCATGTTGCCGGCGGCGCCGCAACCCGGCGTCAGCGGTTTGTCGCAGGGATTCCGGTCGTGTTCATGTTGTACGGCGATTTTGCCTGCGCATCAGTTGGTTTGCCCGCGTTGCCACAGTCATGGCCATGCGCGCCGGAAAAAGAGTCTGCAATGGACGATGGCGCTGCTGATTACTTCGATTCTGCTTTATATCCCCTCGAACCTGATGCCGATCATGGTGACGGAAGCGCTGGGGGACCGAATGGGATCGACCATCATGTCCGGCGTGGTGCTGCTGTGGAGCACAGGCTCGTACCCGGTGGCGATGGTGATTTTTATTGCCAGCATTATGGTGCCTTCGTTGAAAATGCTGGCGCTGGGCTGGTTGTGCTGGGTCGCCAACGGCAACGACAAGCGCGACAGCGAACGGATGCATGTGGTGTATGAAATCGTCGAATTCGTCGGACGCTGGTCAATGATAGATGTGTTTGTCATCGCCGTCTTATCAGCGCTGGTGAGGATTGGCCGGTTAATGAGCATTTATCCCGCAGTGGGGGCGGTACTGTTTGCCGCAGTGGTGATCTTGACCATGATTGCGGCGATGATTTTCGATCCTCGTTTATTGTGGGATCGTCGTGATGATGTTTTCAATAAGGAGTCTTCCGTTGACGAAAGATAACTATGCCGTTGCGGATGTAGAAACGATCAAACGTTGGTCGCCGGTCTGGATTGTGCCGATTGTGACGGTACTGATCGGCGCCTGGATATTATTTTATCATTTCAGCCATCAAGGGCCGCAAATCACACTCGTCACCAGTAATGCCGAGGGGCTTGAAGCGGGCAAAACCATGATCAAGAGCCGCAGCGTGGATGTCGGCGTGGTGGAAAGCGTCATGCTGAGTGATGATCTTCATCAGGTGGAAATCAAGGCGCGTCTGCATGACGGCATGGACAAGCTGCTGAAAGAGGATTCAGCTTTCTGGGTGGTGAAACCGCAGGTAGGTCGCGCTGGCGTATCGGGGCTGGAGACGCTGTTGTCCGGCGCTTATATTGAACTTCAGCCTGGCTCTCAAGTCAGGGAAAAAAGAGAGTTTGCGCTATTGGATACGCCGCCTTTGGCATCACCGGACGCCAAAGGGATTCGCGTGATCCTGGACAGCGAACAGGCCGGGCAGTTGAATGTTGGCGACCCGGTACTGTTCCGGGGTTATCGTGTCGGTTCGGTCGAAACCAGCGAGTTTGATCCGCAAGCGCGCAAAATGCGTTACCAGCTATTTATCGCGGCGCCGAATGACACTCTGGTGACCACCAACGTACGTTTCTGGAAAGACAGCGGCGTGGCGTTTGACATGTCTGCGCAGGGGATGCGCGTGGAAATGGGATCGCTGGCGACGCTGTTCAGCGGCGGGGTGAGTTTTGATGTGCCGACCGGTTGGGACGTTGGGAACCCGGCGGAGCAACGGGCGCAGTATCGGCTGTTCGATAGCCAACGCAGCATCCAGGATTCGCTATATACCGAATACAAAGAATATCTCGTGTTCTTTGGTGAATCGATCCGCGGATTGCAGGCCGGCGCGCCGGTTGAATTTCGTGGTATTCGTCTGGGTACGGTGGTGGAAGCGCCGTTCTTCCCCAAAGATTGGCGGCAGAATATTAATGATGATTACCGTATCCCGGTATTGATCCGTATTGAGCCCGATCGGTTCGATAAGAAGATTGGCGGTGATTTCGACTTTGAACAACACCTGAGTCGTGCGCAGCCTCTTGGATTAAGGGCGGCGTTAAAATCAGCGAACTTGTTGACCGGGGCGCTGTATATCGACTTTGATTTTTATCCCAAAGAGAAGAGGGATCAAAAACTGGCCAATATTGATGGTTATCCGGTGCTGCCGACCATTGACGGCGGACTGTCTCAGATCCAACAAAAGCTGATGTCGGTGCTCGACAAGATCAATGGGTTACCGCTTAATCCGATGGTGGCTGAAGCGACCCAGACGCTGGCGGAGAGTCAGGCTACGTTGCGTGAAATGCAGAAAACGCTGGCTTCGCTCAATCAGATAACCTCCAGTAAAGCCATGCAGGATTTGCCGCAGGATATGCAGCAGACCTTACGTGAGCTTAATCGCAGCATGAAAGGCTTCCAGCCCGGTTCACCTGCTTACAATAACATGGTGGCGGATATGCAACGTCTGGATCAAGTGCTGCGTGAATTGCAACCGGTATTGCGCACCTTGAATGAGAAAAGTAATGCATTGATCTTTGAAGCCCCGGCTGGCAAAGATCCTCAGCCGAAGAGGGCAAAATAATGATGAAAGCATGGACTCTGGCAATGGTGCTGTTACTGAGCGCTTGCAGTAGCAGTTCGCAAAAATCATACTATCAGTTACCGGTGGTGCCGCAGGCGAGCACAGCGGGCGTGACCACCGCGCATCCCCGGCAACTGTGGCTAGAACATGTCAGCGTAGCCGACTATCTGGGCAATGTCGGGCTGGTTTATCAGACCAGTGATGTGCAGTACGTTATCGCCAGCGATAACCTGTGGGCAAGCCCGTTGGATCAGCAACTCCGGCAATTATTGGTGACCGATCTGGAAAGCAGGCTGCCCGGCTGGTTGGTGACGACACAACCGCAGGGACGTGAGCAATCGGTGTTAAATGTTACCGTCACGGCGTTTCATGGCCGCTATGATGGTAATGTCGTGATACGCGGCGAATGGATATTGAATCAGTCAGGCCAGGTTATTAAGCGTCCGTTCGATATCATTTTACCGCAGACGGAAGATGGTTATGACGCGTTGGTCAAAACGCTGGCCCAGGGCTGGCGGCAAGTGGCGCAATCCATTGCCCAATCCGCCGTACAGTCTGCTGATCAATCCGTAATCCGTTGAACAATCAAGCTATCCGCTGACCGGGTTGCAGGTTTAACCCGGTCATATGTGACCTCACCGCTGAAAAGGTATGAGCCGTTTTCAGCGGTTTTTTATTTTTCAATTCCTTAGCTGGCGCTTCTCTTTCTTCCTGCGGAAAACTCTTATTTATAGATCACAAATATGACATTGGCGTGAATTTTGCGCCTTGATCTTTGCCGACAGAATGGTTATTGATAGTTTGTGACTGCTTATAAAGTAGTCATTGTTTTCTTTCCACCAGATAAATAATGAGGGAAATAAGGCATGAAGAGACAGAAACGCGATCGCTTGGAACGGGCTCATTCACGTGGTTATCAAGCGGGTATTTCCGGCAGACCGAGGGAACTTTGTCCCTATCAATCAATAAATGCCCGGTCCTACTGGTTGGGAGGCTGGCGACAAGCCATGGAGGACAAGGCGGTTACCGCATAACCCGTCTTGTCATGATGAGGGAACGCCTCCGCTTATGCGGAGGCTTTTATTTTAGTGCGTCGGACAGAGCGCAGGATACATGTCTGACTACTGTCTCACTATGGCTAAAAGAAAAAGCCCCTGACGGACGTAAGGGGCTTTTTCTTTTAAGCTGTATGGCGGGCCGCGCCCGACGATGATGAGCACTACGTCTACGCTATAGCACTCTAAAGCCCTCCTATGGCGTTCGTTGCCCACATTCCCCAACTGTAGACTGGCCAATAGCAATCGGTTTCGCCCTCCAAGGTGAAACGAAAATCCTTTAGACGCTTTGAAAGCGGGGGCCGCGCCCGCCTGGCCTCTGACCGGGCGCAGCCGCAGGTTACATGCTATTCTACGCGGGCGTGGATTCGGTCTGTTACTGAGACAATATTGGCGGGCTTTCGGCGCTATCATCTATACGGGGAAAAGGTGCGCACGCCGGGGGCAACAGAATGAATAAGAAAGCAAACAAGACAGTACTCGAAGCCATACTCGACTGGTCGGCTGAACGTCCCCTATGGCAAAGGGATGCGCTGCGCCGGATCGTCACCAGCGGGACTCCCGATGAGGCGGTTGTCACCGACATACTGGCCTTGTGCAAAAAAGAGCATGGGGCCGAAGGCGTTACGTTGGAAGCAGCGGTGCTCGAAGCGGCTCATCTGCCGGCAACCCCAGCTGGCGGCGAATCTATAGCACTGGTTAGCGTCGGCGACATTGCCGGAGTGAACCAACTCGCCCCAGGCCAGACTTTGCCGTTCGAATCCGCGGGACTGACGATCGTTTACGGGCCGAATGGGTCCGGCAAATCTGGGTACGGGCGGGTGCTCAAGCGGGCCTGCCGCGCCCGCAAGGCCGGCGAGATCATGCCTGACGCCTACAACCCGCCGCCGGCCGGCAGGGCGAAGGGTACCTTCACTATTCTCAAGGACGGATCATCCGAACCGCCCGTCAGTTGGACGGACGACGGCAAGCCAGACGCGGTGCTGTCAGCAGTCAGCGTCTTTGATCGGGACTGCGGATCGGTGCATGTGCAGGAGAAGAACGAAGTGGCTTTCAGGCCCTTCGGCCTGGACATTCCCGACGACCTCGCGGGCGTTTGCCAGGCGCTCAAGCAAAAACTGGGCGCTGAAGAAACGCAGCTCCAGGCTGTCCGTGACTCGGTGTTTGAAAAGCCGACATGGAATACCGCCACGCCGGTGGGTGCGATCATGTCGGCCCTGAGCCATAACACCAACCTGGCGGCATTCGAGAAACACGGCGAGATGACCGCCGATGAACGCGCAAGGCTGGCGCGCCTTGATGAGGACCTTCTGAAGAACCCGGCGGACGCCGCCGCCGAACAGCGGCTCTTTGCCGGAAACGTGCGGCAACTGATAGCGACCCTGAACAGGATCGCCACCACCTATGACGACGAACCGCTGGTCAGGCTGAAGGCACTGGCCGACGCGGCAAGAAGTAAGCGGGCAGCGGCCAATCTCGCCGCGCGTGATACGTTCGACGGCCTTGCTATTCCCGGCGTCGGCGCGGAAACGTGGCGCACCTTGTGGGAGGCGGCGCGCCGCTACTCTGAACAAACGGCATATGCCGGTTCAGCCTTCCCGCCTGCGGGCGACGAAGCCTGCGTTCTTTGCCATCAGGCGCTCAGCCCTGAAGCCAAGAGCCGCATGGGAGGTTTCGAGGCGTTCATCCGAGCCGATGCCGAGTCACAGGCGTCAAGCGCCGAGCAGGAATTCACCGATGCGCTTGCCGCGTTCTGCGCTTCGTCGCCAGTGCGGATTTGCGGCGCCTTAAATGCCTCCGTGCGCTTTCGTCTGCTGATGCGCTTGTGCTGCCGCCGCTCACGCCTTCGCCAAAAGCTGAACTGGAGACGCTGGCGGGCACGCTTGAAGCCTATGCTGTAGAGCTTGATGAAGCTGCCGACATAGAAGGTCGCAACAAACTGATCCTGGAACGCGACGCCCTGAAGGACCGGGGGGCGGTTCCTGACCTGCTTGAAACCGCAAAGAAGGAAATAAAGAGCCTGGACGATCTCCGGATACTGCGCGCCTGCATCGCGGACACGGCGACGAACGCCATTACCAAGCTCGGGAATGACATCGCCGATAACGTCATCACCCCGAAGATGCGCGATCAGTTCCAGTCGGAAATTGTCCGTCTCGCTGCGGAAAAAGTGCGCGTGGAAATCGTGCGGTCAGGCGGGCAGTACGGCTCTCCCAACTATCAGGTGCGCCTTTTTGCCAACCCGAAAGCCAAGGTCCACATGGTCCTGAGCGAGGGCGAGCAAACATGCGTGGCCTTGGCTGCGTTCCTCACCGAATTGGCAACGGCGTCTCACAAATCCGCGCTCGTGTTTGATGACCCGGTGACATCGCTCGATCATCGCTGGCGCGAAAAAGTGGCGGAACGGTTGGTCGAGGAATCAAGGGCGCGCCAGATCATCGTCTTCACCCACGATATGGTGTTTGTGAACGACTTGCATGACAAGGGTGCGCGCGAGGGCCTTCCTATGAAGCTCGTCAGCCTGTCGCGCGGTCCTGCCGGTACAGGCATGGTCAGCGAGGGACTGCCCTGGCAGCATGCCGGCATCCGCGACCGGATCGACAAGCTGGAAAAAGCGGCAAGGGAGGCACGCAAGCTCTACGATGCGAACGATGAAGAAGGATATCGCGACACCGCAGTGAAGATTTATGACCGGCTTCGGGCAACGTGGGAGCGCGGGCTCGAAGACGTGGCTTTTGCCGGGGTCATCCACCGGCACCGGGACTATATCGACACCAAGAATCTCAAAAGGGTGACGGTCATCGAAGGCGCGGACGTCGAAACTTTCCGCAAGAACTTCAAGAAGTGCAGCGACCTAGTGGAGGCGCATGACCCGTCGCGCGCGCGAGACGGTGCCGTTCCTCCCCCGGACGATATCCTCGCCGACATCAAAATCCTCGCCGACTGGGCGGAATCGATCAGGGCAAGGCAGAATGCTCTGACCTGATAGCGTGCGAAAAACAGGCGTTCGCCGTTAGGGCGGAGGCGAACAGAAAGAGGGACCGGGCATCTTCGACGAATACGGAGACACGCCCGGCACTCCCCCTATTCCTACAACAGTCCTACAACCCGGCTCGTCGCGACTGTGCCGAGGCGAAATAGGTCTTGCCGCTGTGCCGAAGCCTGCCGCCACGAACGTGCCAGGTCTGAATCCCACGGCGTGACAATCAACTCGAATGAGCCGTCCGCCAGACGACGAAACATGACAGCCGTGTCGGCATATTCGAATCCGCCCTGTGTAGCGGTCGGCAAATTCATTCGTTCCATACGGTTATTGCCGTGCCATGTCAGACGGCGGTCGTTCCATGCGCGCGCACCGCTGCGAAGAACCGGCTCCCCGATCGTCAAATTGTGGGGATAGTCGTATTGCGTGAACACGAAACCAAAAAACCTGTGACCGCCACGAGGAAGTTCAAGCTGGTTGCGTGACCCGCCTTGCAGGGCTTCGCCGTGGATCCACATGGCGCTGTAGTTCGCGGGATTAACAGCGCCCGTTTCGATGGCGACCCTGAACAAGGGCAGCGCACCAACACTAATCGGTGCTGGCGGCGCTACGGGCTGCGCTTCCTGTTCTATTTCTGCTGGCGGCGGTTGCGCCTGCCGCAGCGGCGCATACGCATTTAGCAATTCCTCGGTAAGAGGCGTTGTATCAAAACACGCGCTCGCCATAGCGGCATCGATTGACGCGCGCGGAACGTCCTGCTGAAGCCACGCAGCCGCCGTGTTCACGCTGAACCCGCGACTGGTGAGGTTGGCAGAACCGATCAGCGCGCTACAGCTCTGCGCGTTCCTGCCGAACGTGTAGAGTTTGGGGTGAAATGCCCGCAGCGGCATGAGTGAGCCCTGGGCAAGCCTTTGTGCCCCCGAGACATGCACTGTCGCATTTCCCAATTCTTGCCAATGCCGCAAGGCTTGCGGCTCGGTGAGGCCGAAGTCGAATGATGTTACTAGCGTCTTCGGCATGGCGGCAAACGCCGCAGGGGTGACGGTATCGGCGAGTGCGTTGAGCAGCGCGCGCAATTTCCGCCGGCGTGCCGGCAAGGCCTTTGCGGGGTCGCCCAAATAAGCGTCTGTCGTGCAATGACCGGCGGCAAGGGCAGCAAGTTCCTTTGCCAGACCGGCGATATTCTTATGATCGTCATTGCCGGGGTCGTAAGCGGGCATCATTCGGTATGGCAGTGTATGGAGATGCCGTTCGCCAAAATCGCCTTTCGGGTTGAACGCGAGGGTGGCGTTGGTCAAGGCGACGCTGTTGAGCATGCCCACTTGGAACCACGCTTCCCGCTCATCCGCGACAACCTTCCAGTAGAGGGTCTGGTCAACGACAACATCCTGCGCCTGCGCGAGCGGAACGCACGCAGCGCATATGATCTTGCCGCCGGCACCGGCCAGTATGAGATAGCCATCGGCACCGAAGACCTGCTTGGACAGCTTGCCCCTCTCATCGACGCGCTCTTGCAGTGATTTCCCTTTTCCGACCCGCTTGAGTTTCTGGTTTATCGCCGCGAAGCGCCGTGCCGTCTGGGTAAATCCCTGACGACGGATTTCAGACTCGTCGAGAATGCTCCACGTACCATCTGGCGCGCGCAGCGCCGGCAGGGCCAGGGGCGCACGATGGACACCGAGAACAAACGGAAGCAAGTTTTCCGACTGCGCCATACGGAAGATGAAGCGGGGCGCGACATGGCCGGGAAAGCGTTCGGTGGCCATTTCCTTGGCCGACTTGATCGTAAAGCCCCAGGGGGACGTACGTGTCGGCGTATCGACGCGGTATTCCGCACCTGAATCTTGGATGATGTCGACGCACACGGCTGTGCGCGGCATGAGATCGGCCCCTTGCTGCGGCAGGCGTCCTCCTCCACCGGTCGCCGCCGGACTGCCGCCCTTTTCGAGCACCCATGCGCTCCGCGCCGTGCCGATATTACGGATAGAAAAATCGGCGGTGTCCAGTCCCGCTTCTGTCGCGACGAGACCGGCAAAGGCAGATCGTGGAAGCCCGGTCGTGTCCGTCCTCTTATGGCCGATCAGCGCCGCGCCGGGATATTTGAAGGTTCCGGGTGCGACCTGCCACACCTCGGCAATGTCGAACGGCACGGGACGTTCGCTGTTCAGGAATTCATGCTGCCGCAGCCGCTCGTGATGGTTCCCGTTTAGCACCGTACCCGGCACAAGGCAGGCGACGGAGGCATCCGGCGCGAGATAACGGTCGATGGCATGAAGCAGGTGCATCGTTCCCAGCTCAAGATGGAGAAATGACTGCCCCGCTGGCTGGATGCCGTAGAGCTTTGCTCTGCCTTTGAGCAGGTCCCTGTATGGATTATCGGCCAGCCCGCTCATCGCCAGCCACGGCGGATTGGAAACGAGCCCGTTAAAGTGGCCGGTCAAAAGCCCTGGCCTGTATGTGTTCCGCAGGATAAAGGCCCAAATGCCGTTGCGTCCCGCAACGGCCAGTTCGGCCATGCGATGCGCCAGCGGGTAAAGCGCGGCAGAGAGCTGTTTGTGGAGCTCCGGCGACAGGCTGACGCTAAACGCCGCGATGGCGCCGTCGAGAAAGCTGTCCGAGTCCGCCTTGCTGAAACCCGCAACCGTGCCGCGCCGCTGCGCTTCGCGCGCTTCGTCATAGGCCCAGTCAACGATACGGTCGAAAAAGTCGCGATATGCCGGCTGTACCAGCGCCGTCGGCAGCAGAATCGTCGTACCGTCAAGCGATACGGGAATCGTATCGCTCTCGCCAACCAGCGGCACTGAGGCTGAAACCGGCGTGACGGCGAACAGCGAATCCGCATGATAGACGGGGATTACAATCGGTTTCGTCGCCGCCTTGATCTCGACCGACAGGCTGACAACCCATGTGGTCTTGGCCAGGCTGACGGCCAGCGGGTCAATGTCAAAGCCGGTCGCGACATCTTCCAGCTTGTCGATGGTGGAAAAGCCGAAACGCGCCTTTGTGGCCTTGATGATTTCGGCGAGCATCGTGCCGGACCCGCAGCACATATCGACGATGCGCGGGCTCTCGCCCTCAGGAAGGCCATCGAGGCAGCGATCGGCAAGCAGCCGGGCGAGCCAATGCGGCGTCCATTCCTGACCTAGCAGCTTGCGTTGGCTGCGGCGCGCGAGCTGCGCCATAAGGCGGCCAAACAAATCTTCTTCGGGATACCAGCTGAAATCGTAGGCGTAGAGGTCACGCTGGAGATCGCGGGCCACAGTCACAAGCCGGTCCATGTAGGCAGGCCCCAAAAGCCAGCCGAAATAATCCTGCTCGACGACATTCTCGAGCTGGAAATTGTGACGGAAGAAGTCGCCGTTGAGAATCGCGCGCAGCTCATCGTCCGTGCTCAGCAGTGCTTTTCCTGTCAAGACGTTCGCGCTAAGGAGCCGCGCTAGAATGGTCACGTAGGCTTCATCGACATACGCGGTCGTGCGAAAGGTGCCTGTCGGCCCTTCAAGATGATCGACAAACCGGGACCAGAGTTCGGTTGCCAAGCTGGCTGAGGGCTCGGCCTTCCGCCCCTCGTCCACCAGCGCCGACAAAGGCGCGGCACTGCTTTTGTACGCGACCGAGTCCATGCCTAGATCGGAAGCGAGGAATTCAGCGCGCAAAGGCCGAGACTGTTCGCGCGCCAGATGTTTTCGGATGAATGCGCCGAGCCGTTCGGCGGAGACCGCGCCGTCGTCGGCCAGCTTCAGCTCATCAACAACGACCAGCGAAATATCGGCAGCCGTGCAGGCGGACGGATCGACGCCGGGCGTCAGCACGGCATCATAGGCGTACCATTCGACTGTATCGGACAGCACGCCCCGCACCGTCGAGACCGGCATACCGGCGCGTACGAGTCCTGCGGTCTGCTCCTGCACCTGCGCGTATCCGGTATCGCGTTTCACGTTGTTGCGCAGGTCGGATTCATATTCGATCGTGGTTGAACCCACGAGGTTATCAATGAATCGGGAGGCCGCCTTGCCGGAGGCCATGCCGACCTTTGTGTGCGCTTCCGCGCCTTCTGTATAATTGTTGATCCAGTTTTCATGAGCGGTGTCTGGAAACATCAGCCGCAGCCGGCCCTGGAATTCCGCGCGCAGCACCGCCTCGACATGACCCGCGTCGCGCAGCATGCGGCAACGTCCGATGGTTTCACTTAGGCGGGCTATATCAGCGGTCATGAAGCGATCCTTTGACGGGCAGCACAGACGGCCTGGAGGCGGGTTTCGATATGCTGCGCCGCCGTTTTCAGGTCTTTTTCATTGAGGTGGGGCAGCACCGCGCCCAGGATGAACATGTCGATCTGGTGCTGGGCTGACGGCGCGGATACCGCCAACTGCTGTCCGAGCGCGTCAAGCGTCTGGCAGTCGCTGTCAGACAATACCGGAAGCGGGACCTGACGGATGTGCGTCGCTTCCAGTTTGAGCGCGCCGCCGCCAAGCGGCGTTCCGGCTGATTCCATGGCCGCGCGGCACCAGCTGCTGTTGAACAAGGCGCAGAGTGCGTGACGCGTCCACCGCTTCTGCTCCGGCCAAATCGTCGAGAAATTAGCGTCAATCAAGATCGGCGGCTGCGTATTGAGCGCGACCACCGGCGTCCCGTGATTGATCCGCGGCGTAAAGATCGCGGGCAGATGGCGGGGGGTGAAAGCCGGCAGCATGTACCAGAAACGGGGGATATCGCGTCCGTTGGCTGGCTGACGGATATTGGTGCGAACGGCGGATAGATCGGGGATGAAACGCGCGGGTTCTTTCGGGTCCGGTGCAAGGCGGGCCGCCCGCGTGACGAATGCCGCCAATTCGGCGGGCATGACACAGGGAGCGGATTTGCCACGCTTGCGGTATGTCTCTGCCGCACGCGCCACCGCAGCCTGGTCTTCCGGCAGAACCCACTGCGACAGATCAAGCGCACGGGTCGGAGGCAAGTGACCGCGCATAAAGGCGGGCATATCGGCTTGCCGATGGAGAACGGGCCGTAACGCTTCCGCAGGAACCTGAAACCGCATATCCTGGAAGCTGTCCGATGCTTCAACGGCAACGGTCTTGCCATCATCGTCGCTGGCAAGCTTCACATAGAAAAATCGGTTGCATCCTGTGCGCAGCCCTTGACTGACACGGATACCTGCCTGTTCGAGCGTCTGGAGATGTGCCGGGGCAGCACCGGTGGGCAGCATGTCCCGTAACCCTTCCGGCACCGCCGCCGGTCTCGCAGCGCCAGATGAAAAAAGCGGCAGCGTGTCGCGCCGGTCCTCTGCTTTTTGAAACCAGCCCTTGCGCGCCAGCCGCTGTTCCAGTGTGCGCCATTCCTCTTGCAGCGCAAACGGACGGCTCTCTACGCCCTGCACCTGTCGGGTCATCCCGACCGCCCAGTCTGCGAAGTCCCGCTCTGGTTCCGGTCCGGGAAAAGCGCCGCCGACAAGAGACGCCCCACTGGCCGCCTCCGGCGCAACTTGCAGCCAGCAGGCGGACAGCCATGACGTGCGGCCAGCCAGCGGCACTGCCGCTTCATCCCACGGCAGCCGCCGCGCGACTACAAGGTGCGTGCGTACCAGCGCATCGGAAAACCAGCCGGGCTGCGTATCGGCGACGATGAAATCAAGGCGAAAGAAGCGCAGCAGCAGGTAGCGCACGACATCGGCGTAGTCTCGCGAACGCCATGTGGCGGGAACGACCAATGCCAGGCGGCCCCCCGGCCGCGTCAGCAGGGCGGACAGGAGCCAGGACGGCACCGAGAGATCAGCAAGGCCGGAATACCCTTCAACGAGCGTCTGCCAGAGCGCCCGCTCGTCGCCTGATACGCACGCGTCCACGACAGCGAAAAGGCCCCGGCGTACGTCATCAACGCCCGCGCCATCGCCGTTTTGCGACTGATAGCGCACGTAGGGAGGATTGGTGATGACGAGATCGTAGCCGGGAGTATGCAACGCGGCGACATTTGAAGGATCGAAAGCACTGCCGGTGACGATGCGGGAGCCGGTGACAGCGCCATCTTCCTCCAATGTCGTCGTTCTACGGCCGCAGAAGGTGGCCGTATTCGGATCGAGCTCTATGCCGTCCAACCGGTCGATCTGAAATCCCCGCGTCCGCGCCGTCATCGCGGCAGCGTCGAGCAAGTCGCCGTGACCGGCCATCGGGTCGATCACGGCGCGGCAATCCTGATCGAGCGCAAGATGCGCCAGAAGAGTTCCTAGCGGCAGGCCGGTGAAAAACTGCCCTAGACGTTTCCGCTGGGCCGGAGGCAGGCTTTCCTCAAAGGACCGGGCTGAGGCCCTGATCGCGCCGACAGCGTCAGTCGCCGGCACTACATAAAACTCCCGGCATCGATTGTTCCGCGTACCAGCGGTAGAAGACATCAGCGTCGAGCGGCACTTGCTTGTGACGGCTGAGGAAGTGCGTCACGAGCCGCGAGTAAAGCCTCTGTGCGGTGACTTCGTCCGGGTCATGCGCGGCGGAAGCGGCGCGATGCAGGGCTGTGGCAACCGTCCAGACACAATCGTCCCCTTCGGCTTTCTTAACGGCCTTGCGGCGCGGTCCCAACAGAAGCACGGGATCACCACGCACGGCCCCCTGCGTCGTGACTTGCTTGAAGCTGCCCTGCTTCTTGTCGAGAACCCCCGCATATTCGACATCAAACCCGGCATCCTGATAAGCGCGTTGCAACGCATTCCACACGTCGGCGGAAGCAGAATGGAATACCATTGTGGCCTTGCCGGATGGCTTTAATATCCGGCGCGCCTCTCTGAACGACCGGGTAAGCAGCTCCTGGTATTCGTTGATAGATTTGTCCTGATCGGGACTGACAATGTGGCCTCGTCCGTCCGGTCAGTGAATCTCTTGAGCCACGCTTCGTTTATGAAGCTGAGTTCCGCGTACGGTATATTGGCCCCAAAGGGCGGGTCAGTGAACACATAGTCGATGCTCCCGGAAGGCAGTCCGACTTTACAGCTTGAGCCTTGGACGACTTCGACCTTTCCGCTGCTGCCGTAAATGATCTCAAACGCCTGCGAAATCGTTGTCAGCTTACGCCGCAATCCAGCAAAGAAATTCTTCTCGACAGGCAGGCCGCTAACATAGAGAACGCCGGGCTGCGCGCTGGTGACAACCAGGTCTTTCTGATCGGATTTTGCCACGACGCGCGTCATGATCGTGCCGTGGGCCGCGTTGTAGCTCAGCAGCCAGAATCGCAACCCTTCACGGAGTGCCCCGCGATAGGATTCCACGCGGTCCCACATGCGAGCGAAAACGATGAGATTGCGCCGCGTGTAGAAATGATGAACGTGCGTAATCCCCTGATGGTAACCCTTCCGATAGAGGTCGCCCCACGGAATGAGCGCCTGCGGCACGGAAGACGGGATCGGTTCGGCATCTATCTTTTTTAGAAGGGCCAAGTCAGCGGCTGTGGCCGGACGAGACCAGCGCTTTTTCCCGGTTGCACCATACACACGGGCCATGGTTCGTCCGCGCAACGCACGCTTCTCGCCCAGAACGTCGTCGCGCTCCTGAACAGTGACCCGCTGCACCTGATCCATCGGACTCTCATGGCGGCATTTCGGACAAGAGAAGTTCGAGGAAATTTCCGCCGGGTCGAGTGAAACGCATGCATCCCACAACGCGACGACGCTGTTGCAGCCGGGGCAGCGCAGATTGTCGCTCCAGATCAGATGCCGGATAGAGCCCTTCGCACCAGACGGGTCGCGCGCCTCGTACATCCAGCCGTCTTCGCTTTCGGCGGCGGTCAGCACATCTTCGGCGGCCTTCCTGAAGGCAACGGGATCGGGCGGATTGGTCAATGTCCGCCCCACAAACGCGCCGAGCGCGCCCAGTTCGTACAATACGGCATTGCGGGGGCACCCCACTGTACATTCAAGCCCAACCGGACCGCTTCGGCGCGCAGTTCGTCCGTGGGCCTCTCGCAAAGCAATGCGGCCAGGCCGGTGGTTCCGCTACCCCCGAATCCGTCGAACACGGTGTCGCCGGGTTTTGTGTGGGCGGCGATATAGAGGGCAATCGCTTCCGGCGAGATTTTTGTCGGGTACGGAAAGGCCCCGTAAAGGGCACCGTTGCGCTTTGCGGCCAGCGGCCGCCGATACAGCGCGTCCAGGGACTTTTCCGGCATCGACGGCACGGATCTGCGTGGCCTGGGCTGAATGTATGGCATGCGATCGGACTCCCCCGGCATTTTCATTTGTGTCATGTGCGCTCCGGTGCCGCCGGTCGCTTTTCGGGCGCCGGCCGCCCCAATGCCCGCGACGGCTGATGATGCCGACGCAAATATTCGTTGATAGCGCGCCGTATGACCCACGAAATGGACACATCATCCTTGTTCGCGAGCGTGTTCAGCGTGTCGTAGTCTCCCGGCGTGACGCTAACGGTGACCCGGGGGCCGAGCTTTTTTGATCGTTCACTCATGGCGGGCCTCCTGATGTTCCCCTATTGTTCACCTTAGCGGAATGTGATTCGAGTTGCAACACAGTGCATCACTTTGACTCGCAGGAAAAGACTGTTCCTCTGCGTTTTCATAAGCTTCGGTTTGCCCCCCTTCCGCACATCGTCCTGAACGTGCGGTGATCAGGGAAATAGGATTTCAGGCTTCAGCAGCAAGTACCCTGATCCGATCCATCGGCCCGACCTCCACTCCGCTCTGGCCGGGGCTGTTCGCTAAGGGCTCCGCCCTCGCGGCGGGCAAGAGCGGCCGGTCGGTCTCCCCAACCTTCCTCACGGATCAAGATTTGCCATCTTGCGAATGACGGGAATCCGTTCGTGCAGGCTGGGTGATCCCCCTCCGTCCGCCCGCTCTTGCCCTCTGCTACCCCAGTCTCGCCGACGGGCAGGGTTTCAGCGCGGCGCTCCCGCTGCGCGGAAACCCAAGCCCAATAGGAGCAAGATCATGACGACCATCGCCATCGAGACGACCGCCACACCCGCCGCTGTGACCGTGACCGGCACAGAGGTGTTCATCCCGCTCAACAAGCTCAAGAAGCATCCGAACAACGCCCGCAAGACGCCGCACAGCGAAGCGTCCATCGAAGCGAAGGCGGCGAGCATCCACGCCAAGGGCATCCTGCAGAACCTCGTGGTGGAGCCGGAGCTAGATGCGCACGGAGCTGCGACCGGCTTCTATCTGGTCAGCATCGGTGAAGGCCGCAGGCTGGCACAGTTGTTGCGCGTTAAGCGCGAGCAGATCAAGAAGACCGAACCGATCCGGTGCGTCATCGACACCGTGAACGACGCCAGCGAAATCAGTCTGGACGAGAACGTCACCCGCGAAGACCTCTCGCCCGCCGATCAGTTCGAGCGCTTCCGGGAGCTTGCCGAAACGCGCGGCTGGGGCGCGGAGGAAATCGCCGCCCGGTTCGGCGTCACGGCCCCTGTCGTGCGGCAGCGGATGCGTTGGGTGCAGTCAGCCCCAAGCTGATGCAGGTCTACCGAGACGGCGGGCTGACGTTGGAGCAGTTGATGGCCTTCGCCATCGTGGACGATCCGGCCCGGCAGGAGCAGGTCTACGAGAACCTGTCGTGGAACAAGGACCCCTCGACCATTCGCCGCGACCTGACCCGGCTGCACATCGCGGCGACGGATCGCCGGGCGACCTTCGTCGGCGCGGAGGCCTATACCGAAGCGGGCGGCGTGATCCTGCGCGACCTGTTCACCGAGGATCGCGGCGGTTTCTATGAGGACGCGGCACTTCTGGACCGAGTTGTCATCGAGAAGCTGGACGAGATCGCGGAAGCTGTGAAGACGGAGGAAGGTTGGAAATGGGCTTCGGTCCATATCGACTATCCCCACGGCAACGGGCTGCGCCGCGCCTATCCGCATCCCGTGGCATTGTCGGAAAAAGACGAGGCCGCCTATGCCGCCGCGCAGGGCGAATATGATGCGCTGACCGAGCAGTATGACAGCGCCGAGGAACTGCCCGACGACGTGGATCAGCGGTTCGGGGCGCTTGAAGCCGAGATCGAGCGTATCGACGCCCTGCGTCACGCCTATGATGCCGACGAGATCGCGCGCGGCGGTGTGTTCGTCATCCTGTCCCATGATGGGGAAGCCCGTATCGAGCGGGGCTTCATTCGGGCCGAGGACGAGAAGCCGGAACCCGAAGAGGATGCGGGCGGCGAAGGCGGCAGCGTGGTGGACGGCGTTCGCGTCAACAGCGATGGCGAGATCATCGAAGACGGCGACCATGATGCGGACGGCGACACCGTTCCCGTGTCGGAGGCCGAGGACGAGGACGCAGGCGATGCAGGCAAGCCGCTGTCGGACGTTCTCATCCGTGACTTGACCTCGCACCGGACGCTGGGCCTTCGCCTTGCCCTTGGCGAGCAGCCGGATATGGCGCTGATCGCCGTCACGCATGCGTTAGCGGTGCAGACCTTCTATCGCGGTGTGGACGCCGCTTGCCTCGAAATCCGCCCGACCAGCAGCTATCTCGCTTCTCACGCGGACGGCATCGAGGACACGGCGGCGGGTAAGGCGCTTGCGGATCGTCATGCCGGATGGGCGGCAGATATGCCACGTGATGTGGCGGACCTGTGGGGCTTCATCGCCGGTCTGGACCATGCCAGCGTCATGGCGCTGTTTGCTCATTGCGCCTCCCTTACTGTCAACGCGGTTGAGCAGCCTTGGGAGCGCAAGCCCCACGCCCATGCGACGGCCGACAAGCTGGCGACGGCGGTGGCCCTCGACATGACCGCGCATTGGACGCCGACCGTGCGGACCTATCTCGGCCGCGTCACCAAGGCGCATATCCTCGCCGCCGTGCGCGAAACCGTCAGCTACGACGCGGCGGAGCGGATCGCGGGCTTGAAGAAGACGGAGATGGCGGAAGCCGCCGAACAGCTTCTGGCCGGGACTGGATGGCTCCCCGGTGTCATGCGGACCGTACCGTCCGCTTGGCTGGACGGCCAAGATGGTGACGCCTTCCAGATCGCCGCCGAGTGAGGATCGGGCCGGGATCGCATCAGCGGTCCCGGCCTTTCTCCCATCCGATACCTCCGAAATTCCGGTCGCGCGGTGTTCACCGCGCTACCGGCTGACCTCGACTGTCCGATGACGGCCACCGTCTTCGGCGCTATGGAGAACCGTCATGATCGCCGTGATGTTGATGAGCGTAGCGCTGATCGCAGGACTGAGCGTCCTGGCCTATACGCTCGCCGTCTATGCGCTGCCCTTCATGCTCGCCGTCGAAACGGCGCGCTTCGCCTACGCCACCGGTTCCGGCCTGATCAGCGCGGGTCTTGTCGGCCTTGTCGCCGGGGCCGCAGCCTATGGCCTGTTGATGTTTGCCTTTGCGTCCCTGCGTTCGCCGGTCCTGCGCCTGATCGTAGCGCTGGTCTTCGCTGCACCCGCCGCCGTCGCGGGCTACGCCCTTGTCCACGGCGTTACGCGCGAGGCCGTGCCGTCCGAAATCTGGCGGCAGATATTCTGCATCATCGGCGGCGGTTTGGTCGGCATATCGGCGCTAATGCGATTGTCGGCACCGTTGGATACTAAGTCGAGTTGACGCGGCGCAAGCCTTCTCTTTTTGAGCAAAGTTTGCGATAAATCCGACGACCCTAAACGCTAGAGGGATTAGCAACGAATGACTGCGCCCCTTCTAGAATGGTTTGACCTCACAAGAACCATTGCCGTCGCTGGATTTTGCATCTCAATTGTCAATTTATATTTTACGTGGCAGGGGCGTAAGCTCGCGAATGAACAAGAGAAGCGCCGCCTTCCTCGCTTGGTCCCATCGTTGGTCAATGGATATTTCCAAGATGCTAAAGATGGCAACGGTCGGGTCTATGCCTTCCTCATAACAGTGACGAATCCGACCGACAGTAACAACGCGGTAGCGGAAGTGGATCTCTCGATCACGTACCTAACAACGGATCGGGTACAAATGACGATGAAAATTCGAGCCAACGAGCGCTTAGCCCCGTCCTTTGTAAAAGGACAAGACGAGACCCTTGCTGTTCCCGCATCAGTATCGGCACACAATGCGATTTCAGGATGGCTTCGCTTTCATATCCCAGCCCCTATGTTGCTCGACCGAGATATAGAATCCTATCGCCTAATACTGACAGACACGCACCGCGAGAACGTCAGCGTTGCCCCAATCTTGGTGCAGGAATATCGCGATGAGACTTAGACCAAAGCGATACTCTGCAGTTAATATGAACAGCGCAGAGGAAGCGCAGGTAGTGCCGATAGTTGGCGACGCTGCAATCGCGACTGTCGGTACGGGGCATGGACGGCTCATTCCTTTAATTATTTTGGATGCGACAAAGCGTCCCGACTTGGCTGAAGTCATCCGAGTGCAGGCACATTTTCCAGCAGGCGATGTCGTGGTCCAATGGGGAGGCCTGCCGAAGCGTCCCGATCACGTCGCCCTCTTTCTCCGGTTTCAGCGTCCAACGGAACGGGCCGCCGTAATAGAGTTCGATATCGCGAAACAAGGCATTCTCGTCGAGCACATACTTCAGTCGAATGCGCTATATATCCAATCTGGAAAGGTTGGAGACAGATTGATACATGATCTCAATCTGCCAAAGATGATTTTGGAAGTTCCGGATACCGGATTTCGAGCGCATTGGGACAAGTTGTATTTTGATGGAGTCTTTAAGCGTATGAGAAAAGAAGGGCTCGGGCGCAGTAGGGCGAAAGAGGTTGCCCGGACCTACATCGAAAAAATTCGAGAGTTGGCACGCTTTAGAATGAAGTAAAAATGCAGGCGTTGCCTTACGGGCCGCGCTTTCGGCTTCGCCGGGACCACGCGAAAGGCGCGTTTCCGCCGTTCGGCTTCAATCGCTAACGCGAAGAGCGGCGGTTGGTAGCCCTTCCGCTGATGGAGCCTCGCTCGGGTGAGCGAAGGCATGGAGACATCCGCGCGCAGCACCTACGGCAGGACCATGAGCCCGTAATCTCCGTTCTCGGGATCGACATTTTCGGTCGGGTAGTGCGCGCGCAAGTTTGGATTGCCGGTTGGTGAGAACGGTCACGTTGCGCCATCGGTGATCGTCTCCGGCCCGCCAACCATGGCGCTGCGAAGAACGTGAAGATCGGGAAGCGCCATGTCTGCTCATGGGAGATGTGAAGGTCTTGCCGTCGAAGGTTAGGCGTAAGATTGACGCGAGCTGATATACACCGCCGTAGTCGGGTCCGACACGGAGGCCGATCGCCACCAGTGCCGTGTTCCTCTGTTTCCCTGACAGCCACGCCACGGCGTCCTCGAATGGATCGGGTCTGACCGAAGACCGGCTGCGCCTCACTCGTCTTCCCGCAACGTCCGTCGCCAGCTTTTTTCCGCCGCCTGCGGCTTTGCATCGCGAAGCAAAAAAGCCGTCGCCGCACGCCTTCCACTGCGTTCCAGCCCTCCGGGTGCGGGGCCGATCGTCCCCGGTCGCACGACCACCATCGAGGTCGCGATAGGCGCGGCCGGATGCGAAAAGGAACACGGCAATGGCGACCATCGGCACCTTCACCAAGAACGACAACGGCTCGGCTGGCTTCACCGGCGCGGTCAAGACCCTGACCCTCAACGTCAAGACCGTGAAATTCGTCCCGACCGAGGGCGACAGCGAGCGCGGCCCCGACTTCCGTATCTTCGCCGGGGCCACGGAATTCGGCGCGGCCTGGAAGAAGACCGCCCGCGAGACGCAGCGCGAATATCTCTCCGTCAAGCTGGACGATCCGAGCTTCCCGGCACCGATCTACGCCAGCCTGGTCGAGGGCGAGGACGGCGAAGGTCACAATCTCATCTGGTCCCGCCGCAACGGCGACTGAGACCGGACATCTCCCGAAGCCCCGCTCGCCCGAGCGGGGCTTCGTCATGGTCATGGCCGCCACCACCTGTCAGGAAATACGGCGATCAGGATGTAGCGTTTTCAGGGTTTGCGGCTTTGCACATCCCGATCAGCTCCTGATGCCCGGCGCCCGCTGGCGCTCATGCCTGGCGGGTCTGGCTAGGGGCGCTGCCCCCGCGCGGTGCAAGGGATCGCTGACGCTCGTCCGGGCCGGTGTCCCCGGCCTTCCTCCACGTCGTTCCTCCGTTCCGTGCAGGCCGGGTGATCCCCCCTCCGGCCCGGCCGCCCTTGCACCTTGCTACCCCGGTCTCGGCGACGGCCAGGGTTGCAGCGCAGCGCTGCGCTCCAACCCAGACCCCACGGAGACAGATCATGTATCATCAACTCGCCACCCGGTTCGGCCGCAACAGCCACCAGATCAGCGGACGCGAAGCCCTCGACAACGAAGCCCTTTACCGACACGTCCCGTCCGTCTTCGCCCGCGAGGCTCATGACAGCCGGTCGGACCGCTATGTGTACGTCCCCACCATCGAGATCGTGGGGGGGCTGCGGAAGGAGGGATGGTTTCCGTTCTTTGCCGTGCAGTCCGTGCCGCGCGACGACAGCCGCCACGGCCACGCCAAGCACATGCTGCGCCTGCGCCGGGATGACGGCATCGGCAAGCCGGAGGCGGCGGAAGTCATCATCGTCAACAGCCATGACGGGACGTCGGCGTATCAGATGTTCGCCGGGATGCTGCGCTTCGTCTGCACCAACAGCATGATCGCAGGCGAGCGCTTCGAGGAAGTCCGCGTCCTCCACAAGGGCGGCATTCAGGATCAGATCATCGAGGGCGTCTATACGGTCGCGGAGGACTTCCCCCGTTTGATCGATGCGACCGAGACGATGAAGGAGACCCGGCTGTCGCAGGACGAACAGCGCGTATTGGCCGAGGCGAGCCTTGTCGCTCGCTATGGCGAGGACGAAAGCCCCGTCCGCCCCGATCAGATCATCGCCCCGCGCCGCCGCGAGGATGTCGGGCAAAGCCTGTGGAGCACGTTCAATGTCATTCAGGAGAACATGATACGCGGCGGGTTGGAGGGGCGGCGCACCAATGCCGATGGCCGTATCCGTCGCAGCCAGACCCGCGCCATCAACGGCATCGACCAGAATGTCGGTCTGAACCGTGCGCTGTGGACGCTGGCCGAAGGGATGCAGCGCCTGAAACGCGGATGATCGTGGAGCCGTGCAGCCGGGTTTCCAGCTGCACGGCTTTCCCTGTCTGCGGCTGTCCGATTTTCCGCCGATCCGCGGACCCGGATCGGCGGCGCGGCCGTGTCGTCGCCACGGCCGCCGCTCGCCGGGCTGCGCCCGGCTCGCCAAAACACGTCCGCAATGTTAAGTAAAAATTCACCAATATTGATCGCTTTGCGCGATCTAAATATCCGATAACGCTGACTTCAAAGCATATCTCAAGCTGTGGACACTTCGTCTTTCCAGCGCCGATCCCATGCTGGAAGAAAAGAGGTGACGCCATGCCGAGTTCTGATTGGCGCGCGCCGGCCGCCTATGGACATGCTCGGAGCATTCCCGCCGCCGGCTTTGCTTGGGAGTATCTGCGTCGCGACGAAGAGTATCGCCGCGACTTCCATCGCCTGAAGCAGAAACCGCGCCACGACACCGGGGCGCAGACCGCGTTCGCTAACCGCTGGGGGTTGCGATTTCGCGGCGGACCCGGACCAGCCCGCCGATCGGGCCACACTCTTCTGGGCGCCCGCGCTTCAGCCTGACGCCTTCGAACTCTGCCCCTCGGGTGATCCGCCCGGTGACTTCGCCATGCCCATCGTGCTGCCGGGGCTTCCCGGTCTCTCTGCACGAGCGGCCGTCGACAGAGGCTGGCACGGCCTATGGCGCGGATCGGACGGGGAGCATCGCTTCTGGCTCGCGAACGCTCCGCCCGAAGGTCCGACAGGCTTCGTCGTCATCCTGCCGCTCGACACGCTGTTCGAGTTGCGCGCCGAAGCCGCGTTGCGCTTCTGGCTGGCGCTGGCCGGACGCCCGCCCGGTGACCGGCGGCACGACCTTCCGTCGCAAACTCGCGATCGGCACGTCCTGATCCTGCGCGCGCTCGACGCAAAACTGGCCGGCGCCAGCTATCGCGTCATCGCCGAGGCGCTGCTCGGCTTTCGCGGTCGGTCGAAGAATGACTGGGAAGTCAGCCCGTTGAAGAACCAGGTCCGCCGTCTCGTCGCCGACGGCCTGTTCTACATGCGCGGCGGCTATCGCGAGTTGCTCCATTATCCCGTCCGCCTGCCACGCCGCCGCTGAAGAGCGGCGTAGCCTGCGCTTGAGCCGACACCTCCGGGGTGCCGGATCGTCAACCCTTTGAGTCCGGCATCGGGTGCCGAATTCACACCCCCCTGATTCCGGCACGCTGCAAGCCGCCGATCCTCCGCCACGGTTCGCCATAGCCCGCTGTCGCCGCCGACAGCCGCCGAACCCGACCCGGAGGTCCAATCATGATCGACCCGAAGACGGGGCTGCCGCCCCGATTCCTGCGCACGCCCGATGCGGCCCGCTTTCTCGGCATCTCGCTACGGACGCTGGAGAAGCACCGTACCTACGGCACCGGCCCGACCTATCGCAAGATCGGCGGGCGCGTCGTCTATGCGCTGGAGGATCTGCAAGCCTGGACGGCGGTCGCCGCCCGCAAATCCACCACCGACAAGGACGCCGAGCGGGTCTTTCCGGCCCGTCCCCTGACCCCCGCCGAGCGGGGCGCACGCTGAATGTCCGGCGGTCCCTCCCACGACGCCGCACGGCGCGCGCAGCGCCTTGCCGGCAGCGAGCGGGCGCGGCTCGATCCCTTCGTCGTCGCGACGGGCGATGCCAGCCCCCGCGACCAGCGCGACCTGATGGAGCGTCCGTTCTTTTCGCTCGCCAAGGCCAAGCGCGTGGCGCCGATCCTCTACGAATCCGGCGGCGTCCGCGTCGAGGTCTTCGCCATGCCCGAGCATGGCATGGCGACCATCTGGGACGCCGATGTGCTGATCTGGGCGGCCTCGCAGATCGTCGAGGCCGAGAACCACGGCCTGAAGACATCGCGCTTCCTGCGCTTCACGCCGTACCAGCTCCTGATGGCGATCGGCCGGGGAACGGGCGCGCGCGAGTACCGGCTGCTCAAGGGCGCCTTCGCCCGCCTGCAATCGACCGTCATCGCCACGACCATCCGCCATGGCGAGCACTGGCGGCGGCACCAGTTCTCCTGGATCAACGAATGGGAGGAGATGACCACCCATGACGGCCGCGTCGAGGGCATGGAGTTCGTGCTGCCCGACTGGTTCTATCGCGGCGTCATCGACCGCTCGCTGGTCCTGACCATCGACCCCGACTATTTCCGGCTAACCGGCGGCATCGAACGCTGGCTCTACCGCGTCGCCCGCAAGCACGCCGGCCGTCAGGTCCATGGCTGGGTCTTCGAGGTCGCCCATCACCACGAGAAGTCCGGCAGCCTGGCGCGGCCGTCCGACTTCGCGCTCGACATTCGCCGCATCGTCGCCCGCCAGCCGCTGCCCGGCTACCGCCTCGACATTTGGCGCGAGGGGCGGCGCGAACTGCTGCAAATCCGGCCCTCCCGGTTATCCACAGTGCCTGTGGACGAGGCTGTGGAAATGCTCGTGACTTCGGGCGCAAACGGTATCGGGACTTCGGGCGCAGGACTATCGGGATTTCGGGCGCACGGACCGCAGTTAACACTTTGTCCCGAAACGCAGAATCCGACCGCTAACTTAGAGTTTAACCAAGACTCTAACTCTTTGTCTTTGACGCGCGCGGGCGCGAGCCATGGTGCCGGTGCCGCCGGACGATCAAGGCGGGTGCCATGATCGTCGCCCTGCTCAATCAAAAGGGCGGTGTCGGCAAGACCACGCTGGCCCTGCATCTCGCCGGAGAATGGGCGAGGACCGGCCATCGCGTCACGCTGATCGATGCGGACCCGCAAGGCTCGGCGCTCGACTGGTCGCAGCAACGGGGGCGTGAGGGCCGCCCACGGCTGTTCGGCGTCGTCGGCGTGGCCCGAGACACCTTGCACCGCGAGGCTCCCGAGCTGGCGCGCCATGTCGATCATATCGTCATAGACGTACCGCCCCGCGTCGCCGGGCTGATGCGCTCGGCTTTGCTCGCCGCCGATCTCGTGCTGATCCCGGTGCAGCCGTCACCGTTCGACGGCTGGGCCTCGGCCGAGATGCTGGCGCTCCTGACGGAGGCGCGCATCTACCGGCCCGAGCTTGCCGCGCGCTTTGTGCTCAATCGCTGTGGCGCACGCACCATGATCGCCCGTGAGACGGCTGAGACGCTGGCCGACCACGATCCGCCCTTGCTCGCCAGCACCATCGGCCAGCGCGTCGTCTTCGCAGACGCCGCGCAATCCGGGCGGCTCGCATCAGAGATCGATGCCGACAGTCTCGCTGCGCGCGAGATCGCCGCGCTCGCCGCCGAAATCGGCAGGTTCGCACCATGAGCGAACGATCCCCGAAACGCGGCTTTGCGGCACGCCCAGCCGATCCCGAGAGCTGGATCAAGGCGAGCGAGCCGTCATCGACCCGCGCGGGCGGCGGCACTGCGTTCTCCGCCCGGCTGACGATCGATATCGCGCCGGAGCTGCGCGGCCGCATCAAGATTGTGGCGTTCGGGCGCGGGATCACCGTCGCCAACATGCTGCGCGATCTGCTCGCGCGCGAATTTCCACCCACCGAAGGAGACCCCTCATGACCGGCAACGCGGCTCCCCGCGTGCGCGGCGGCCCCGTGCCGTCAGCGCTTCCATCTGACAGCCTGACCCGCGTCGAACTCACCCATGTCGAGAAGAAGATCGAGAACTGGATCAGGTTCGGCCGTGAAGCGCATGAACAGATCCTCGACCGTCGCCGCCGCGTCTTCGCATTCCGGCCGGACACCATCTTTGCCTTCGTTCGGTGGGCCTCCAACGACTTCGGCACGATCATTTCGCGCATCGATATCGTGCGCGCGGTGGAGCCGCATGAACCGTATCAGACGCTGCCCTTCGTGCGTCCCGGCGGTGACATCCTGCTGAAGATCGAAGGCTGGCCGAAGGTCGAACAGGTGCTCCGCCACATCGACGCCATCCAGGCGATCGGCCTCTACGACATCGATCCGCCGGGCGATCTCCCCGGCGATCTCATTGTCCCCGATCTGGTCGCGGTCGATCCTCCAGAAGCGCTCGCCGAATTCATGGTGGAGCGCGGTTATATCGGCCGCGGCGTGCCGCTGCTCAAGCGCGTCATGGCGCTGCCGGGGCAAGAGGTCTGCCGCGTCCGCCGCACCATCACGGTCGATGGGATCGAGCTTGGCGCGGCGCTCGACCGCGACCGGACGGGTCGCGACCTGCCGGTCTGGCAGGGCTGCCGCCGCATCGCCGGAGACGAGATTTTCCTGATGAATCCGGATGTCCGCGACAGCCTCGACGGCCGCTATTTCGGTCCGATCCCGGTTAGCGCCGTCATCGGCCGCGCAACGCCGATCTACACCGACGAGGACGGCGATGGCCGCTTCGTCTGGCGCGCCGCGACACGCTGACGGCGCACCGCACCTCGTTCCCAACCCCAGCACAGGAGACTTCCATGCCGCAGATCGGCCAGTTCACGCGCGAGACGACCGGCTTCGTCGGGCGCATCCATACCCTCACGCTTTTCCGCGAACTCACTATCGTTCCGGCCGAGCCGTCCGATGCCGAGAATGCGCCGGATTATCGCATCCATCACGGCGCCGACGACGGCCCGGAGATCGGCGCAGGGTGGAAACGCACCGGCGAGCGCGCGGGCGAATATATCTCGCTGCTGATCGACGATCCGGCCTTGCCG
Source organism: Brenneria salicis ATCC 15712 = DSM 30166 (assembly GCF_003315515.1). Lineage (GTDB taxonomy): Bacteria > Pseudomonadota > Gammaproteobacteria > Enterobacterales > Enterobacteriaceae > Brenneria > Brenneria salicis. The sequence continues at coordinate 43,968 of NZ_QNRY01000015.1, read as the reverse complement.
CAGCCGATCCGCGCCAACCTGTTCCGCGACGACGACGGCGGAGCCGCCTGGTCGCTGCACTGGACGCGCCCGGTCAAGCGCGCCGAGCGGGAGTGATGCCATGCGCTATCCCTTCAGAATTCCGCACCTGCTGTCTCGTCGAAGCCCCATCCCTTTGTTCGCGAACAGGCCGTCTCATCCCTTCGTCCCGCTCGACGATCCGCCGGCAGGCTGGTGTCGATACGGAGACAGAACACCCGTCCGATCGGCGGTCCTTCTGCTTTCCGCCGTGCTCTCCGTCGCCATGCCGCTGCCCTGTTCGGCGCAGCCGGAACCGGTCCAGCGCCCATCCCAGGCCGATCCTCATGCCGCGCATATCGCCGAGGCGGCGCAGCGGTTCGGCATCCCGGCGGCCTGGATCAGGGCAGTCATGCGCGTCGAAAGCGCCAACAACGTGCGGGCGATCTCGCCCAAGGGCGCGATGGGCCTGATGCAGATCATGCCCGCGACCTGGGCGGATTTGCGCACCCGTCATCGGCTCGGCAGCGATCCCTACGATCCGCGCGACAACATAATGGCGGGCGCAGCGTATCTGCGCGAGTTGCATGACCGCTACGGATCGTCGGGGTTTCTCGCCGCCTACAATGCCGGTCCCGGTCGATACGAAGAGCATCTCGCGGGCCGTCCGTTGCCAGCGGAAACGCGCGCTTATGTCGCCACGCTCGCACCGCTGGTCGGCGGCGGCGTGATCACCACGCCGGTCGAAGTCGCAGCGGCCGATCCGCTGTCATGGACCCGCGCGCCGCTGTTCGTTGCGCAGGCCGAGCGCACATCGTCCGCCGATCCCGTGCGGTCGAATGACACTTCGGCTGCAACGCCCGTGCGCGATGGCTCGGCGATCGGGCCACAATCGGGCGGCCTGTTCGTGGCCCGCGCGGAAACGGGAGGGCCGCGATGAGCATGGTGGTTGGGTGTGGCCGGCGGTCCTTTCCAGTGTGCAGCGGATTTGGATCGGATCAGGAGGAATCAGGGTCAGGACGGGCAGAAGGGGTAGGAAGGCGGGAGGGCAAGATTAAAGCGGACGGCACCCTATGGGTCCGATCCGGGGGCCAAGCCCTTGTCTGCACACTGTTTGGGACGGCACCGCCGTTAGGGCGGCATGGTGCCGCCGGTTGCCGCAAACCCGGCATCCGCCACGTTTTTAACGGCACTCTCGCCCGAAACCGGCGCTTTCGGGCGGATTTCCGCCGATGAGCGCCGACGACGACAACAACCGGTTTCGCCCCAGGCCCGGCCGCATTCGCTCCGATGCGTCGAAGGTGGGTCAGGCGAAGAGCTTCCTCACCAAGGTCAGGAAGATCGCCCGCCAGCATGGCGTCGGGGGCGCTGGTCTGGCAATCGGCCAACGGCTCGATCGTGCCGTGGGTGGTGCAGGTCGACCGGCTGGGTCAGGCGCAGGCCATCGCCCCGGCCGTCGCCGACTATCGCCCGACCGATCCGCAGATCGCCTGGCACCTCGCGCGGTTCATCGAGCAGGTTCGCAGCATTCCAGCCGATGCGATCATCGTCCGGCAGAACTGGCTGCGCGCTTACGAGTTCACCACCGATCGCGGCGCGATGGCGCTCAATGACTATGCCCGCGTCAACGACCCCTTCACCAAGGTCGGCAAGCAACAGATCGCCATCGAGGTGTCGTCCGTCATCCGGGCGTCCCCCGACAGCTTCCGCGTCGCCTGGGTCGAGCGCCGCTATCAGGATGGCAGTCTCGCGGAGACCTCGCGCTGGACCGCCATTCTCACCATCGCCGTCGCGCCGCCGCGTGACGCCGAAAAGCTCCGGGCCAACCCGCTCGGAATCTACGTCAACGCCATCAACTGGTCGAAGGAGCTTGGACAATGATCCGGCCGTCTCAACTGACCGCCGGATCTCCGGCGAACTGCTTCGCACGTCCACAGCCGAAAGGCGGGTGCGAGACTACGTCTCTCCGTAAAACCGGATTGGCGTTTCTACTGCTCTCCGCAACGGCGCTCGCCGGCTGCGCCACGGCGCAGAAGCCCCCCGAGATCGCCTACGACGATGCCGCGCCCGCCGTGCAGACCGTCGATCCGCCGGCGCCCGTCACCGTCGTCGAACTGCCGCGTCCTCTGCCGCTACCGGGGCAGATGAAGCCGGTGGAGCGTTCGCGCCAGACGCCGGAGCCGGCCGATCCCGCCGCCCGTGTCAACCAGGCCAATGCCGCCGCCCGCATCCAGCCTGTCCGCGACGGCTTCATCAACGCCATGCAGGTCTATCCCTATACCGGCGGTGCGCTCTATCAGGTCTATACCGCCGTCGGGCAGATCACCGACATCGCGCTCCAGCCCGGCGAAACACTCGTCGGCTCCGGCCCGGTTGCTGCCGGCGACACGGTGCGCTGGATCATCGGCGACACGCTCAGCGGCTCCGGCGCGACCCAGCAGGTGCATATCCTGGTCAAGCCGACGCGGCCCGAGCTGATGACCAACCTCGTCATCAACACCAACCTGCGCACCTATCACATGGAACTGCGCTCGACCGAACGCACTTACATGGCCTCGGTGTCCTGGCAGTATCCGCAGGACCAGCTCATCGCGCTGCGCCGGCAGAACCAACAGGCCGAGGCCGCGCAACCGGTCGCATCCGGCGTCGATCTCGCCAACGTCTCCTTCCGCTATGTGATCGAGGGCGACCGCGCGCCGTGGCGGCCTCTGCGCGCCTTCGACGACGGCCGGCAGGTGTTCATCGAGTTCCCGCGCGGCATCGCGCAGGGCGAGATGCCGCCGCTGTTCGTCGTCGGTGCCGAGGGTAACACCTCCGAATTGGTGAACTACCGGGTGCGCGGCCGACACATGATCGTCGACCGGCTGTTCGCCGCCGCCGAACTGCGCTTCGGCACGGGCGACAATCAGAAGCGCGTTCGCATCACCCGCACGGACGGGAGGCCGGCATCGTGAGCGACATCGATCCCGACAAAAGCGCCAAGCCTGGGCCGACGCCCGGGCCGAATGACGATGATGCCAAGCCGCTGACCGGCGAGCCGGTGGCGCCCATGCGCCTGCGGGCCGAGCCGCCGCGCGTCACCCGCCTATCGCGCAAGGTTCTCGCCGGCCTCGGCCTGGTGGCCAGCGTCGGAATTGGCGGCGCGCTGATCTATGCGCTCCAGACCCGTGATGGTGGCGGCGGCAACACCGAACTTTATTCGACCGAGAACCGCGCGACCGCTGATGGGCTCAATGGTCTGCCGCGCGACTATACCGGCCCGATCCTCGGACCCGCTTTGCCCGGAGATCTCGGCCGCCCGATCCTCGACGCGCAGAACCGCGGCCAGCCCGTGCCCACGCCGGGCATTGGCACACCCGCCGCGACTCCGCCGGGTCTCAGCGCCGAAGAGCAGCGCCGGCTTCAGGAAATCGAAGCGGCGCGAACCGGCAAGCTGTTCGCTTCGACCGAGACGCGGACTACCGCGCCGTCCGCCACCACGGCCGCCAATGCTACGCCGTCCGTGCCGGACCTGACCAGCCTTGGCTTGGCACCACAGCCGTCGCAGCGCCCGCATCGCCGAACGTGCTTCAGGCCGGTGCGGTCATTCCGGCGGCGCTGATCACCGGCATTCGCTCCGATCTGCCCGGCCAGATCACCGCTCAGGTGACGGAGAATGTCTATGACAGCCCGACCGGCCGCATCCTGCTCCTGCCGCAGGGCACGCGGCTGATCGGCCAGTACGACAACGGCGTCGGCTTCGGGCAGCGCCGGGTGCTGCTGGTCTGGAACCGGCTCATCATGCCCAATGGACGGTCGATCGTGCTGGAGCGCCAGCCGGGCGCCGACGCCGAGGGCTATGCGGGGCTGGAGGATGGCGTCGACTATCATTGGGGGGAACTGTTCAAGGCGGCGGCGCTCTCGACGCTGCTCAGCATCGGCGCCAACACGGGATCGTCCAGCGACGAAAGCGATTTGCTCAGCGCCATCCGCGACGGTGCTTCCGACAGCATCGGCCAGACAGGCCGGCAGATCGTCCAGCGCCAGCTCAACATCGCCCCGACGCTCACCATCCGGCCGGGCTTCCCCGTCCGGGTCATCGTCATCCGCGATCTCGTGCTCGAACCCTATGGAGCCACGCCATGACCAAGCTCAAGCTCGGCCCGATTGCCGACGACAAGCCGGTGAAGGTAACTGTCGAACTGCCCGCCAACCTGCATCGCGATCTCACGGCCTATGCCGATGTGCTGGGCCGCGAGAACGGCAATCCGCCGACCGATCCCGTTCGCCTGATCGTACCCATGCTGGAGCGGTTCATCGCCACCGATCGGGCGTTCGCCAAAGCGAAGCGCAGCACGTCGGCGAGCGGGGGCAGGCCATCATAATGCCGACGCCCACCCATCATCGCGGGACCGATCGCAGAATACGATCGACGTATCGCAGCGCGCCGTCTTCACAGTTCGCGCAATCCGCCGATGCTGGAAGAATTGCGCGGCATCAGGGCGAAGGATCGAGTGTCGTTACGGTTGGTCATCTCACAGAACGTGATTCCCATGTCCCGGCGCGTCGCTGATCGCCCGCAACGCCGGCTCCATATCGTGTCCGGCGCTTTGCCCGACGACCTCTACGACTATATCCCGCAGGACGACATCGAGACGCCGGCCCCGCGCATCGGCCGACCCCCCAAACACGATATCGAGACCTGGACCGTCACCGACGACTGGCCCGAGCGCGTGCCGGTGACGGAGGCCGAGATCGACTTGTTCGAGGCATGGTTCGGCGACATCTTCGACGAACTGTTCGGCCCGTCCAAATGAGCCGCAGTCGGCCCGTATGATGCCCATCCGGGCATATTTTCACTTGAATCAGTTGCTCTGTGATGATAACTATAGGCGGTGATTTTCCGATCCGTCGCCTGAGACCTTCGTCCGGCCTGACGGGCGCCAGACGGAGGCAATACGCCATGACGACGCTGAAGGTCGGCATCGCCGATCCCGAGGAGATGAAAGCCCGCACACTGCGAATTGCACGAGGTGAGGAGAAGCCGTCGCCAAGCGATCCAACCACCTGGTTCGCCTCGACCGAATCCTTTGCCCGCATTCTTTCGGCTCCCAATCGCGAGATGCTGCGCATCATTGCAGAGCAGGCCCCGGACTCGCTTGACGAACTGGCGGCGCTCACCGACCGGGCCAAGTCCAACCTGTCGCGCACACTGAAGACGATGATCGGCTACGGCCTGATCCGCATGGAGCGAAGCGGGCGAAAGCTGGCACCGAAGCTGATCCACGATCGCGTCGTGCTGGACTTGCCGCTGAAAGAATCTCGAAAGCGAACCGCCACGGCAGTGGGAGACCGATCATGAACGCTGAAACACTCAGCATCGCCACGCGGGCCGCTCTCTATCTGCGCGTCTCGACCGCGCGGCAGGCCGAGCATGACGTTTCGATCCCCGACCAGAAGCGCCAAGGTGAGGCCTACTGCCTGTCGCGCGGCTATCAGCTCATCGACACCTTCGTGGAACCGGGCGCGACCGCCACCAACGATCGCCGCCCCGAGTTCCAGCGCCTGATCGAGGCCGGCACCACCAAGCCCGCGCCCTTCGATATCGTCGTCGTCCACTCGTTCAGCCGCTTCTTCCGCGACCACTTCGAGCTGGAATTCTACGTCCGCAAGCTGGCCAAAAACGGCGTCAAGCTGGTCTCGATCACCCACAAGATGCAACTGGCGGCATAATACGGACGGCCTGCTTGGTCTTTTGGTCCGTGGCGAAGGCGAGGATGCCCATAAGCTCGCCGCGTAGCTCGGCATGGACCTCGCCGCGCTTCGGGCCGGGGGTCAGCACGATCTCGCCGATGAGCGAACGCAGCGTCTCGGCGGCCTCCCGGCCACCATCGGGATAGTTGAGGGCTTCGGTAAACCGCTCCACGTTTCGGCGATAGACGCTGGCAATGTTCGGATGCACGTCCGGGATAGCGGCGGGAGCCTCCGCCATGCGGGCGATGATTTCTGACTTACCCCGCTCAAGCTCGGCCATACGCGCCTTCATCGACGGCTGATACAGACCGTCCTCGATAGCCGCCATGATGCCGACGATAGCGCGCTCGATCTTCTGTAGCGCCTTCTGGTCCGTCTCGGCCTGCGCTCTCCTGTCACGGTTCAGTCGGTTGGTTTCCTTGGCGTAGGCGCGCACCGCCTCCGCGACCGCCCCGGACGACACCAGCTTTTCTTTCAGGCCACCCAGAACGCGCGCCTCGATCACGTCGCGGCGGATGGTGCGGCTGTTGGCGCAAATGCCCTTGCGCAGATGGTTGCGGCAGGCATAGCGGTCGGTCATCACCATGCTGATCCTGCCACCACAGCAGCCGCAGGTGAGCAGGCCGGAAAGGAGGGTGACGGGCCGGTTGGTCAGATGCAGCTTCTGCGCCCGGCCTTCGCGGGTGTTGGCGAGGTTGGGACCGAACAGGGCGGATATGCCGCGCTGGCGCTCGCGCACCGCCTGCCAGAGCGCATCGTCCACGATCCTCAAGTGCGGAACCTCGGTCCTGATCCACGCGCTTTCCGGGTTGATGCGCGATATGCGAGTGCCGGTCTCGGGGTTCTTGATAAAGCGCTGCCGGTTCCACGCGAGAACACCGGCATAAAGCTCATTGTTGAGGATGCCTGTTCCGGCAACAGGATTGCCCCTGATGGTGGCGTCGATCCAAGGACGGTTGCGAAGACCGGGAACACCCTCGCGGTTCAACTGGAATGCGATCTCCTTGGGGCTTCTGCCCGAAGCGTATTCGCGGAAGATGCGGCGCACGATCCCGGCTTCTTCTTCGACAATCGCGCGCTCGCCCCTGATCGGCTCGCCATTGGCGTCGAGCTGATGGATGACACGGTAGCCATAAGCGGCTCGACCGCTGCCGGCCTTGCCGTTCTCCACGCGCCCGCGCTGGCCGCGATGGGTCTTGATGGCGAGGTCTTTGATAAACAGGGCGTTCATGGTGCCCTTGAGGCCGACATGAAGCTCGTTGATCTCGCCTTCGGACAGGGTGACGATGGAAACGCCCGCGAAGCGCAGGCGCTTGAACACGGCGGCCACATCCTCCTGATCGCGGCTGATGCGGTCCAGCGCTTCGGACAGCACCATGTCGAAGCGGCCCGCCTGCGCATCGGCCAGAAGCGCCCGGATGCCGGCCCGGAACATGGACGACCCGGAGATGGCGCGGTCGGAATAGGTCTCCACCACGGTCCAGCCCTCGCGCGCCGCCCTCTCGCGGCACTGGCGCAACTGGTCCTCGATGGAGGCGTCACGCTGGTTCTCGGAGGAATAGCGGGCGTAAAGGGCAATGCGGAACATGGGGGCGGACTCCTATTGCTTGATGGCAAGACAGTAGCAAATTTCTCGACTTTTTGCAATATCGCTTGCAATATCATTCGCGAGTCCCCATCATATCTTCCATGAGGTTGATACTCGACACGGCGACCATGGTCGCCGCCATTCGCAGCGATGCGGGAGCGTCCCGCCGCCTGCTGGTCGCGGCGCTGGAACGGCGTTTCACGCTGCTGGCCTCCGTGCCGCTGATGATCGAGTATCAGGCGGTCATGACGCGACCCGAACATCTGGAAGCGTCCGGGCTGTCGGTCGAGGACGTGGATGCGTTGCTCGATGCGGTGGCCGCCGTCACGGAACATGTGCGCCTCGCCTTCCTGTGGCGGCCGATGGTGCGCGACCCTGACGACGATATGGTGCTGGAAGCGGCGGTGAACGGCAATGCGCAAGCCATCGTGACGTTCAATATCCGCGATTTCGGCAAGGCTGCGAGCCGGTTCGGAATAGATGTCGTTTCGCCCGGCGAAGCATGGAAACGGATGGAGGCAAGGAAATGAGGAAAAGCAATTTCGCGCTGAGGCTTCAGCCCTCGCTTCTCGATGAAGCCCGCAAGGTCGCGGAAAACGAGGGCGTGGCGCTGAATCAGCTTATCAATGTTGCGGTCGCGGAAAAACTCTCGGCGCTGCGCACGGAGAGCTACTTTCAGGAACGCGCGGCCCGCGCCGATATTCCCAAGGCGCTCGATATTCTCAACCGCGCCGGAAGGGACAATCCGCCGGTCAAGGGTGACGAACTGCCCGGCTGATCTCACGTTTCGGCCTCGTCGTCCTCGTCGTCCTTCGTGATCCCGGTGTTCGGGGACTTGTTATCATTGGCTGCGCGCATGGCCTTCTCGAAGTCCTCGCGAGCCATGCGCCTGCCGATCAGGCGGGCGATGGACAGCACCACCGCGTCCAGTCGCTCCGACGCATCAGCTTCGCGCCCGGCATCCTGTCCATCGGGCGGGCGGTTGTCGTTCGCCGGTCTCCGCTGCCCTTTGTCATCCTCGTGGTCAGAAGTCATCGAAGTCGAACTCGCCGCGTGGCCGCCATCCGGCGGGGTTGGCGACCCAGCGGTTGATGTCGGATTCATGCCAGCCCGCGCCGTTGGTGCTGATCTTGAGTTGGGCCGGGAACGTGCCTTCGGCGATCTTGCGATAGATGGTGGACCGGGACAGGCCGGTGCGGGCGCGGACGGTGTCAAGGCGGATGATACGGTCTGGTTGACGCATGGTCGCGCTGCCTCCTTCTGGTCGTTTCTGACGATTGCAGAGACCAAACAAGGCAACGATTTATCGTTTTGCAACAGATATTTAGGCGTCGTAGTAGTATAGCGTAGAAACGGCGGTAAATAGGATGGTTCTTCGGCGCGATTTCCGCTCATGGTGACTTCGATGCTATGGATGAAAACGAGTCAAGCGCTGATCCAGCGTCATGATTCGACCGGAATACCGTATTCCTGCTTGCACTTGCTAGGATGGCTTCCGGTTGAGGATCGCGCCGTGTTTTGGCATCGTCATGGGGATGCGCCGTGACGGGGAGGCAGTGCCCTCTTGGCGTTCCGGCCCGCGACTCTTGCAGGTTCTGGGACTTTTGCGAAAATCTACTCTGCCCTCGCTATACGTAAGAAAGGCGTTTCTACATTGGACATTCCACGGATTTTCAACATCACTGAAAGCGCTCACCGCATCCATAACCCGTTCACCGCCGACAAGTTTGCCACGCTCGGCGTGGCCTTGCGGCTGGAACCGGAGACCCGTGTGCTGGACCTCGGCAGCGGTTCGGGCGAGATGCTGTGCACATGGGCATGCGACTACGGGATCAGCGGCACTGGCATCGACATGAGCCAGTTGTTCACCGAGCAAGCGAAGCTGCGCGCTGAAGAACTCGGGGTCGCCGATCAAGTGGAGTTCATACACGATGACGCTGCCGGCTATGTCGCTGACGAAAAGGTTGGAGTGGCAGCCTGTGTCGGCGCTACGTGGATCGGTGGGGGAGTCGCCGGCACCATCGAGCTTCTGGCCAAGAGTCTTCTCCCCGGAGGGATTATCCTCATTGGCGAGCCCTATTGGCTGCGGTTGCCGCCCACGGAAGACGTTGCGAAGGGGTGCCTTGCCGGTTCGGTCTCCGATTTTCTGGTGCTTCCCGAGCTTATCGCGTCTTTCGGCAATCTCGACTACGACGTTGTCGAGATGGTTCTGGCGAACCAAGACGGCTGGGACAGGTACGAGGCGGCCAAGTGGCTCACCATGCGTCGATGGCTCGAAGCGAACCCCGACGACGACTTCGCGAAAGACGTTCGGGCCCAACTGACTTTGGAACCCAAACGCTATGCCACGTACACGCGCGAATACCTCGGTTGGGGCGTGTTCGCGCTGATGGCGCGATGATGAGATCAGCATCGCGCCATCAAACCACAGTGCTATGTTGTCGCATGACTTCTAAAATCCCCGTCAGATCAGTTCGGCGCGGAGAAGCAGGGATTTTCGTGTCTTATATCTTTGTTGCAGATAGAAAAGCACTTGCAACGTGATGTGCGACAAGGTGTGGCGGCAGCAAACGGGCCAATTCTACAGTCCAAGCCCCCGACCCCTGCCGAGGTCGATGCCGTGGGTGAAGGCGAGTTCCTGACCCAGCCGGCGGCCTGATTCGATCTGGATGCCGAGTTCGGCCTTGCGATTGGCGAGCAGCGATTCCAGTTGCGGATCGCGTTGCAGGCTTTTCGCCATGTCGCCCATGACGGATTTCGTGGACCTGTAGCCGGAGATGTTGCCCGCCTCATACTGGCGCTGGCCGGTCTCCTTGAGTTCCTGCCAGCGCTCCACGAAGCGATCCGCACGGCGCTGGGGTTCGGTGCGGATTTCGGTTTCGCGCCGGAGCGCGCGGATAGCGCGTCCGGAATCGCCCGTTGCCGCCTCGCGGGCAAGGCTGTTGTCCTTGCTGTAGGCGGCTTCGGCGTCCTGCCAGCCGTTGGGCCGCACTTCAGCGAATGCACGTCTTGCCGCGCCAAGCTCGCGCCGCTGTTTGTCGGAAGGCGCAAGGCCATGATGCTTGGCTTCAAGGATGGCATCGGAGGCGCGGGCGTGACGGATGAGCGCCTGCCTGCGGGCGCGGCGCAAGGCGTTCTCCCGGTCCTCGGCCGCATCGCCTGCCGGTGCTGCGGCTTCGCGCTGCACACCGTCCGCAACCGATCTTTCCCTTTCCCGCTGCCGCGCGGCGTCGGCACCAGGCGCACCGTCGCCGGGCTGGCGCAATCCGTCCAGCATGCCATCGACGGCATCGCGCAGTCGTTCGGGCACCAGCTTGCGCATGATCTCGGCGACACGGGCGCGGAAGGTGATGCCGCGCCGCGCCGCGTAGTCCTGTGCCGGGTCGATCTGCTCGTAGTCGGTCGCCATGTCCTTGGCCCGGTCGCGCGACAGGGTGTTGATGAGCTTGTCCTGACTGGCGAAGTCGTCGCGACCGTAATGCAGGTCCATGCCGTCGCGGTGACGCGACAGAGCCACATAGCTGCCGTGGGCGTCCATGCCGGGCGTTGCCAGCATATGCGTCCGGTCTACGGTCATGCCCTGCGCCTTGTGGATGGTCGCGGCATAACCGTGGTCGATGCGGTCGTAATCCTTCAAATCGAAGCTGACGCCGCGCCCGTCATCGGTGCGCACCGTCATGCTCTGCGTGCTGACTTCCTCGATGGTGCCGAGCGTGCCGTTCTTTACGCCCAGCCCGCGCTCGTTTTGCAGGAACATGACGCGATCCCCGCTGGCGAAGCTGCGTGCGCCCCGCTCGACCGTCACGCGCACGTCCTCGCCCAGATCGCCCGCCTCCCGCATCCGCTCGCGCGCCGCCTCGTTGAGTTCTCGCACCTCGGCATTGGTGTGGGTGAGGATGATGCGACTGCTGTCCGGTGCTGCCTGCCGGTCGCGATCCCAATTCTCGATCAGATCGCCGCGCGCCTGCTCGCGTGTTTCAGCGGAATGCACCATGCCGTGACGGTCATAGGCGCTGATCGCATCGCCGGTTCTGCCGGTCGCCAAGTCGCGGGTGGCGTCACGCTGCCAGTCCTCACGCTGGCGGCGCACTTCATGGATTTCCACGCCGCCATGACGCTCGTGGCTAGATCGGAAGGCCGCACCCGCCTCGATGGATTGCAACTGCTGCGGATCGCCGACCAGCACGACCTTGGCTCCGGCGTCGGCGGCATGGGACAGCACACGCTCCAACTGGCGGGTGCCAACCATGCCCGCCTCGTCAATAACCAGAACATCGCTGGATGTGAGCATATCGCGGCCCTGCGCCCAACCATGCTCCATGCTGGCGATGGTGCGGGACGCGATGCCCGATCCGCTTTCCAGATTCTCGGCGGCTATGCCGGACAGCGCCACGCCGCGCACCTCGTAGCCTGCCGCTTCCCAAGCCTCCCGCGCAACGCCCAGCATGGCGCTCTTTCCCGTCCCGGCATAGCCGACGACGATGCCAAGGTCTCGCCCGTCCGTGACATGTGCCAGTGCATCCACCTGCTCACCGGACAGGACAAGGCCGCGCTGTTCGGCGCGCGCAAGTGCTGCCTCTCTCTCGGCGTCGTTCATGTCATGTCGTTCGCGTTCCGCCATCATCTCGGCAGCGCGATGAAGCCGCTGTTCGGCCTCGATCATGTCGCGCGTAGTGAACCGATCCTCGCCGCGTCCGTCCTTGCCCAATTCCACCAGATCAGGCGCATTGCGCATCGCGCCCATGACCTCGTTGAACTGGTCGAGGCCGTCGCTGTGCCGGTGTGCGAACATCGCCATGTCCCGGCGCGTGAACGTCGATTGCTGTTGCGTGATCGCGTCCAGAGCCACCGAAGGATCGGCGATGATCCTGTCGCCGTTGTTGCGCGCGATCTCCCTGTGCATGTCCGCGCGGTCGGCAGCTTCGATCCCTTCACCCTCGATGCGCTGCGCCGTTGCGCCGATCTGGCTTTGCGGCTCCAGCCCGATGCCCTGCGCCTCAAGGCTGCGATGGTCGATCCGGGCATCAATGTCGAGTTCTGCTAGCCGCTCGTTGACGTGCTCGGCCCAGCGTTCCCGCCAGCGCTCGACCATCTGGGTAGCATTCCAGTCCCGCACCTTCTGGCCGAACCCGTTCTCGTCCACACTGCGCATGGTGAGCATGACATGGGCATGGGGCTTTGGCATCCCGTCCTCGCCGATGTCCCAATGCACGTTGAGATCAGCGATCATGCCCTGATCGACAAATTCGGCCTGTGCGAAGTCGCGGGCGAGTTCGATGCCCGGCGCCTGTGTCATCTCGCGCGGAATGGCGAACTCCACCTCGCGGGCAAGCTGGGCATCCTTCCTGACCTCGAACGCCTCCACATCGTTCCAGAGCCGTTCGCGGTCGTTCCATGCCTCCGGTGCATTCTCTGGCAGAAGCACCTGGGAATGGACGACGCCGCGCTTGCTGGTAAAATCCTGCACGCGGTCGATGCGCTCGTCGCGCATCCGCGAGGCCGAGCGGTAGGCGGCGGACGCCACCGCACTGCTTCCGGCCTTGCGGCCGATGACCTTGACGTGAAGATGATAGATCGCCATTGCGATCAAGCATTGCCACGGCGAAGCGCACGTCGGAACGACGTATAAGCGCGCCCTCCCTCGAAAAAATCTCGGGGTGAACCGGGCCGTGCCACACCGTCCCGGCAACAATACTGCGTTCAGCGGCCTGCGCAACTATCATCGCTGCATCAACAGCTTGCAGACACGATGGAGATGACGATGCGCAAGCCACGGGACTATGACGCGGAACTGAAGGCGCTGGAGGACAAGGCGCGGGAACTGAAAACCCGTAAAGTGCAGCAACTCGGCGAACTGGTGATCGCCACCGGGGCCGATGCCTTCACCGCCGAGGAACTGGCGGGCGCGCTGATCGTGTTGGCGGAAACCACCGATGCCGGAAAGAGGGAGGCGTGGGCGAAGCGCGGTATTGCGTTCTTTCGGGGTCGGTCGCGGCGATCTGCGCCAACGCCTGACCGCGACAATGGCGGCGCTCAAGCGCAACCGGGCGGCGCGCAACCGACATCAGGCACAACGGGTGCGGCATGACATGCGAAGCTGGCAGGTCGAGCGCCGCAAGCGAACGCGGCATCTGATCGAACTCGGCGGCCTCGTCGTCAAGGCGGGCATCGTGGACCTGACCGGCGATGACCGCGCCGTGATCTACGGCGCTCTCATCTGGATGGCCGAAAAGCTCAAAAGTGAAGACAGAGAGCGGGCGCAAGAACTGTGGGCCGGAAAGGGGAAAGAGGCATTCGTAGAGGAACGTTCAGCAGGTGCGCATGACAGAACTCAACCGCCGCAGGATCGGGCATGACCGATGGCGGGCGGCGCGGAGACCCCACATATCGCAGCGCAGCCCGCCATCGCGCGGCAACGCCGCGCAAAGCCGACGAGGCGAAGCGCAACGAACAAGGCTCTTCCGTTCCGCACGGCCACGGACGGCGAGACCAAACCGGACCCGGCCCGCCGAAAAATCCACCCGTGTCCTTCAACGCCTCATCTGATAGTCTCATGCAGACCGAAGCCCTCGTTCAGAGGATAGGGTTGCATGGAACATAGTGGACGTAACGGCTGCATTTACTCTCCTATCTCGGTTTCCGACGTTTCAATCCTTCCTATCACTCAAGCTACGACGGCCACGTTTACGGAACTATACTTCAGACTGACGTTTTTGTTTTTTGTTCAAGCCGGGTCCAAAAGAGTTCTTTGTCCACACAATGGGGAGCTGATCGGCGAAGCAGGAGATCTGATGATTTTTCCGCCCGGTTCTGTGGTGACGATGGAAAATCGCCCGATCCTGAAAGACAGCTACAGGGCCGATGGCGTGTGCTTCACGCATGAACTGGTCGATGCCGTTTTCTCCGACCAACGGCCACGGAACGGCACGCCGGGCATCCAGGTCTTGCGCGCAATTCCCCACCGACCGTTTCAAATACTCCATCTTATCAGGGATACGCTCGACAACGAAGGCCTGCCGCCGCCGATCAGGCAGCATAGACTTCTCGAACCCCTGATCTGGTTGCGGCACAACGGGGTGAGTCTTCCAGCCCGAGATGAAGAACTGCCCCTTAGCAAAGTGCGGCGTCTGATCGAAGCCGATCTTAGCCATCCGTGGCGCATCTCGGAAGTGGCGGGGCACTTTGCCATGAGCGAGGCAAGCCTGCGCCGCTGGCTTGCGAAATCGGGACACGGCTTCGCGCGGATTCTGCTGAACACACGTCTCGAAAGGGGTCTCACCCTGTTGCAGACGACAGATGTTCCTGTTTCGCAGATCGCGCTGGAATGCGGGTTCAAAACACCCTCTCACTTTTCCGACTCCTTTCGGAAAAGGTTCGGGATCAAGCCAAAATTGATCCGGTCAGCGGAACATTGATCGTTTTTCGACAATCTTTGCATGTTTGCCGGAAGCGCGACATGCGGCGACCGACTATCTCTGGAGCATGTTCAACCCCTTGGCCAAGGAGCCTAATCATGCTTCAAAAAACCCTCATTGCCGGTCTGCTACTTGCCGGGGCGACGGCTACAACCGCCAGCGCGCAGGACTTCCGCTTGTCCAGCACATCGATCGCTGAAGGCGCGCAACTTGAGAACACCTATGTCTTCGCAGGCTTCGGATGTGACGGTGACAATGTTTCGCCGCAGCTCTCGTGGTCGGGTGCGCCCGACGGCACGCGGAGCTTCGCGATCACTGCATATGATCCGGACGCACCGACGGGTTCGGGCTGGTGGCATTGGAATGCGGTTAACATCCCTGCATCCGTAACCTCCGTCGAGCTTGGCGCGAGCGGAAACGGAACGATGCCGGAAGGCACCATCGAAATCACCAATGACTACGGGGCGGCGGGTTTCGGTGGCGCTTGTCCGCCTCCGGGTGAAGTGCATCGCTACATATTCACCGTGCATGCTCTTTCGACGGAGCAGTTGGAATTGCCGGAGAACCCGAGCAACGCCTTGGTCGGGTTCATGATCGGTGCGAATAAGATCCAGAGCACCCGTATTACTGCCGTCTATAGCCGCTAGGGCGAATCTGTAATGCGGCGACGGCGGCATTCAGCACCGATGACCGACCGTCCATGGGGAGTGCCGACCCAATTGGGTTCGCGCATTCCCCTCGCGTCGCTCATCCAATCAAGGCGCGGCATGGAGGAGTGACGCCATGCTGGATATCGAATGGTGGCACCATGCAACCTACGGGTACATGTGGCAGCTTGCCGCCTCCGGTTTCGCTTGGGAGTATCTGCGCCGCAACGACGAATATCGCCACGATTGCCAGACGTTGGCGCTAACCGGAAGACAGGACGCGAGACAACTGAGATCGTTTGCGCATCGCTGGGGTTTACTGTTTCCCAAGCGACCCTGACACGGCAGCTGATTTGCGAGCTCCGCTCTGGTCGCCGCGCGTGTATCCGAATGCCTTCATGCTGTTGCCGGTCGCGCATATAATTGACGCCAGTGGTCCGACCATCAAGCTCGCCCAACTCGACGGCCTCGACCTGCGCCGCGCGGCCGATGGCTGGCACGGCATATGGCGGGCCGATGGCATCGCGCATCAATTGTGGCTGCCCCGCAGCAATCCCGACGCTGTGACCTTCTACGGCACGTTTTTACCCTCGGATACTTTCTACGAACTGCGATCCCATGCTGCCCGGCGTTTCTGGCGCTCCGTCGCGGGTCGCCGACCGGGGCCGGAGTTTCGGGTCATGCCCGACCTGCTCCGCCAGTGGCATATCCTGTCGCTAAGAGCCTTGGACGCACGGAGGCACGGCGCGAGCTACCGCACCATCGCCGAAGCGCTGCTCGGCTTCAGCGGCAGCAAAGAGGATTGGGAAGTCGATCCGCGCAAGAACAAGGCCCGCCGCCTCGTTGCCCACGGCATCAGGATGATGCAGGGCGGTTATCGTCTCCTGCTGCACTATCCCATCAAAGCAGATGGGCGGCGCTGAACGGGCATCGAACCCAATCTGTTTCATCGTGTTCCCTCTGCTCAAACGGAAATGGTGATCGACTTATGCTGGAAGTGCCATCTGGCAGGAGATGGGCGACGATCCGATGCACGTCATGATGCGCCAGATCATGGCGCTGTTCGACGAGTATCAGTCCAAGGAGAACGGCAAGCACGTCATGCGCGCCCTGAAGGAGAACGCTCGGCAAGGCTTCTGGAACGGCGCGCTGCCGCCGATCGGCTACCGCATCGTCGCGGCCGAGCAGCGCGGGGCCAAGACCAAGAAGAAGCTGGAGATCGATCCGCTGCACGCCGACACCGTGCGGCTGATCTACCGGCTGGCGCTGGAAGGGAACGGCATGTCCGGGCCGATGGGCGTCAAGGCGATCGTGTCCCATCTGAACGCGCGCCGCATCTTCACCCGCGACGGAGGGCGCTGGGGCATCGGCCAGCTCCACCGCATCCTGACGCGGCGCACCTATATCGGCGAGCACGAGTTCAACAAGCGCTCCAAGACCAAGGAACTGAAGCCCATCAGCGAGATCGTCACGGTGCCCGTGCCGCCGCTGATCGACCTTGAGACCTTCGACGCCGTTCAGGCGCATCTGAAGGCCCGCAATCCCAAGGTCACGCCGCCGCGCGTGGTCAGCGGCCCGACCCTGCTGACGGGTATCTGCTTCTGCGAGAAGTGCGGTGGAGCCATGACCATCCGCACCGGCAAGGGCGGGCGTTATCGCTACTACACCTGCTCGATCAAGGCGCGGCAGGGCGAGACCGGCTGTTCGGGCCGCTCGATCCCGATGGAGAAGCTCGACACCATCGTCGCCAGCCATATCGAGGATCGGCTGCTCCAGCCCGACCGGCTGGAGGAGGTACTGGCCTCGGTCCTCGACCGCCGGCACGAACGCGCTGAACGCCGGCAGGACCATATCGCCGAACTGAACCGCCGGGCGGCTGAGACCGAACTGCGGCTCAAGCGCCTCTATGACGCGATCGAATCAGGTGTGGCCGATATTAGCGACCCCGCGCTGAAAGACCGTATCGCGGGTCTGAAGGCGCTTCGCGACCAGGCGCAGGTCGATGCCGAGCGGGCGCAGGCCATGCTCGAAAGCTCCGGCAATCGGGCGGTGACGCCCGCCACCGTGCGCCGGTTCGCCGACGTGGCCCGGCAGCGCATCAGGCTCGACGGGGGCGGTTATCGGCGGGATCACCTGCGCGCCTTCGCCCAGCGGGTCGAGGTCGGAGAGGCCGAAGTTCGCATCATGGGATCGAAGGGAGAGCTGCTGCGCACGCTCACCGCCGTTTCCGGAGGGAAATCGGCGGGAATCGACGTGCCCAGCTTGGGACTGAAGTGGCGGTAAGGGAGGGATTCGAACCCTCGATACGTTTTCACGTATACACACTTTCCAGGCGTGCTCCTTAAGCCTCTCGGACACCTCACCGGCGTCATCGGTACGTTGTACCGCAACGGCGCTAATGTAGGGAAATTGTGTAATAGCGTCAACAAACTTCTGCCCCTGATGCGCGCGTTTAGCTAAACTTAAGGCAATTTGTCGCTTTACTCGCCAGTTCATCTGTTTTTATCGTTTAACCACCTTTTATAATAATGTTTTAATTGTGTTAATTTTAAGTTATTTGTTTGTATGTTGGCGGTGTGGTAAAGCCAAAAATACTATGTTCCAGATATAATTCTGGCCCAGGAGAAAATATGTATCCCGTAGATTTACCTCTGCTTTCCCGCCCGGGAAGCGAACCGAATTGTCGTGCGATTGCCAAAGCCGTACGTGATGCCGGCGGGGTACTTTCTTTAGGTTCTGATTCCCATATTGCCTTTTCTCTGGGAGACTTCACCCACTACGAACGTATTTTGCAGCAAGTGAATTTTCCGCAGGCGAGGATTTTAAACGTAAGCCCCCGACGAGTGCTGGATTTTCTCGAACAGCGAGGCAGACCGGCAATCGCCGAGCTAGCTGATTTATGACACTGTCACTTAATAATTAACAGGTTTCTGAATGAATGAGTTTTCTATCGTGTGCCGCATATTGGGCACCTTGTTTTATCGTCAGCCGCAAGATCCGGTATTGGCGCCGGTGCTCACGCTCATTGAAGAGGGCCAACTTCAGCAGCATTGGCCGCTGGAACAGGAAGCCTTGCTGGAAAGGCTGGAAAAAGCCGTCGATCTCACTGCGATGGCAGCGGATTATGAGGCGTTGTTTGTCGGTGACGATTGCGCCGTACCGCCCTGGCGTTCTGCCTACGAAACTGACGATAAACAGACGGATGTGCGCAGCTTTTTGCAAACGCGCGGTATGCCGCTGAATAGTGGAGCGATCGATCACGTTGGCGCGCTGTTGCTGGCGGCATCCTGGCTGGAGGACCACTCGCAGGAAAATGAAACAGCGGCACAGATCACCTTGTTTGATGATTATTTGCTGCCCTGGAGTCATCGTTTTCTGGGTAAGGTGGAAAGTCATGCCGTGACGCCATTTTATCGCACACTGGCGATAGTTTGCCGTGAGGCGCTGGACGCCATGCGCGATGAGTTGGAAGAGGACGTTAATAACGCGGCGGATAACGACGCAGAATAGCAGGAACATTAAATGGCGTTGGCGAAAATCATTCCGCCAACGCCGTTGAACGGTCGCGGTTAGTCGGTGAAAAGAATCACAATTTGTCCCGGTTTGATTTCAATGCCTTTAGCCATTTTCTTCGCCAGCGCTTCGGTGGCGCTGTTATCCGCATTCAGAACGTAAGCTGGCTTTTGATCAAAATAACTTTTTAGCGATTGATCCAGATAAGGACTTATAGTCTTTATCATTGTCTGCATTTTTTCCGGCTGGACGGTGTAATCCACCAATTCCATCTCTTTGAGATAAATCGCGCCCTTGGTTTTATCGAACACTGGCTGGGCTTTCAGGGTCAGTTTCAGGTCAGCGTTCTGGTTGCCAAGCAGCGAGCTGATGTCCACTCTAGCGTTGCCCGACAAGGTGATTTTCCCCGGTTCGGCTCTGCCAATCTGACTGGCTAACTCGGTCAGCACGATATTGGCATCCACCACACCGGGGACGCCCAACTGTTTTTTGTAATCATTGTGCTTTTGCAGGTACTCATTGACTTCCTGTTCGCTCAGTGTGTATTGCGTCAGTTTGTTGCAACCGCTTAGCGAAAAAGCAAGTAGCAATGCCGTTGCCGCTAATCCTAACTTCTTCATTTCATTAACCTCAATCAGGCTTTTTTGGTGTGTAATCCAGTTATTCAAATGCAAGCACAGCGTGCATGTTTACCTCGGCCAGACCAATCAGATAGCACTGAAAATAACGAGTCCGGCGCGTGTGGACAGTGCGATGGTAAACATTATCCTGTGTGGGACGGAAAATGCCGCTTCATGGCGAAACGGCAAAACAGGATTTTATTGCGTCAAGATTTATTGCGCCAGACTGCTCAGCAAGGTGACCTGAGTCTGTTTGGCCATGTTGTCTCGGTAGGCGGCAACCCGTGACGGCGGCGTGACGCCAGCTACAATCGACAGAGAGCGCAGCAGCGGGAACAGGTGGATATCGTCCGTCGAAAGTTCGCCATTGCAGCCATTAGGTCGAACGATCAGCGGTTCTAGTTCTTGTAAGTCGTTGTTCAGCTTTTTAATCAAACCGGGTGAATGATCAAGGTGTTCCGCAAAACTGCCAATCTGGGCTTCTTTTTTGCTGATGAAGTGCTGACGGGCGGAAGCCGCTGCAAACTCCTCGAATGCCGCCTGAGCAAAACGCGGAATAATCAGACGCGTCGTATAATCGGACACTTTGCGCAACCAGGCGGCGATTGCCGGATTGGTCGGGCCGGTCAGGAGCGGTTTCTGGTCGTAATTATCGATGAAATGAACAATATCCATACTTTCAGGCATGAAGCTGCCATCGTCTTTTTGCAGGATAGGCACCATTTTCTCGCCAATCGTTTTCTTGGGCGTCGCCTCATCGTCATTGGCTAATATTTGCAGTTCAACAGGGATATTCTTCAGGCCGAAAATCATCCGGGCTTTTACACAAAAGGGGCAGTGATCATAAATATATAACTTCATACTGGTTATCCTTTGGTTCACTGATGCACCCGTTGTCTGCGATGTAGCGGCATGTTTCCGCATGGCCGGTGTGCGCGGAATACCGGCAGGACGTCACATCACGATGCAGGGTATGAGACAATGGCCGCCTACGCGGCCGGGCATATACTCCACAAATAAGCGATAACAATTATTTGAATGTATTAGGAAATTATGAAGTGCTTTATTGGTGAGATCAAATCATCGGTAAAGCCGCAACTTAGCGGCCACTCAGCATCGCCGGTTCGATGCGGCGTTGATTGAACTGCCAATGAAGCGCCGCCAGCGTGAGAAAACCAATGGCGCTCAGCATAAACCAGGGGAGTTCCGGCTGATTCAGGGCATGCCCGGTATCGAACAGCCAGCCACCGCCGCTATAGCCAATCATGCCGCCCAGCGCCAACCCAAGACGACTGAATCCCATATAACTACCTCTGGCGCGGGCATCGGCCAGTGAAGCGCTTAGCGTTTCACGCGCGGGCTCCGCAATAATGGCGCCGAGATAAAACAAGCTGATGAGCATCAGCAACGTTTGCAGACCGGTGGTCAGGCCGATCGGGAACATGCTGATTGACATGATAAACAGGCCGGCCATCAGGCGTTGTTCCAGCCGGAAACGTTTTTCGCTCCAGCGTGCGAGGGGGTAGAGCAGCGTAAGCGATAGCGTCGCTTCAATCGCATACATCCATTTTACTGCGCTGGGGGCGCCGGCGATTTCATTTACCATCAGAGGCAACATCAACAGCACCTGCGTCGCCAACATATAATAACCGGTCAGGGTCAGCACATAGGTCAGGAAGCGCCGATCGCGGATAACGCGTGTCATGCCTTCCAGAATAGGGGTTCTAACCGTCGAGATACGGTATGCGGGCAACAACCACAGATTTACTATGGCCGCCAGGACGAAGATCACCGCGCCCACCCAGCAGACGATGTCGAAATCGTACTGAAGCAGCCAACTGCCGAGCAGGGCGCCGATCACCGCGCCCGCGCTATCCTGCACCATCAGCAGGGAGTAAAATCGGCCACGCTCATGCGGACGAACCAGTTTGATGACCAACGCGGTGCGTGGCGGATCGAAAAGCGTTCCGCCCAAACCAGACAGGAGGCAGGAGAGCCACAATAGCCAGGGTTCGTCGGCAATCGCCATGAAAATGAAACTGACGGCGCGTAACAACATACCGGCGGCAATCATAGGCCTGGCGCCGAAGCGGTCGGAAATGGCGCCGCCGAAAATGCCCAGCCCTTGTTGTATCAACTGGCGTAATCCCAGCGCAATACCGACTAACAATGCCGCCCAGCCAAGTTAATCGACAAAATGAATGGAAATAAGGGGAAAAACAACGAAAAACCCCAGAACCACCAGCATATTATCCAGCAATAAAAAATATTTGCCCAGACTCCGAGCTCGCGACATCAGCGGCATGTATCACCACAAAAATGAAAGAAAATAACCGACGTGATTATTTTGTACCCTATTTCCTCTTTGGGATAGCCCGTTAATAGATAATATTTTTTTATCGACGGAACGTTATCTGAGTAGCACTTTCAGTATAAAAAATAATTTTACCGATTCGATTGGACAATAACTCGGCGATAGGGATTTTACGCCAGAGAATTTATGCGGTTATAGTGAGTATCATCGGCCATATGCGGTATTTTCTGCTGTCAGAAAATATTTGTTTTTTACCCCGATAAATTTTACTTATCGAAGCAACGGATATTTGGGGGGGAAGGAATGTTTGGCTATCGTTCTATGCCAGCAAAAGTTCATTTAGTCACTGACCGGCTGATAGTGCGTTTGGCTCATGAGCGTGATGCATGGCGACTGGCTGAGTACTATGCGGAAAATCGCGATTTTCTCAGGCCCTGGGAACCGGTGCGTGATGTCAGCCATTGTTACCCATCCGGCTGGCAGGCGCGTTTGAGCGTCATCAACGATATGCATAAACAGGGCAGCGCCTACTATTTTTTGCTGCTGGATCCCAATGAAAATGAGGTCATGGGCGTGGCCAATTTTAGCAATGTGCTGCGCGGCGCATTTCATGCCTGCTATCTTGGCTACTCGCTGGGGGAAAAATGGCAAGGGCAGGGGCTGATGTATGAGGCGCTGAAACCCGCATTACGTTACATGCAGCGCCAACAGCATATGCACAGGATCATGGCTAACCATATGCCGCATAATCATCGTAGCGGTAATTTGCTGGCCCGACTGGGGTTCGAACGCGAAGGTTACGCGAAAGACTATCTGTTGATTGACGGCAAATGGCAGGATCATGTTTTAACCGTGCTGATCAACCATGAGTGGAAACACCAGCGCTAAGGAATAATGCTGTAATATCAGCTATGTGTATGAGCAGCCAGTATGATTGGCTGTCTGTTGGAAAAGCGGTCGCCGCCGGGGAAACGCGTTACCGACGATCGAAAAAAAAAGCTGAGAAAAAGCTGAAATATTCAGCGATGGTGACAATGTTCGGTAGCTATTACACACGCAATGCGTAGACTAACCGGATCCCGCAATCAGGATGATCCCAACGTGGTCAATAATCGTCCCCGGACATTTCAGAATTAATCGGATGAATTTACTTAAATCACTGAGCGCCGTCAGCGCCATGACTATGCTGTCACGCATTTTAGGTTTCGCGCGTGATGCCATTATCGCCCGCGTGTTTGGGGCCGGCATGGTGGCGGACTCCTTCTTTATCGCATTTAAACTGCCTAATTTGCTGCGGCGCATTTTTGCCGAAGGGGCATTTTCTCAGGCTTTTGTCCCTATTCTGGCGGAGTACAAGAGCCAGCAGGGGGAAGAGGCGACGCGCACCTTTCTTGCCTATGTCTCCGGTATGTTGACGCTGGTGCTGGCGTTGGTGACTATCGCAGGCATGCTGGCCGCGCCCTGGGTGATTATGGTGACCGCGCCCGGTTTCGCCGCCACGCCGGAGCGTTTTGAACTGACCACCGCGCTGTTGCGCGTGACGTTCCCTTATATCTTGCTGATTTCGCTGGCTTCAATGGCGGGCTCGGTACTGAATAACTGGAACCGTTTCTCCGTACCTGCGTTTGCCCCCACGCTGCTCAATGTCAGCATGATTGGTTTTTCGCTGTTTGCCGCGCCATATTTCAATCCGCCGGTCATGGCGCTGGCGTGGGCCGTGCTGGTTGGCGGCCTGCTCCAGTTGGGCTACCAACTACCCTATCTGAAAAAGATTGGCATGCTGGTGTTGCCGCGTATCAAGTGGCGCGAGCCAGGCGTTTGGCGAGTGATGAGGCTGATGGGGCCAGCTATTCTTGGCGTCTCCGTCAGCCAGATTTCACTGATTATCAACACCATTTTCGCCTCCTTTCTGGTTCAAGGTTCGGTGTCATGGATGTATTACGCCGACCGGTTGATGGAGTTTCCTTCCGGGGTGCTTGGGGTGGCGTTGGGCACCATTCTGCTGCCATCGCTGGCGAAAAGCTTTGCCAGCGGCAACGTTGATGAATATTCGCGCTTGATGGATTGGGGATTGCGGCTGTGCTTCGTTCTGGCGCTGCCGAGTGCGGTGGCGTTAGGCATTTTGGCGCAGCCATTGACTGTATCGCTGTTTCAGTACGGCGAATTTAACGCCTTTGACGCGGCGATGACGCAGCGCGCGCTGATTGCCTATTCGGTGGGGCTGATGGGGTTGATCGTCGTCAAGGTTCTGGTGCCTGGATTTTACTCACGGCAGGATATCAAAACGCCGGTGAAAATTGCGATCGTCACATTGATTCTGACGCAGATAATGAACCTGATTTTCATCGGGCCGTTGCAGCACGCGGGGTTGGCGTTATCTATCGGGCTGGCGTCTTGTATCAATGCGGGCTTGCTGTTCTGGCAACTGCGTAAGCAGGATATTTTTCATCCGCAGCCGGGTTGGACGCGTTTTTTGCTAAAACTGTGCGTGGCGGTTGTGGTGATGGCGCTGGTGCTTATCGGCCTATTGTGGTGGATGCCGGCCTGGGATATCGGCAACATGACGCATCGTATCGCGCGGCTGATGGTCATGGTGGTTGCGGGGGCCGGCGCGTACTTCGTTACGCTGGCGCTGTTAGGGTTTCGTCCGCGGGATTTTGCCCGTCATATTGCTGGCTGAAACGCTGCATAAGCAAAAGCCATTGGCACCGCCAACGGTTTTTGCTGTTCATGCCGGACAATCTGGCGTTACATCTTCTCGACAGTGTCGATACCCAATGTATCCAGACCTTGTTTCAGCGTTTTGGCGGTCAGCAACGCCAGTTTCAGGCGGTTCTGACGGACATCCTCATTTTCCGCATTCAGGATCGGACAATGCTCATAGAAGCCGGAGAACAGACCCGCCACATCGTAAAGATAGGCGCACATGACGTGCGGCGTACCCTCACGCGCCACGGTGGTGATTATTTCTTCAAATTGCAGTAAACGCGTAGCCAGCGCCAATTCGCGATCCTCGGTCAGTCGAACGGGCTGAGTCAGCGCCGCTTCCTGCACGTTGGCGCGTTTAAAGATCGATGCCACGCGGGTATAGGCGTATTGCATATAAGGAGCGGTGTTGCCCTCAAACGCCAGCATATTGTCCCAGTCAAACACGTAATCGGTGGTGCGGCTTTTCGACAGGTCGGCATATTTGATGGCGCCGATGGAAACCACGTTCGCCAATGCGCTTAACTCATCCGCGGACATCTCCGGATTTTTGGCGGCGATAAGCTTATAGGCCCGCTCGTAGGCCTCATCCAGCAAATCGACCAGCTTGATGGTGCCGCCGGCACGGGTTTTAAATGGTTTGCCGTCTTTACCCAGCATCATGCCGAACATGTGATGCTCCAGGCTGACGCTGTCTGGAACATAACCTGCTTTACGCACAATGGTCCAGGCTTGCATCAAGTGCTGGTGCTGACGGGAATCGATGTAATAAAGCACACGATCGGCATGCAGCGTTTCGTAGCGATATTTCGCGCAGGCGATATCTGTGGTGGTGTAAAGGTAGCCGCCATCTTTTTTCTGGATGATGACGCCCATCGCTTCGCCTTCCTTGTTTTTAAATTCATCAAGAAATACGACTGTCGCGCCTTCGCTTTCAACCGCCAGACCTTTCGCTTTAAGATCGGCCACAATGCCCGGCAACATACTGTTGTACAGGCTTTCGCCCATTACATCGTCTTTGGTCAACGTGACATTGAGGCGCTCATAATTAAGCTGGTTCTGGGTCATGGTGATATCGACGAGCTTGCGCCACATCTGACGGCAATACTCATCGCCGCCCTGAAGTTTTACCACATAGGCGCGCGCGCGCGCGGCAAATTCGGTATCTTCGTCATAGTGTTTTTTCGCTTCACGATAGAATGCCTCAAGATCCGACAGATCCATCTCGCTGGCGTTTTCATTCTGCACTTTCTCAAGATAGGCGATTAACATGCCAAACTGCGTACCCCAGTCGCCGACATGGTTGGCGCGAATCACATTATGGCCAAGAAACGTCAATGTGCGGACAGCCACGTCACCGATGATGGTGGAGCGCAGGTGACCGACGTGCATCTCTTTGGCCACGTTGGGCGCGGAATAGTCGATAACAATGGTTTGCGGCTCAATCGGGGCGACCCCAAGTTTTGGCGCGTTCAGCACGTTCTCTACCTGACTGGCGACCCATTGTTTATCGAGAAAAATATTGATAAAACCTGGGCCAGCGATTTCTGTTTTCGCGGCAACGCCATCCAGCGTTAAATGCTGGAGTACCTTTTCCGCCAACTGGCGTGGCGGCATGCCAAGTGTCTTTGCCACAGCCATAACGCCATTCGCTTGGTAATCGCCAAACTGTGCTTTTGCGGACTGACGGACCTGCGCTTCGCTGTTGAGCGGCGCACCCGCCGCGGCCAATGCCTGACTGACTTTTTCGGAGAGAAGAGCCTGAATATTCACCGGGTTACCTTAAATAAAAAACCAAGCCCTGCTTATACCATATTTGCCTTTATGAGTCAGCAAACGGGGGGTATTTGCAGCAGAAAATGACAGACTTGCAATGAAGTGGAAAATGGATGATAAGGAAGTAAAAAGCGGATTATTTTTATTAGTGTGGAACGGAATGCGGCAGAATAATTAATTATTTATTTAACGTTTTCGGTTGCGGGGGGTTGCGCCGATTTTAAGCTCATTTCTGGTTTTAAAGTGACGAAAAATCGCATATGCTGCAATTATCACCAGCAATATTGAAATAATTAACAAAATCATATCGTTCACTCTCTCTGTATATTACTCGAATCAGAGTATCTTGTTTTTTTTAATCGTACAATGGGGCGCTTTTTATTTAAGATAACTCCCAGAAAAAATGATAAGAGTTATCTCAATTATCCAAGGTAGATAAATTTTTTCGGTTATTAATCATTCTGTTGGACTTTTTATCCTGTTGTATTTAACGTTTTATTTTTTTAATTAAATAGATTTAAGATAAAAATCATTTACTGATTACATCAAAGAACTTTATGAATCTGGATGTGATTAATGTATGGATTTATATAAGAAATCGTTAAAAATCAGTTAGGAGTTTTTTGTATGCTGTCTGAAACATTAACCCAGGACTTGGCGCGTTTTGAACAGGAGCTCATGGCATTGGCGGAGGATCTTCAACTTGATTTAACGTCATTTCATGCCGATCACCTCTCTCTGCGCTGTCATCAGCATAGCACGGCGGAACGCTGGAAAACCGAACTGTCGGGTAACGGCACACTGCTATCCGAGAAGATGATTAATGGCCGCGTTATCTGTCTTTTCATATTAGACGCGGTCATCAAAATCGGCCCTTGGGAAATTGATTGTATTGAATTACCCTGGCCGGGTAAGCAATATTACTCCCATGAAGGGTGGGAGCATATAGAGCTGGTATTACCGGGCGATGCAACAACATTGCATCAACGGGCGTTGGCTTGTTTATCTGATGAAGCATTACGCGCGCCAGGGATAAAGCTTAAATTCAGTTCGCCGCAAGGTGAGAATGAGTGGCTTCCCAATCCAACGTTGGCGGTTAGCAGGGGAAAAGTCACCATCAAATTTCATCCTCATGATATTCGCGATATTGTCGGCAGCGAAAATGGCGAATAGGCAATAAAGAATGGTTGCAGGTCGTTTAGATCATAACGAACTGAAGCGGATACATTAACGAAATTGTGGTTTATGTCATATTTATTTTGCCGGGCATCACATTCGTTGTGACATTTGTCTACTCATGAAACTAACCTGAATGTCATAGTTATCTATTCCCTTTAAGGAAATATATTTGATGTTCATTGGTTTGAAATGGAGGTGGCTATGACAAAACTGGAGGTATGTTGTTACAGCGTCGAGTGCGCGATAACGGCGGCGCAATCTGGCGCGGATCGTATTGAGCTTTGCGCGGGACAACGAGAGGGCGGATTAACGCCCGGATACGGCATGTTGCGTCTTGCCCGTGACCAGGTAACGATTCCCGTTCATCCGATTGTGCGGCCCCGCGGCGGTGATTTCTGTTATAGCGAAACAGAATTTGCAACGATCAAATATGAGGTGGAACAAATCAAGGCGATGGGATTTCCGGGGCTGGTGGTGGGGATGCTGGACCCCGAAGGTCACATTGATTTGCCCCGAATGAAGCAAATCATGTCGCTGGCGCAAGGTATGTCGGTGACATTTCATCGTGCTTTCGATATGTGTCTCAACCCGCATCTGGCTTTAGAGCAACTAACGGATTTGGGCGTATCCCGCATCCTGACGTCGGGGCAGCAGCAGACGGCGGAAAATGGATTGCTGTTATTACGTGAACTAACTCAGGCTAGTCGTGGTCCAATCATTATGGCTGGTTCCGGTGTTCGTCTCACCAACCTGCAAAAGTTCCAGCAAAGCGGCATTCAGGAGTTGCACAGTTCAGCCGGACAGTGGACGACATCCGCGATGCGCTACCGAAAAATCGGCGTTTCCATGTGTGGAGATAATACCGATATGGATGAGTTCAGTCGGTATAGCGTGGATGCTGACGTGGTAGCCGCCATGAAGCGGGCGTTGAGCCCGGATCGTGAAACCTCATCCGTTTCGTGATGTTTGTCTGTAAGTTAGCGTCAGCGAGACTGACAATGTCTGTCTCGTGATCACTCATTTATCCCTTGCCGCGCAGCATGCCATTCGGTGTGCTTGCGAGTACCAGGCCCCGGCGTGTTGCCGGGGCTTTTTTTCTTTTCTCCACCCGCCTCAGCATAAAGACGGCAAAATTTCACCAAGGTTCCTGAGAATAGCGACGCTGAGACGTTTATTGCCTGCGCGATAACTAAGGTTTACGGGCAACCAATACTGCGCGCAGCGGGGCCGGGTAGCCTTCCACCGTCTTGGTTTGATCGTTGGGATCAAGAAAATCCGCCAGTGATTCGGTGATCATCCAATCAGTGCAGCGCTGTTCCTGCGTGGTGGTGGCACAGACATCCACCACCCGCACATCGGTGAAGCCGCATTTTTCCAGCCAGTTAGTCAGGGCCGCAGCGGAAGGAATGAAATAGACGTTGCGCATCTGCGCATAACGTTCTCCGGGCACCAGCACCTGATGCTCATCACCTTCAACCACCAGCGTTTCCAGTACTAATTCACCGCCCGATGTCAGTTGATTTTTCAACTGCCACAGATGGTCGAGCGGTGAACGGCGGTGATAGAGCACGCCCATCGAGAGCACGGTATCAAATGCGGCCAGTTCAGGTAATTGCTCAATGCCAAGCGGCAATACGTGAGCGCGTTGATCCTCGCCAAGCAGCTTGCGAACCGCTTCAAACTGACACAAAAATAACTGCATGGGATCGATGCCGATCGCCATGCGTGCGCCTTCTCCCACCATGCGCCACAGGTGATAACCGCTGCCGCAACCGACATCAAGGATTAGACGATCTTTTAACGGACTGATGTGTGGCAACACGCGCGTCCATTTCCAGTCAGAGCGCCATTCGGTGTTGATATCTACGCCATAAAGAGAAAACGGGCCTTTGCGCCAGGGCATCAGATTACGTAACAGCATTTCGATGCCTTCACGCTGCCCGGTGGAAATATCGGGTTCCATGCGGGCGGTGACGCTGTGCGTCAGATCCAGCGAAGTTGGTGTTAATGCGGGAAGATGCTCAAGTGTGTTAAACCACAGCTTGAATTTCCCATGCAGCGACTCTTGCTGCCAGCGGCTCAATTGCGGCGGCATCGTATTCAGCCAGTGACTTAACGGTCCTTTGGCGATTTGCTGATAAAAATTGCCGAAATCGATCATGCTGACTTCCCTGTTTTAACGGCCAATAAAGAACCGAAATTAAAGCATTGGAACCAGACTTCACGATGCTCGAAACCGGCCAGTTTTAAACGTTCTTTATGGGTTTCCACTGAATCTGTCAGCATCACATTTTCCAGCATGCTGCGTTTCTGACTGATTTCTAATTCGCTGTAACCGTTTGCCCGTTTGAAATCAAGATGCATGTTGAACAGCAACTCGCCGATTTCGGCATCGGAAAAACTGAATTTTTCCGACAGCACCAACACGCCGCCGGGATTGAGCCCCTGATAGATGCGGTTCAACAGCAATTGCCGGTTGGCGTTTTCCAGAAACTGGAGTGTAAAGTTCAGCACTACCATCGAGGCGTTTTCTATGTCGATATCCAGAATATCGGACTCAATGATGTCCACCGGCGTAGCGGAACGGAAAGCGTCAATGTGGTTGCGGCAACGCCTGATCATCGCCGGCGAGTTATCGACCGCGATAATTTTGCATCCCGGCACGCGAATGTTTCGTCTCATCGACAGCGTGGCCGCACCCAAAGCGCAACCCAGATCGTAAACCTGACTTTCAGGCTGAACAAAGCGTTCGGCAAGCATGCCAATCATGGAGATAATGTTGGAATAGCCGGGAACAGAACGCTGAATCATGTCGGGAAACACCTCGGCGACCCGTTCATCGAAGGTCCAGTCGCCCAGATTGGCAATAGGGGCGGAAAAAAGCATATCGCGGTTTGGCATGACGGAAATAGGACTGAGCAAATAATCGAAGAGCGGTATTCTAGCAGAATGAGACAATAAAGCATGCGCTGTTGTCCCGGCAATGCGAAAGGTCATGACGGTGCGAGGCAAATGGCCCGCACAAAACGGATGAGGGAGGGCGGTTTCATCCGTAGCGCTGAGTGATTTACTGGTGAGTCGCGGATTAGTACAAGGTAAAAATCAGTTCCCAGGGTAAATAATAGAGATTGATCAACGTCATCAATACCAGCGACACATAGGTGGCCATCATGCCCGCCCGCCGCCAGCGGAATTCACGATGACGCAAGCCGTGATAGTGAAATAAACGCCCGACAATCAGCAATAGCCCGCAGACATGAACCATCGCCACCATCGCGCCATTCATTTCCATCAGAACCAACAAGATAGCGCCAATGGGAATGTATTCCACGGCATTACCATGCACGCGAATGGCCGTTTGAAGTTCATAAAAACCGCCATCACCATAGGCTACGCGGTACTGCATTCTGAGTTTTACGACATCAAGAGACAGCTTTACCAACAACAATGCGCCAAGCACTACGTAGATCGCGCTTACCATTTTTCACTCCATAACCTAACCGAAAACGGTTTGCCGAATAATAGCTTTCCCTGAGAGAACTGTCGCCTGCCAAGCCAATTATTTTTATCTGAATTATATGACACGTATCCGACCATAGATAAATAGCATGGCCGGCTACGGAGGCGACAGGCGAAAACGACATGTTTAAAACAGCGAAGCCTGCTGGGGCCAGCCAGGTATCGGGGGGACGGCAGGCAGGACGTCAGCCAACAAGGGCCAGAGTTGCTGGGCCAGTCGGGGCGCGTTGCCGATATCGGGGGTATGAATAAATAAAAATGGTTGTGCGGATTGCCACTGCGGTAGCTTATTCAGCCACGATTGGAACCAATGCCGATTCTCCTGGGCATTCTCACTGCCAATAAAGCGAATGATCGGTTGCACCGCGGTTAACACGGCATGTACCGGCAGACGGGGCTTTTTGCGCTGGGCCTCACGCATGGCAAGGCTGTCAGGCGCCGCATGGTGGACCGGGCGGCTATCAAGAATGACGCGATTGACGCCGCGCTGTTGCAAACCCTGATTCAGGCGGCGCTCCTCATCGCCTTTGGCGAAAAACAGCGGATGCCTGACCTCCACCGCGTAGCAGAAGTTCTGCGGCAAGTTATCGAGAAACTGCCACAGTACAGGCAGTTGCGGCGGGCTGAACCCGGCAGGCAGTTGGATCCACAGTTGTCCGATGCGCTCGGCCAAAGGTTCCAGAGACTGATAGAAACTCAGCACGTCGTTATCACAATGCTGTAACGCCGCCTGATGGCTGATGCTGGAGGGAAATTTAAAGCAGAAGCGAAAATCATCGTGCGTCATATCACGCCAACGCAACACCACTTCGCGGGAAGGCAGGGCATAGAATGTGGTATTGCCTTCCACACAGTTAAAATAGCGGGCGTAATCAGCCAGATCGTACAGTCCTAAACGGCTCCAGGCCGCATGCTGCCACTGCGGTAAACCGACAAATAACATAATCCTCGATCTTCTTCGCTAAAATTGCATGACTCGTTTTATATACCAAGAATGTATCAGGAGCTATTGGTGAAATTAAGGTGTATACTGAATATCCATACAGTCATAAGGTAAAAAAATGTATATTTTGAATGTCCTTCGGATGTTCAGTAACGGATCAGTTAAAATAGCTTGTCCCATATGCGCTCATGTCACTGAGCAAAACAGAAACCGACTGCGTGAAAACATCACGATTATTTGTCCTAAATGTGGTTTGTATTTCCTGCCGAGAGATAAATAAAAAATATCGCTCCTGATTCATTTTCCATCGGTCACCGTACAGGCTTAATCCCCTCCAACACAGGAATATTCCTATGACAGAAGAAGAACTGAAAGTATTTTTGTTTACACAGACTTGTGTGATTCTTTCCGGCGTACTGGCGGCAAGGGAAGGGCAACCGTTGATTATTCAGCAGCGATTTAGCAAAGTTTATGAATTGCTGGCGGAAGAATACGAAAAATTACGCGAATGAAAATATTTTTATTTCATCCTGCCCGGAACAAATGTACACATGAATAAAAAGGATTTTTCTTTCCATTAAAAAAATTACCGGGCGTAAATTGTAAATGTCATTCGGAAGTAATTTTATTTCATTAAAATATCACGCGGTAGATAACAGACTGATAATTAGAGATAAGCATGATGATTAACCGCTGCAAAGTATTTTTTAACTATGCTCATCCCCGCTACTGGTTATTATGGTTTGGTCTGGAATTGTTGTTTCTGTTGGTTCAATTACCTTATCCCGCACTGGTCAGATTTGGCGGTTGGCTGGGACGCCAATCGATGCGTTTTTTAACGCGCCGCGCGGCGATTGCCCGACGCAATCTAACCCTTTGCTTTCCTGATATCACTCCCCGGCAACTCGAAATTAAATTAACCGATAATTTTTCCTCTCTGGGCATCGCATTGCTGGAGACGGGTATGGCATGGTTCTGGTCCGATCGACGCATCAAGAAGTGGTTTGATATCGTGGGGTTGGCGCATCTGCACGCAGCAGAAAATAAACGCAACGGCGTTATCGTTATTGGTATGCATTTCATGACGCTGGAATTACATTTTCGTATTTTGGGTCATTGTAAACCGATGATCGTTATGTATCGGCCTCATAACAATAAAGTCATGGAACTGGTGCAAAAATGGGGACGTTCAAGATCGGGAAATATCCTGGTTGACCGAAAAAAATTGGTCTTGATGGTTCATGCATTAAAAAATGGCGGGGTGGTGTGGTTTGCTCCCGATCAGGATCCGGGGATAAAGGGCAGCGTATTTGTCCCCTTTTTGGGGGTGGATCGTGCCGCCACCAGTAATGGGACATTTATTATCGTTAAGCATGCCAGACCTGAATTAGTGACAGCGGTGGTGATCCGCAAACCCGGCGTACAGGGCTATCAATTGATCATTTCTTCTGTATTGGAAAATTATCCCTATGATGACAGCCTGTCGGCGGCGGATTATCTGAATAAAACGATTGAAGATGAAATTATGCGCGCGCCAGAGCAATATCTTTGGTTACATCGGCGTTTTAAAACCCGGCCTCAAGGTGATCCCCCGCTGTATACCTAATTCATTATTTTTCAATACTGTTTATTGTGCGTTCCGATTTCTCCGGTTTTGTTGCCTGTTTCTGTTTCGAGCCAATGTTTAATGGCCTGACA
Source organism: Brenneria salicis ATCC 15712 = DSM 30166 (assembly GCF_003315515.1). Lineage (GTDB taxonomy): Bacteria > Pseudomonadota > Gammaproteobacteria > Enterobacterales > Enterobacteriaceae > Brenneria > Brenneria salicis. The sequence goes on along the minus strand of NZ_QNRY01000015.1, from coordinate 10,320 downwards.
TTTATCAACTATACTCATTTTCTGCCACGCTGATCTCGGTTGTCGTTTTTTCACGGCCTGAGCAAATTGAACACGTATTTCCTGTATCAAGTGCCGACAATCCTGCGCCAATAAGGTTTGCCAGCTTTTGGACGTTACCTTCAAAGTGGCCTTGCGTATTTCTACGTTGAGGCTGAAAGGCGATTATGAAAATATTTTTCCGCGCATTTCCCTTCTTACGTCAAGATGAAGCGTCACCCTGGAATGATATTCGACCTGTCAGAGGTGATCTGTTTGGCATGGAGCGCCTGGAGCAGCATGGTCGCACTCTGGCCGCTGCCCAGCCCGTCACGTTATCTCCTCCGCATGTTACCTCGTTACACCATCGCTTAAATAACAATGCGAAAGTGTTGCTGGCCGCTTACCGCGCCAGCGCCCACGAATTGGAGGAAGGCGGTAACGTTGTACCTGCTGCCGAGTGGTTATTGGATAACTATCATCTGGTTGCGGCGCAAATTCGTGAAATTCGTGAAGATTTGCCTCCACGTTATTACCGACAATTGCCTAAATTGTCGCAGGGGCCTTTTACCGGTTATCCGCGGGTATTTGGCCTGGTGTGGGCGTTCATCGCCCATACTGACAGCCATGTCGATCCTGAAGCCTTACGCCGCTTCATTATGGCCTATCAGGAAGTTCAGCCTTTGACGATAGGTGAACTCTGGGCGGTCGCCATCACTCTGCGTATCGTATTGATAGAAAATCTGCGACGTCTGGCCGATCAAATGACCGTGGGTAGAAAGGAGCGCGCCAAGGCCGAGCGGTTGGCGAATAACCTGTTGCGCACGGGCGATATACGCGCTGATGCGGCGAGCTATCCCCTTGCTTCCGATATCCTTGCGTCTTATAACGATGCGCCGTTGTCTGAGACGTTTGCCGCTCAACTGAGTAAGCGATTACGCGATCATGATCCCAGAACCACACCCGCGTTGGGCTGGCTTGAACAGCGGCTTAAACAGCAGGGAAGCTCAATGGAAGACGTGGTGCAACATGCGCAACAGCGTCTGGGCGTCTCTAACGTCACGGTGCGCAATATTATTACCAGCATGCGATTGATTTCTGATATCGACTGGGCGACATTTTTTGAAAGTGTCAGCCTGGTGGATGCGCGTTTACGCGCTGGCAGCGAGTTTGCGGCGATGGATTTTTCCACCCGTAATTTATATCGTAGCGCGATTGAGCAACTCGCCCGGCAAGCGCCATGCACTGAGCTTGATATTACGGAACAAGCGTTGCTGTTGGCGCAGCAAGTGCCGGTTTCCCCGTTATCTGATGATCCGGGCGAACGTAAGCGTGAGCCCGGCTACTATCTGATCGCGGAAGGTCGGCCGCAACTTGAAGCCGCGATTGGTTTTCGTCCCGCGTTTTTACTGCGATTTAATCGATTTACCCTGCGTGTTGGAATGGCAGGCTACATCGCGATGATCGGATTTTTTACCGCACTCCTGCTGGCAGGCGCCGGGATCATTCTGTCCGCATCCTCCGTTTCGAACGGTTGGCTGTTATTGATTGGTGTTATCAGCATCATTCCCTTTTCTGAAGTCGCCACGGCGTGGGTCAACCGGCTTATCACCTGGCTATTTGGCGCAGCGCCTCTGCCTGGGCTGGCGTTGTTGCATGGCGTGCCGAGGCATTGCCGGACGCTGGTGGTGGTGCCAACCCTGTTGACCAGCGAACAGGACATGCTGCAACAGGTGGAACAATTGGAGGTGCATTATCTCTCCAGTGGAGAAGGGGATATGACCTTTGCCCTGTTGACCGACGGCGTGGATGCCGAAACGGAAATCCTGGCCGGCGATCAACACCTGTTAACGCAGGCATTGCTGGCGCTACAACAACTTAATGAGCGTTATGGGGCAGGACCTGCCAGTGAGCGATTTCTGTTGTTGCACCGCAGAAGATTGTTCAATCCCAGTGAAAAAGTATGGATGGGGTGGGAGCGTAAACGGGGAAAACTGCATGAGCTTAACCGGTTGTTACGCGGCGCGACGGATACCAGTTTTACGCCGATAAATGATCATCCCATCCAGGTGCCTGCCGATGTTCGCTACGTGATTACGCTGGATGCCGATACCCGTTTACCGCGCGATACCGCCCTGAAGTTGGTGGGTAAAATGGCTCACCCGCTTAACCAGCCTCGCTGGGATAGCGTTGGTGAGAATATAGTGGCCGGTTACGCCATTCTGCAACCCCGGATTACCCCTTCTCTGCCGGCGGGACATGAAACGTCGCTCTATCAGCGTATTTTCTCCGCACCGGGGGGCATCAACCCTTACGAAGCCGCCGTGTCCGATGTTTATCAGGATTTGTTCGGCGAAGGTTCCTATACCGGAAAAGGCATCTATGATGTTGACGCGTTCGAGCGTGCGCTTCAAGGGCGTATTCCTGAAAACAGACTGCTCAGTCACGACCTGTTTGAAGGCGTTTATGCGCGCGCGGGGCTGGCTTCCGATGTTGAACTGGTGGAAACCTTTCCTTCGCGCTATGACGTCATCGTAAAACGGCAACATCGCTGGACGCGCGGCGACTGGCAACTTCTGCCCTGGATTTTGGGGCTGGTGCGCACGGCGTCAGGTGAAAAAGTACGTTTACCCGCGGTTGGCCGCTGGAAAATGATCGACAATTTGCGGCGTGCGTTGTTCGCGCCCACGCTGTTATTGATGCTGATATGTTGTGCCGCGTTGCCGCTAAGCGCGGCATGGAAAGGCATGGTGATCGTACTGCTGATACTGGCGTTTCCCGCCTGTCTGCCCGCCGTGTGGGATGCCGCGTCACGTGGGCTGCGCGGCTTGACCCGACAACAACCGCTTAGTCAGAGCCAACCTTTTCGTCATTTGCTCAGCGACCTCAAACTGGCGTTGTTCCAGGTTGTCCTCACCTTATCCTTTTTGGCCGATCAAAGTTGGCGCGCCATTGATGCGTTCGTTCGCACGTTGGCGCGGTTAACGGTTACCCGGCGGCATCTGCTGGAATGGACCACGGCGGCCCAGTCTGGTAGCCGCCCGCGTCTGACATTGACGGGGTTTTACCGTCAGATGATCGGTGGGGTGGCGCTGGGGGGCGCGGTTGTGGGATGGGCATTGCTGGCGTCGCCGCAGAACTGGCCGCTATGGTTGCCGTTGGGCGTGTTGTGGTTGACCGCCCCGGCGCTGGCGCTGTGGGTGAGCGGCGGGCGCACGATGACTCGTCAGGAAAATATTGATGATGCGGATAAACAAACATTACGCTTAATCGCCCGTCGTACCTGGCGTTTTTTCACCACCTTTGTCACGCAACAAGAGCATCACCTGCCGCCGGATAACTTCCAGGAGCAACCACGACCGGTAGTGGCGCACCGTACTTCGCCGACGAATATCGGTCTGTATTTGATCTCTACCGTGGCGGCGCGGGATTTCGGCTGGATAAGTCTAACTGAGATGCTCGACCGGCTCAGCGCGACATTGACCACGATGGAACGACTACCGCGCTTTAAAGGCCATTTTTTTAATTGGTATGATACACAGGATCTGCAAACCCTGCATCCGGCTTATGTTTCCTCGGTTGATAGCGGCAACCTGGCGGGTAATTTGATTGTCCTGGCAAATGCTTGCGAGTTATGGCTGGAAGAAAAGCGTTTACAAAATTGGCGGGAACCGCTGGCCGATCACCTGCTACTGATTCGTGAATCGCTGTTGTCGCATAAAGAAACGCGGGGCGAAACCGCGCTATTCAGGCCGTTGGCGAAAATCGGCATGTCGCTGAATCGTCATCTGTCGGCGGAGCGCTTGTTGCCGGAAGCAATTTTGCAACTTGAACAATTGCGGCGGCAGGCCGATAAGTTATTGCCGCCCGCGGATGATGGGAGCGTGGCGGAGCCATTTTTCTGGATTGATGCAACCCACACGATGCTTGTAGCGCATGAACGTGAGCGGCAATATTCCGCCGCTGAAAACGCATCCCTGATTGAACGGCTGCAAGTACTGGCGTTGCGTGCGCGGAAGATGGCGATGGAAATGGATTTTGCCTTTCTTATCGATCCGGAACGCAAACTGTTGTCGATCGGCTATTTAATGTCAGAAAACCAACTTGATGTCAGTTGTTACGATCTGCTGGCCTCTGAAGCCCGGCTAGCCAGCCTGTTTGCCATTGCGAAAGGCGATGTCAGTTCCCGCCACTGGTTTCGGCTGGGGCGTTCAGCGGTTCGCACCGGTAAAGGGGCCGCGCTAATGTCCTGGTCAGGATCGATGTTTGAGTATTTGATGCCGTCGCTGGTGATGCGCGCGCCGATGGGGAGCGTGCTGGAACAAACCACGCGTGCGATCGTCGCGCAACAACAGGCATATGGTCGGGCGTTATCCGTGCCGTGGGGTATTTCAGAATCAGCTTATAATGCGCGAGATATTGATTTTACCTATCAATACTCAAACTTTGGTGTGCCGGGTTTGGGGTTGAAACGCGGGCTGGCGGATAATCTGGTGGTGGCGCCTTATGCCACCGGTTTAGCTACGATGGTTGACCCGGTGGCCGCCTGTCGAAATTATGCGCGTTTAGCGACGCTGGGCGCGTCAGGACGCTACGGTTTCTATGAAGCGCTGGATTTCACGCCTTCCCGTCTGCCGGATAATGAAAAATTCGCTATCGTTTACAGTTTTATGGCGCACCATCAGGGAATGACGTTGGTTGCTATCGCCAACACGTTGCATAACGGCAATATGCGCCGCCGCTTCCACCGCGAACCCGTTATCCAGTCATGTGAGCTTTTGTTGCAGGAAAGCCTGCCGGTACATGTCGCGCTTGCCGAACCGCAGGTGGAAGAGGTGAAAGTTGGCGGCGGTGAAAGGCGTAATGAAACGGCGATGTTGCGCCGCTTCTCCTCCTCGCCCACTGGCGCGCCAATCACCCATTTGCTGTCGAATGGCCGCTATGCGGTGATGCTAACCACCACCGGTTCCGGCTATAGCCACTGGCGCGAATTAGCGATTACGCGTTGGCGGGAGGACAGCACCCAGGATGCATGGGGCAGTTTTGTGCTGCTGCGTGATATGCGCAGCAATCGAATCTGGTCTGCGGGCGAGCAACGCCAGTTAAGTGAGTCGGCAGGCAATTTGCCGGTTTCATCCGGCATGATCAGCAGCATCGGCGCACCGGCACATCGTTATGAAGTGGTTTTTGGCGAAGATCACGCGTCTTACATTCGTCATGAACGTTCGCTGACCACCACGCTTGATGTGCTGGTATCAGGAGAAAGCGATGGCGAAGTTCGTCGGGTAACCTTGACGAATAGCGGACGGCGGCGGCGTGATATCGAACTGACTTCCTATGCGGAAATCGTGTTGGCCCCACCCAGCGCCGACATCGCGCATACGGCGTTTTCCCGCCTGTTTGTGCAAACGGAATATCTGGCGGAGTTCTCCGCTCTGATTGCGACCCGACGCCCTCGTTCACCGGGTGAACCCCCAGTCTGGGCGGCCCATTTCGCCGTGTTGGAAGGGGCGGTCGGCAGCAAAATGCAGTATGAATCAGACCGGGCCCGGTTTATTGGCAAAGGGCAGTCGGTTATGACGGCGGATGCCATTGTCGGGCATCAGGCGTTATCCAATACCACCGGCACCGTGCTCGATCCCATTTTTTCACTACGCCAGCAGGTGCGCATTCCCGCCGGTAAAACAGTGCGGGTGGCATTTTGGACCGTGGTCGCCGCATCGCGCGAGGCACTGATTGATGTGATTGATAAACATCACGATCGCAGCGCCTATGAGCGAGACAAAACCTTTGCCTGGACGCAAGCTCAGGTGCAATTGCGCCATCTGGGGGTGAAATCAGAAGAAGCCGCGGACTTTCAGCGTTTGGCGGCGCCCATCATTTATACCGACCCGCGTTTTCGTGCGCCGTCGGCGTCTATCGTGGATGGCGCGGGCAAGCAATCCGGGCTGTGGTCAATGTCGATTTCCGGCGATCTGCCGATTGTATTGCTGCGCATTGATGATATCGATGATATGGCGCAGGTGCATCAGTTACTGAGAGCCCACGAATACTGGCGTATGAAGTTACTGAATGTGGATTTGGTTATCGTCAATGAGCGTTCGTCGTCTTATATTCAGGATTTGCAGATAGCCATTGAAACCGCCATCCGCAGCAGTCAATCAAGGCCGCGTTTGGGCGGCGCGTCAACGCGCGGCGAGGTATTTGCGCTGCGCGCTGATTTAATGTCGACGGAATCAAGGGCGTTGTTGCTGTCAATCGCACGGGTATCGCTGATTGCCCGCCGAGGCCCTATTTCCTATCAGTTGGAATTGGTTCCGCATGCGCCGCGCGAGATCCAATCGGAAAACGCCGCGCCATCAAAGGGACTGCCTGGTCAGACGCCATATCCAGAGGAACTGGCGTTTTTTAACGGTATTGGCGGATTTGATCGGCAAGGGCGGGAATATGTCACCGTACTAGATGCGCAACATACCACGCCAGCGCCGTGGATTAATGTTATCGCCAATCCAACGTTTGGGTTTCAGGTTTCCGCGCAGGGAAGCGGTTACACCTGGGCGGAAAATAGCCGTGAAAACCAACTGACGCCCTGGGGGAATGATGCGGTGATTGATCCCGGCGGCGAGGCGTTTTATATCCATGACGATATGAGCGGCGTGTTATGGACGCCGACAGCGTGGCCCGTTAATGACGGCGGATGTTATGTTGCGCGTCATGGTTTCGGTTATAGCCGTTTTACTCACCAGGCCAATGATATTGAGTCCGAATTACTGCAATATGTTCCGCTGGCTGACCCGATAAAAATCTCCCGTTTGCGGTTGCGCAATACCTCAACGCAGGCGCGGCAACTGACGATCACGGCTTATGCGGAATGGGTGTTGGGCGCTTCGCGCAGCGCCAGCGCGCCTTATCTGTTAAGTCATGTGGATGCGCAAACCGGGGCCATATTGGTACGGAATCCCTGGTCGGGCGGTTTCCCCGGACGGATCGGTTTCGCAGATTTGTCGGGCGCGCAGTCATCGTTCACCGCAGACAGAACGGAGTTTCTGGGGCGAAACGGGCACATGCGGGCGCCGGCGGCGTTGGTGAAACATCGCCGGTTAACCGGAAATACCGCGGCGGGAGGGGATCCCTGTGGCGCGCTACAGACCACGGTCAGCATCGCGCCAGGAGAGCAGGTCGAGGTCGTCTGGTTTATCGGTCAGGAAGCCTCGGTTGAACAGGTCGGCGATCTGATTGGGAAATATCGTCAGTGCGATCTGGATCAGGTTCTGCGCGACGTTGAAGCACACTGGGAAACCGTGACGGGGGCGATCAGGGTGAAAACGCCCGATAGCGCGATGGATATCATGCTTAATGGGTGGCTGTTGTATCAAACCCTGACTTGTCGTATTCAGGCCCGTTGCGGATTTTATCAGGCAAGCGGCGCTTATGGTTTTCGCGACCAGCTTCAGGACGGCATGGCCTTAACCTTTTCGCAACCTGAGGCGACGCGGCAACATTTATTACGCGCCGCGGGCCGACAATTCGCCGAGGGAGATGTGCAGCATTGGTGGCTGCCGCATTCCGGCGCCGGGGTGAGAACACACATCTCTGATGATCGGGTGTGGCTGGCGTTCGCGACCGCCACCTATGTGCAGGTGAGTCAGGATTATGACGTGCTTAACGAACAGGTCGGTTTTCTCGAAGGCCCGCCGGTCGCCGCGGGAGAGCATGATGCGTTCTTCCAACCGATGCAATCCGCCCAAACCGCCACGCTATTTGAACATTGCGCTCGCGGTCTGGATCAATGCCTGCAATTGACGGGGGAGCATGGTTTACCGCTTATCGGGGGAGGGGACTGGAACGACGGCATGAATCGTGTCGGTGAGGGTGGAAAAGGCGAGAGCGTCTGGCTTGGCTGGTTGCTGATTCATACCATAGCGTGCTTTGCGCCATTGGCTGAGCAGTATGATGCCGTGCGTGCGGCGCGCTGGCGGCAGCATGCCGAATCCGTCAGGGCGGCTATTGAAGCCTCGGCATGGGATGGCGCCTGGTATCGTCGGGCGACGTTTGATGACGGCACCTGGCTGGGCAGCAGCAGTAATGATGAATGCGTCATTGATTCCATCGCGCAATCCTGGGCGGTGCTCTCCGGGGCTGCGGATAGTGAACGGGCAGCGACGGCCATGATATCGCTGGAAAAATATCTTCTTCGTTGGGATGACGGGTTGGCGCTGTTGTTTACGCCGCCTTTTGATCGCACTGCGCACGATCCCGGTTATATCAAAGGCTATCCGCCGGGATTACGTGAAAATGGTGGTCAATACACCCATGCGTCGATGTGGTCGGTGCTCGCTTTTACCCAATTGGGCGACGGGAATAAGGCGGCTGAACTGTTTGCCTTGCTCAACCCGATTAATCATGGTTCGACAGCGGAGCAGGTGGCCCGCTACCGCGTTGAACCTTATGTCATTGCCGCCGATGTGTATTCCGTCGCGCCGCATAGCGGACGCGGCGGCTGGACCTGGTATACCGGTTCGGCTGGGTGGATGTACCGCGCCGGCGTTGAAGGGATACTGGGGATCCGTCGTGAAGGCAACCTGCTGGTGCTGAGTCCCTGTATCCCTGATGACTGGCCCGGTTTTGAGGCGCGGGTAACTCTGGGGGATTGCCGCTATCTCATCAGTGTGACGAATGATCATCACCGTTGTCAGGGAATAATTCAGGTCATGCTGGATGAGGTGGAAATGCCGCTTAATGGCGAACAAAAACAGATTAAGATTGAATTAATGAAAGGGGAGCACCATCTTCAACTCAGGTTGTAAAAGAGGGTAATGATTGAGCTTCATGTTGAGTGTGCGTGTAGACGAGCACTCAACATAGACTCTTAAAATTATAGGATTTCATCCGCCCACTGCGTCGCCTGCATTATCATATGGAAAAAATCGGTTTCATTGATTCCAAGGCAACCCAGATAGCCACTCAGGTGTACCCATTCCTGTTGTTCATATTCATAAGCCACGGTCAGATAGACAGCGAACTCACCGATATTATGCAACAACGCTTGATTTATCTTATCGGATAACGTTATCTCAGAGAGTAATAAAGGCATTGGATAATCCAGCACCGCATCCAACAGTGATAATAATCCACACAGGAACGCTTCGGTCGCATCACCTTCATCTTCAAGTTTGAGGTGTAATAATTCCAGCAATCGGGCGCGGATTAAACTGATGCGATAAAGCTCGCTGGGTTTTTTCGCATTGCAGTTCGTGATACTCACCAGAGAAACAAAACGTTTAAGCTCCTTTTGTCCCAGCAATATCGCAATGGCGCGAAAAGACATGGCAGAGGCGGTGATACCGAAACGAGTATGATATTTAATGTTGGTGACATAGCGCATTAATTTATAATATAGCGATAAATCAGCACAGATTAATTCTTCAATTCTTGCATAGTTCAGTTCGGGCTGATTGATTTCTTTCAACAGGTTGATGGTGCTATTTGAGTTGTTAATCAATCTTTTAGATTTCATCACCTCCTGCACACTGAAAAAATAGCCTTGAAACAATGAGATACCTATCTTTTTGCTCTGAATGTATTGCTCATGTTTTTCTACTTTTTCAGCAAGATAGGTCAGGTTATGGTGCCTGGTTTTATTGATGAAGCTTTCAATTTCATCGAATGTCGATTGATTTAAATCAAACTTGATGATGTCAACATAAGGCAGAAATTTGTTCCATTCGGAGCTCATCGTAAAATCATCAAGTGCGAATATGAATCCTTTCTTTTTCATTTTCTTTATTGCCCGGAGTAATTCATTATCGGGCGTGGCATTTTCCAGGATCTCAATAACCACCTTATCGGGAGGCAATACTTCCGCTTGACCGCTTATCAACATTTCATAGGGAAAATTGACGTAACAAAGTTTTTCGCCGACCAGTTTAGTCAACGGGCTGGTTAAAAACTGGTCGGCTATCAGTTGGGAGGTGGCGAATTCAGCACTGACATCCGGGAATTTATTGGTGATATCAATGCGAAAAAAAAGCTCATAGGCAACGGTTTGCAGACGCTGGTTTAATATGGGTTGGCGGGCAACAAAGGAATACATAATCAGGCTCCATGTATCATATTCACATTAGCCACTCCTGTGAATCTTGGTGATGACGCGTTAGCTTTCATTGTGTAATCGTGCAGGGAAAATTCGTAAATCCTAATTCTAAATAACTGCGCCTAATAGTAGATCACTGAAGGGAACTCAATCCGGTTTGAGCGATCTGATCAATCGCCAAATCAAAACAAATCACCAACCGGACTGAGTTATGCCGATCATAGCATTCA
>NZ_QNRY01000014.1 GCF_003315515.1 Brenneria salicis ATCC 15712 = DSM 30166 | reverse complement strand
TGAATGCTATGATCGGCATAACTCAGTCCGGTTGGTGATTTGTTTTGATTTGGCGATTGATCAGATCGCTCAAACCGGATTGAGTTCCCTTCAGTAATCTACTATTAGGCGCAGTTATTTAGCGTTGCGCTCTGGTCGAAATACGTCACCCGTGTCCCCTTCAGGTATAATATTCGGCACTCCCCTTCTGAAACCCTATTTTTTCGTCAAGGGGAAGCACAATATACGCAGGCAAACGATTAATAATATACTTACGACTATAGCAGCTAAGTTCAGGAGTCATTTTTAGATGGCAACGATCAAAGATGTGGCAAAACGTGCTGGCGTTTCGACCACAACCGTATCGCACGTGATAAATAAAACACGTTTCGTCGCCGAAGAGACCAGGGCCGCCGTGAGAGCAGCGATTAAAGAACTGCATTATTCACCCAGCGCCGTCGCCCGTAGTCTGAAAGTCAATCACACTAAGTCTATCGGGCTGCTGGCAACTTCAAGTGAAGCGCCCTACTTTGCCGAGATTATCGAAGCGGTTGAAAATAGCTGCTACGCCAAAGGTTATACGCTGATTTTGTGCAACTCGCACAACAACCTCGATAAACAACGCGCCTATCTTTCCATGCTGGCGCAAAAACGCGTGGACGGCTTATTGGTCATGTGTGCGGAGTATCCGCCTGAATTACTCGCCATGCTGAAAGAGTATCGCGGCATTCCGATGGTAGTCATGGATTGGGGCCAGGCGCACAGCGATTTTACCGATACTATTATCGACAATGCCTTTGAGGGTGGTTATATGGCGGGCCGCTATCTGATCGAGCGCGGTCATCGGGATATCGGCGCGATCCCAGGGATTCAGGAACGCAACACCGGGAGCGGTCGTTATCTGGGCTTTTTGAAAGCATTGCGCGAAGCGGACATCGCCGTGCGCGAGGCGTGGATGGTTCAGGGCGATTTCGAACCGGAATCCGGTTATAAGGCAATGCACCAGATTCTGTCGCAAAAACACCGCCCCACCGCGGTTTTCTGCGGCGGCGATATCATGGCGATGGGCGCCATCTGTGCCGCTGATGAATTGGGACTGCGCGTGCCGCAGGATATTTCGGTCATCGGCTACGATAATGTGCGTCATTCCCGCTTTTTCACCCCGGCGCTGACCACTATCCACCAGCCCAAAGAACGGCTGGGGCAATCCGCGTTCGCGATGTTGCTGGATCGTATCACCAGCAAACGCGAAGATGCGCAAGTTATCGAAGTCCACCCGACGCTAATTGAACGTCGTTCTGTGGCCGATGGTCCGTTTCGCGATTATCGTCGTTACGCCTGATAACAGACGATTTACTTATATCGCGCCGACAGCCTGATGTTTCCTGATGCCGCTTCAGCCAATTTATGCTTGTCCCTCGGCTGAAGCAGTCATACACTGATCACCGTAGTCTTCAACATAAATTGAATATTTTTATTTTTCTTCACTATCCTTAACTTTTACGTGCCAACGGATAGCGCGGGTTTACCTTAAGGACGAGTGCCCCTACGTATCTGCGTACCGGCTTTGTTTCTTCATTTTTCTCTGACCGCTCAGAGCCTAGACGATGGGAATATCCCACCACTACTCTATGGGTAAAAATTGTCTATGTTTTCCTTGTGACACGTTATCGACGGCAAGGTAGGGAGTAAGGTATGAGTTCATCGTATGTAGAGGAGCTGGATAGCCATAATGGGTCCTGGTTCCATATTGTGCATGAAATGCTGAGTATGGCCGATATCAAAATCAATGGTTCACGTCCGTTTGATATCACCGTAAAAAACCCGGATTTCTATAAACGCGTCTTGCGCGAAGGCTCGCTAGGGCTGGGTGAAAGTTATATGGATGGCTGGTGGGAATGCGAACGGCTGGATATGTTTTTTCACCGTGTGCTTCGCGCCAAACTGGATGAAAAGCTTCCCCGCCACCTGAAAGATATCTTACACATCGCCGCGTCCCGTCTGATAAATCTCCAATCGAAAAGGCGTGCATGGATTGTGGGTAAAGAGCACTACGATTTGGGTAATGATCTGTTTTCAATGATGCTCGATCCCTGTATGCAGTATTCGTGCGCTTACTGGAAAAAAGCGCAAACACTGGAGCAGGCGCAGGAAGATAAACTGGAGTTGATCTGCGAAAAACTGCAACTCAGACCCGGCATGACATTGCTGGATATCGGCTGTGGCTGGGGCGGTCTGGCGGAGTTTGCCGCACGTCGTTATGGCGTATCCGTCTGCGGTGTGACGATTTCCCGCGAGCAGCAAAAATTAGCGCAGCAGCGATGCAAAGATCTGGATGTCACCATTCTATTGCAGGATTATCGCGACCTGAACCACGAATTTGATCGAGTTGTGTCGGTCGGTATGTTTGAACATGTCGGTCCACGTAACTACGACACCTACTTCCGGGTCGTCAGCCGCAATCTTAAGCCTGACGGCCTGTTTCTACTGCACACCATCGGCGCGAATAAAACCGATTTGCAGGTCGATCCCTGGACCAATAAATATATCTTCCCCAATGGTTGCGTACCTTCCGTGCGTCATATCGCACAGGCCAGTGAGCCGTATATGATTATGGAAGACTGGCACAACTTCGGCACCGATTATGACCGCACATTAATGGCATGGCATGAACGCTTCCAGCAAAGCTGGCCGCAGCTTTCTGACCGCTATTCCGCGCGTTTCCGTCGTATGTTCAGCTACTACCTGACTGCCTGCGCCGGTGCTTTCCGGGCGCGTAATATCCAGCTTTGGCAGGTGCTTTTCAGTCATAACGGCTTTGAAGGCGGATTGCGCGTGCCGCGCTAATTCAATGCGCTGATAGCCGCCGGGAAGCACTCCCGCACGGCTTGTTTCGTCTTAGTCTTCGCTGACGGCTTCTTTTATCTGTTGGCTGGCTAACACGCGCTCTACGGTATCCACCACTGCCTGTGTTTGCGGGTCGATTTCAATGTTCACGCGGTGTCCCAGACGTTTCTGCCCAAGCGTGGTGCGGTTGAGCGTTTCCGGGATCAAATGCACACAGAAACGGCTGCGGGTGACTTCACCAATCGTCAGGCTGATCCCGTCAATACCGATAAAACCTTTGTGCAGCACATACTTCATCAGCGACTTATCAGCCAGACGGAACCAGATCTGGTGATTGTTTTCCGATACCAGAATTTTCACCACTTCCGCTGTACAGATGATATGACCGGACATCACATGTCCGCCGATTTCATCGCCCATTTTCGCCGCGCGTTCAACATTAACGAAGTCGCCCGCCTTCACGTCGCCGAGATTAGTCAATCGCAATGTTTCTTTCATTAAATCAAAACTGACGCAATCGCCCTCAACCGACGTCACCGTCAGGCAGCAACCGTTGTGCGCCACTGATGCCCCTGGCGTCAGCCCCGGCAGCAGTTCGGGAGGAAGTTTGATCACATGCGTACGAAAATTGGATTTCTCGACAATAGACACCACCGGCGCGATGCCTTGAACAATACCGGTAAACATACGGTTTGCCTCATGAAAAAGGATATAAATAAAATGCTGAATGAAGATGAAGAATAGTCATGCCTGTCAAGCAGTGTGCACGATTTTCCGATGAAAACCAAACCTCGTTGTTAATAATCCCCAGACACCGTGCCAGTCGTTAAACATTTGTGAATTTATGTCGCTGTAAGCTGGTTTACTTCTGACAAGTCGCTACAATAACGCTCTTGTCCCGTCGGCGACATTTATCATATTTATCTGCGTTTAATTATTCCGTTATTTTGTTAGTCAACTCAAGGAAGGTGTTCGTGCGGAACTATCTGTCGGAGGCGCGCACATTATTAGCCCTCGCAATCCCGGTCATTATTGCGCAAGTCTCCCAGACTTCCATGGGGGTGGTTGATACCATTATGGCGGGCTCCTACGGCGCGACGGATATGGCTGCCGTTGCCGTTGGAACCTCCATCTGGTTGCCCGCCATTCTTTTCGGTCATGGATTATTGCTGGCATTAACGCCGGTGGTGGCGCAGTTGAATGGGGCAGGCCGTCGCGAGCGCATCGCCCATCAGGTTCAACAATCTTTTTTTCTGGCGCTGCTGATTTCATTGCTTATCATGACGGCGCTGTATCAGGGCGAATATGTCATCAACCTGATGAGTAACGGTTCGCCGGAACTGGCGGAAAAAGCCATCCGCTACCTGCATGCGCTGTTGTGGGGCGTGCCCGGCTATCTGTTCTATCAGGTATTGCGCTGCCAGTGCGAAGGATTATCGAAAACCCAACCAGGTATGATCATTGGCTTTATCGGACTAGTCATTAATATTCCCATCAACTACGTCTTTATCTACGGTAAATTCGGCATGCCGGCATTGGGCGGCGTTGGCTGTGGGGTGGCGACGGCGGCGGTCTATTGGATCATGATGCTGCTGATGATGGCCTATATCAGAAAAGCCGCTTGGTTGCGCGACATCAAATTGCAAAAATCGCGCTTCCGACCAGACTGGAAAACGCTGAAGCGTCTGTTCTCGCTCGGTTTGCCTATTGCGCTGGCGTTGCTCTTTGAAGTCTCGATCTTTGCCGTGGTCGCGCTGCTGGTTCTTCCTCTGGGGGTGGTGGATGTGGCGGGTCACCAGATAGCCCTGAACTTTAGTTCATTGATGTTCGTGCTGCCGTTGTCGATTGGCGTTGCCACCACGATCCGTGTCGGCCACCGATTGGGCGAAGGCTCCACCAGGCTTGCCCATGTCGCGGCCTATACCGGGCTGGCGACGGGGGTGGTTATGGCTTCCTGCACGGCGATATTCACCACGCTGCTGCGCGAACCTATCGCCCTGCTCTACAATCAGGATCCCGACGTGGTTGCTATGGCGTCGTACCTGATGTTGCTGGCGGCCATCTACCAAATCTCCGATGCCGTACAGGTGATCGGCAGCGGCGTTTTGCGCGGATACAAAGATACCCGCTCAATCTTTTATATTACCTTTACCGCCTATTGGGTTCTGGGGCTACCGAGCGGTTATGTGCTGGCGTTAACCGATCATATCGTTCCCCGTATTGGACCGGCAGGTTTCTGGTGTGGATTCATTATCGGGTTAACCGCCGCCGCAATCATGATGGTGACGCGCATTCGCTGGATTCAACGCCAACCGCCAGCCGACATTCTGGCGCGCGCGGCGCACTAGCGGTTTGTCGCGGTATTCTGTTAGCGAGCGATGGGCGAAATCACGCACCTTTACATCTCGCCTGCGGCAGATCGGCGCTTTAACAAGCGCCCCTGACGTCCTGCCACGCGCCCGTCCTGATAACTGACCACGCCATTGACCATCACCAGATCGATCCCCGGCGCTTGTCGGCAGGGGTCGCTATAGGTGGCGACATCCTGAATCCTGGTCATGTCGACCAGCGTTAGATCGGCGAATGCGCCTACGCGCACCACGCCACGGTCCTGAAGGCGGAAACGTGCAGCCGACAGCTCCGTCATCTTGCGCACGGCTTCGGCCAGATCGAACAGTTGCAGATCGCGGCAATAGTGAGCAAGCACTCTGGGGAACGTACCCCAAAGCCGCGGATGAGGATTAGGATCGTTGGGTAAACCGTCTGAACCCACCATTGATAGCGGATGCGCCAAAATCTTGCGCACATCGTCTTCGCTCATCATGTGGTAGATCGCCCCGGCCGGACGCAGGCGCTCGGTGGCCTGCCATTGGTCGATGCCCCACTGTTCGGCAATGTCTTTTAACGTCTGTCTGGCCATCTCAGGATGCGGCTCAGACCAGGTGATAAAGATATCCATCTTGCCATCGACGCGCCAGGCATCCAGGGTGGTGGAACTGGCCGCATAGGGGTAGCAATCGCAGTTGCACGGCTGCTCGCGGGCGGCTTTTTCCAGCGCGGCCAGGGCCTGCGGCGCACGTCCCCAATTGCCCGCGCCAGCGCACTTGAGATGAGAGATCACCAGATCCCCGCCAGCCCGACGCGCGGTACTGAACGACTCTTGCAGCGAATCAAGCAGCCCGTCGTGTTCGTTGCGCATGTGCGTGGTATACAGCGCGCCATGTGCGCCGACGATATCCACCAGACGTTGCATTTCAGTTGCTGGCGCTTGTCTGGCGTTGGTGTAAGCCAGCCCGGAACTGAGGCCGATGGCCCCGGCGTTGAGGGCCGCTTCCAGCGCGGCGCACATCTGTTGCAGTTCATGCTCCGTCGCCGGACGATCAAATTGCGCCATCACGTTGGCCCGCAGTGTGGTATGACCGATCAATGCCGCGACGTTGACGCTCGGACGAGCGTGCTCAACGGCGTCCGCATACGCGCCGAAGGCCGGATAAACAAACGCATCCTGCGCGCCCAACAGGTTCATCGGGTCCGGCGGCGCGCCGGTCAGGGTTACCGGCGAGGCGCTGATCCCGCAGTTGCCGACAATCACGGTAGTTACGCCCTGAGAAATCTTGGCCAGCATGTCAGGGGTACGAATAACGTTAATGTCGTCATGCGTATGCACGTCAATAAAGCCCGGCATCAGACAACGCCCGTCCCCCGCAATAATCCGCTGCGCTGTGCCATCGCCAAGATTGCCGATGGCGGCAATCCGGTCGCCGCGGATCGCGACGTCGGCGATATAAGGCTCGGCGCCGGTGCCATCGACCACGGTAACCTCGCGCAACAGTAAATCAAACGTCATATTCACATCCTCTGCCCTATAGTGAAGTCCCAACCTTTGCCGGGAACCGCATCCATCAATTGTTGGGTGTAAGGCTGTTGCGGACTAACCAGCACGCTGGCCGCCGGACCGTATTCGATGATCTGGCCGTGCTGCATCACCAGCACATCATCACAGACCTGCGCCGCCACCCGTAGATCGTGGGTGATGAATAAAATGGCCACCTGCATGCGCCGTTGAATATCGTCAAGCAGTTGCAGCACCTGCGCCTGTACTGAGACGTCAAGCGCCGATACCGCTTCGTCGGCGACGATCACATCCGGTTCCATCGCCAGCGCACGGGCGATGGCGATGCGTTGCCGCTGCCCCCCGGAAAACTGATGCGGATAACGATCGATGGCGTCAGCCGGCAATCCGACCAGTTCCAGCAGTTCCTGACCACGAGCCCAGGCCTGGGCGAACGACACGCCGTAGTTCATCGGGCCTTCCACCAGACTGCGGCCAATGGTCATGCGCGGATTGAGCGACCGGTTAGGGTCCTGAAAGATCATCTGGATGCGTTTGCGGTGGGGTTTTAATCCGGCCGTCGTAAGCTCGGAAATATCCTTGCCGGTGACGCGAACCGCACCGTCCGTCGGTGTGAGCAAACGCATCACGCAGCGGGCCAACGTTGACTTGCCGGAACCGCTTTCGCCGACGATACCCAGCGTTCGGCCACGTTTGAGCATAAAGGTCACGTCATGCAGCACACGCGTTCCTTCGCGTCGTTTGCGCAACCCGAACCATGCGCCGCCGGAGGCCGGATAGGTTTTACCCAGTTCAACGACGTCAAGCACCACTTGTACACGGGCCGCCTCACCACGCGCCGGTCTGGGCGTGAGACTCGGCACCGCGGCCAGCAGCGCCTTGGTGTAATCCTCACGCGGTTGAGACAGCACCTGCCGCACGGTGCCGGATTCAACAATGTGTCCCCGGCGCATCACGCAGACACGGTGGGCGATATCCACCACCACGCCCATGTCGTGGGTGATGAAGAGCACTGCAGTGCCGTGCTTTTCCTGTAGTTCACGGATCAGTTTAAGGATCTGTTGCTGAGTCGTCACGTCAAGCGCCGTGGTCGGCTCATCGGCAATCAACAGGCGAGGTTCAAGCACCAACGCCATCGCGATCATGATGCGCTGGCGCTGACCGCCGCTAAGCTGATGCGGATAGGCGTCATGGATGCGCTTGATGTCCGGCAGATGCACCTGCGCCAACGCCTCCATCACCCGCTCATAACGATCCGAAGCGTTCAGATCGGTATGCGTTTGCAGCACTTCGTCAATCAGACGCCCGACTGTGAGCACCGGGTTGAGGGCGGTCATGGGTTCCTGAAAAATCATCGCCATGCGGCTGCCGCGTAGCGCCTTGAGCCGTCCGGCGCTGACTTGCAAGACATCTTCTCCGTCCAGCCAAATGCGTCCGCTCACCGCCGTGAGCGCGTCTTTCGGCAGCAAACCGAGCGTGGTCAACGACGTGACCGACTTGCCCGAACCGCTTTCGCCCACCAAACATACCGTCTCCCCGGCATGGATTTCGAATGAGATATCCTGGAGGATCGGAACGCCTTGCGCGGTATTCACGCATAAGCGTTCCACACGCAGGATGTCGTTTTGACGTTCGCTCATGCGGCCCCCTTCTTATTCTTCAGGCGCGGGTCGAGAGCGTCGCTCACCGTGTCGCCCAACAGATTGATCGACAAAATACACAGCGACAAAGCCAGCCCCGCCCACAATACCAGCGAAGGCTTGAGTTGGAAGTACACGCGGCCCTCGGCGATGATGTTGCCCCAGGTCGGAATTTCCGTGCCGATGCCCGCGCCGAGAAACGACAAAATCGCTTCGGTCAGGATCGCCGATGCGCAGATATAGGTACTCTGCACAATCAGCGGCGCCAGCGTATTGGGCATCAGGTGCCGGGTGAGGATCTTGAAACTGGAGGTACCCATCAGCACCGCGGCTTCTACATACGGTTCTTCGCGGGCCGACAGCACTCTGGATCGCACCAGACGCACCACCTGCGGTATTTCCGGCACCATGATGGCGATCATAACCGTCCAGATACCTGCGCTGCTCAGCGAAACGATAGCGATCGCCAGCAGGATGCCGGGGATCGCCATCAGGCCGTCCATCACCCGCATCAGCAAAGCGTCGATACCCCTGAAATAGCCCGCCAGCAATCCTAACGGCAGGCCGATAAGCACGCTCATCAGCGTTACCCCCAGGCCCACAATCAGTGAGATACGCGCGCCATAGACAATGCGCGAAAACAGATCGCGGCCATAAGCGTCGGTGCCAAGCCAGAATTCGGCGCTGGGCGGTTTCAGCCTAAACGCCGGCGACAACGTCACCGGATCGTAATTGGCGATCCAGGGCGCGAAGATCGCCATCGTCACGATCAGCGCCAAAATGACCAGCGCGATGGCCGACGTCAGCGGCAAACGCGGCAGTTTGAACAGTCTAAGCCGGGACGCAGGCAAGGACAGAGAAACGGGTTTACTCATAGCCATGCCCTCAGTAACGAATGCGCGGATCGCTGATCGCATACGACAAATCGATCAGCAGATTGATGACGACATACACCCCGCTGGTCAGCAGGATCATCCCCTGAATTACCGGGTAATCCCTGGCCAGCACCGCATCCACGATCAAGCGTCCCAAACCGGGGATGTTAAACACGCTTTCGGTCACCACAACCCCGGAAATCATCAACGCGAAGCCGGTGCCGATCACCGTCAGGATCGGGATCATCGCATTGCGCAGCGCGTGACGGAACAGCACATGGATCTCTGACAATCCCTTGGCGCGGGCGGTGCGGATGAAGTCTTCGCCCAACACCTCCAGCACGCTGGCCCGCGTCATGCGGGCCACCAGCGCGATATATACCGAAGATAAGGTCAATGCCGGCAACACGATCCTCTGCGCGAACGGCCAGACCCCGGCGCTGATGCTGCTGAATCCCTGAACCGGCAACCACTTCAGTTCGATGGCGAACACCGAGATCAACACATAACCGATAACGAATACCGGCACGGAGAAACCCAGCACCGACGAAGACATCACCAGATTGTCGATCCACGTACCGTGCTTCCAGGCCGCCAATACGCCCAGCGGCACTGAAATCACAATGGTGAAGACAATCGCCGCCAGCGCCAGACTCAGGGTGGGTTCCAGCCGCTGACCAATCATGGTCAATACCGGCGTATTGGCCATAAGGGAGGTACTGAAATCCCCTTGCAATAACTGCCAAATCCACACGAAAAACTGCTGGTATAACGGCTCGTTCAGGCCAAGACTTTCACGAATGGCCTCCAGTTGCTGCGGGGTCGCCATGTCGCCGGCGATAATCGCCGCCGGGTCGCCGGGTGACAGCCGCAACAACAGGAAGACAAACAACGCGACGACCAACATCACCGGGATCGCCGCCAGTACGCGGCGGAAAAAGTAACCAAGCATAGGGACCTCCGAAGGCATTATTCACATCGCAATCAGTCGCTTTTCTCGACGTTCCAGAACACCGTGGACGGCCCGGCCATCAGGTGACTGATACGGTTATTCCAGACCGCCACGTCATAGAACTGGCCCAACGGAATGTAGCTGACCTGTTCCATCGCGCGTTTCTGGATCTCCACCGCGATCGCTTTCTGCCTGACCGGATCGGTGGCGGTGGCGAAATCCACCCGCAGTTCGTTCATCGTCGGATCGGTCGGCCAGCCAAACCAGGCGCCCTGCCGCCCACCGCCATCAAGCATCGGATTGACCACCGGATTCCAGATAGTTTCCGCGTTCCAGTAGGTGAAGAACAGGTTCCAGCCGCCCTGTGACGGCGGATTCTGGTTGGCCCGGCGCGACACCAGCGTCTGCCAGTCCATTGGTTGCAAATCAACCTTGAAGCCCGCCTTGCGTAAAGCCTGAGCCACCACCACCGGTTGCGGCGCCTGACTCGGTACATCGGTCGGCTGCATGATCACCACTGGCGTGCCGTCATAACCGGCTTTCTTCAACAGCGCTTTGGCCGCTTCCAGGTCGCCGCCCTTAAGCAGCGACTCGCCGCCCGCCTGCGTTTCCAGAATCGTGCCGCAACCGAATACCGAGGCGCACAGTTTGAAGTACTCCGGGTTGCCCACCAATGCGTCGAGCACGTCTTTCTGGTTCATCGCCAGCAGCGCGGCGCGGCGAATATCCGGGTTATCGAACGGCGGATACAGGAAGTTCATCCGTCCGCCGGTCATCGCCCCCAGTTTGCTCAGCACTCCGGACTTGAGTTCAGGATTGGCCTGCACCATCGGCAGCAGATCGATCGGCAACTGTTCGATGAAATCGATGTCGCCGGAGGACAACGCGTTGATCGCCGTCATACGGTCCGGCATATTGATCCATTCCACGCGATCAACATTGACCACTTTGCCGCCCACAGTCCCGCTCGCCGGCTCCTGGCGCGGCACATATTGCTGGAATTTCTCGTAAACCACGCGATTACCGGGATCGAACTCGCCGGCGACAAACTTATACGGGCCGGAACCAGTGTAGTCGGTAATCATTTTACCGTCAGGCGTGTTGGCAACCCGCTCCGGCATCATGAATGCCGCAACCGACGAAGGCTTGGCCAACAGTTGCAGGACGTAGCCGAAAGGTTTGGCCAGCGTCAGGGTGATGGTTTTATCGTTGGTGGCGGTAATCCCGGCGGTGTACTTCATCATTAACTGACCGCCGACGTCGTACCGCGCCCAGCGCTTAATCGAGGCGACGCAATCCGTGGCGGTGACTGGCTTGCCGTCATGCCAAAGCAGGCCGTCACGTAACGTAAAAGTGTAGGTCAGGCCGTCTGGCGAAACGGTCCAGTCGGCCATTTGCGGCTTGGGCTCAACGTTCTCGTCCAAACCGATCAGGGTATCGTAAATCATATAACCGTGGTTGCGGGTGATCTGCGCCGTTGTCGCGATGGGATCAAGCACGCGTAAGGATGACGACATCACCGCGTACAGGGTTTTCTCCGCGGCCAGGGCGGATGAGGCGAACAAGGCGGCGCTCAGGCCGAACGGCAACAACAGACTGGCGATCAGGCAACGAGATGGGTGCATTTTCATTCTCAACACTCCTTAAAATGGCAATGTTTGATGTCAGGACTTGCTGTGTGATGCAACGCCGGATATCCAAGGTCGCGGTTTGCAGCCATCGGACAGCCGGCGCGCGGCTTGTTCTCCCCGCTCAGGGACGCTTAACGCCTGTCTGACGGGTAATGATGCCGTAATGTTCGATACGTCTGTGGCGCGCGAAGTCAAAGATGGTGCGCTTACCGAACTGACACAAATCCATGTCGCAGCGGTGGACGATGAGTTCGTCGTCCTGCCCCTTGGCTCTGGCGACCACGAAACCGTTGGGATCGACGATCACGCTGCCGCCCATCAGTGGAAAACCGTCTTCGATCCCGGCCTTGGCGACGCCGACCACCCAGGTGGCATTCTGGTACGCGCCGGCCTGCATGCATAATTCGGAATGGAACAGTCGCGGCGCTTCGTCTTCACCGCGATTCTGCGCGTTTACCGACGGCGTGTTGTAACCCAGCGTGATTAGTTCCACCCCTTGCAGCCCCATAACGCGATAAGTCTCCGGCCAGCGGCGATCATTGCAGATGCACATACCCATTATGGCGCCCTGGCTTTCCCAGGTCGGAAAACCCAGGTCGCCCGGTTCGAAATAGCGCTTTTCCAGATGCTGAAAATCCCGATGAATATCGAACTCTACATGCCCCGGCAGATGCACCTTACGGTATTTTCCTATGATTTCGCCCTGGCGATTGGTCAGGATCGAGGTGTTGTAATGATGGCCATCGGGGGTCAGTTCAGCATAGCCGAAAGTGATGGCGATACCGTGCTCGCGGGAAAAATCAAACAACGGCTGCGTCACCGCATTCGGCATTTCACGCTCGAACCAGGTATCGACTTCCCGCTGGTCTTCCATATACCACCGTGGAAAGAAGGTGGTCAGGGCCAGTTCGGGAAAGACCACGAGTTCGCACTCTTGCTGCCGGGCCTGTTCCAGTAACGCCAGCATGCGCTGGACCACGCTTTCTCTTGAGTCGCTTTTTTGGATCGCCCCCAGTTGGGCGCCGCCGATAACGATTTCGCGCATGCCATATCCTCCACAAGACCGACTCGGTGTCGGCAAACCGTTGCAGTGCGTAGGGTCATTGTGGAGGAGATGAGCTTACCTGTCGTATACCAATATGTCGGTGCTGATTAACCTGATGTTAATCGAAACGGATGTTAATCCGACCTGATGTTAATCGAGATTGAACAGGTGAAAACCGCCCTCTTCCAGCGTGCTGCGCAGATGTTCGACGAATACTTGCGCAAATTGCGCCAAAGGTTCACGCCGCAGATGCACCAGACTGATAGTCAGGCGTTCTTCATCAAGAAGCGGCAACACCGCCATACGCGCCGAATCCGACGCACGGTAGGAAATTTCATCGACGACGGAAAAACCGATGCCGTTTTTAACCAGAGCACAGGCGTGATGGGGAGAATCGACATCAATGCTGGGTCGATACGGAAGCCCCACGCGTTCGAACGTCTGATTCATGAAACTGTGAAACGGGGTATCCGCGGCATAGCCGATAAATGCAGTCTCCGCCAGCGCGTCAGGCAGTTCATTCGCCGGAATGCGGGTCAGCGGATGATCCGCCGGACATACCACCAGCACCCGGATATAGCTCAGGGGAATGGCACGCAGATTGGGATGATCGATCGGAAACAGGGAAATCCCGAAGTCAGCCAGCCGATCGAGCAACCGCTCGCGCAACAAGGCATGACGCAGACATTCCAGGCTGACAAGGATGTTTTCGTTGCACCGTCGGAAAGCAGCGATGGCATCCGGCACCAGTTGATGCCCCAGACTGGGGCTGCTGGCGATGCGTAGTACGCCGTGGCGCTGCTGAACCAGATTGTGCAATGTGGTGTTGACGCGCTGAATATCGCGATAGACCAATTCAACATCGTTGAAGAGAGATCGCGCCTCTGGGGAGGGGTATAACCGTCCCTTAACCCGTTCGAACAGTTGAAAGCCAATACGCGCCTCGGTATGGGAGAGCATCCGGCTGACCGCAGGCTGAGACACATACAGAAGTTGCGCAGCGCCGTTGATCGAACCGGTGATCATAACGGCGCGAAAGACTTCGATCTGACGCAGATTGAGCGATTGCATTCGACCTACCTTTGTGAAATTGATGACGTCGCCTACCGCCGAACGCTTAACAACAGGTTATATGATTATAGCAATTAGTATGCCAACGACATAAACAAGCCGAATGTTACGCTGACAGCAGCGAAACAAGCCGGTAATAATAAGATTTGCACACTTTTTGAGGAGTCTAACCGCCGTGGACGTGTCACAAACGATCCTGCCTATCTTCCTGCTGATCATACTCGGCTATGTTCTGGCCCGTCGTGGCGTCCTTGATCCCCACGCCAACAAGGTGCTGGGCGGCCTTGCTTTCAAACTGTTCATGCCGATGGTGCTGTTCACCGGGATGATCAACGCGCCGCTGCACGACGGCCTGAACATCCAGATCCTGGCCGCGTATTTCATTCCGGCGTTGTTCATTTTCGCGGTGGTCAACCTGTTCGCCCATCGCAGGCTGGGGCATCCCACCCCCTTCGGCCTGACCGCCTCCTTTGCCAACAATGCCCTGATCGGTCTGGCGATGGTGGCGGGGCTGTTTGGCAACGGCGGACTGGTGCTGTTGTTCACCGTCCTCGCGGTACACAGTCTGCTGCTGTTCAGCGCTCAGAGCTTCTACGACAGCCTCGCGGGCAGCGAACCGTTCAAAGCCGGCATTCTGGTCGCCAGCCTCGCCAATCCGATGATTGGCGGCCTGCTGTTGGGAACGGCGGTCAATCTGTCTAACCTGACGCTGCCGGGCTGGAGCATGACGCTGGCGACCTGGCTGGCGCAGGCGGCATTGCCCTGCGCGCTTATTGTGCTTGGCGCCAACCTCTCCGGCTATCGGCTGCGTCCCAGCACGCTTGTCGCCGGCATCACCGTCGCCAAGCTGCTCGCCATGCCTTTGCTGGTGCTGCTGACCTGCCTGTTGTTGAACATCGACGGCATGCCGCGCAGCGTACTGGTGTTGATGGCCGCCAACCCCTCTGGCGTCAATGTGCTGGGATTTGCGCGCTCGCGGGAGGACAGTCAGACCACCAGTTCGGCTATTTGTCTTTCCACGCTGCTGTCGATGGCCACTCTGCCGCTATGGATGTGGATAATCAGTCTGCTTTAAGCCGCGCCGTCATTGAATCCCGTGTGGCCGTGACGCCTGCCCGGTAATGGGTCAGGCATCACCCGAAACGATCCCGGCTAAAGCAACCCTCTATTGAATGATAATTGTTATCAAGTATAATCCCGCCCCATAAGTACGCCGTGCCGCCATCCTGATGGCGGCGCGCGTTTATTCTTAAAACACAGTCATCTGCGCCGCGAACCTGACAGGATAGACTCTGGTCTGGCAACGCAACCCATCTTTACATCGTCTTCTCGTTTTCGGGATTAAGGTAACAACCGTTGGGCTATACCGAGAAAAACCTGAACACCTATCTCGCGCACCGGGCCGAGTTTATTGACTATGCGACGACTATCATCGGCGATCGCTCGCACGGTGAAGACGTGGTGCAGGAAGCGTTTATCCGCCTGAAATCCACCGCAGCGGACCGCCTTTTTGATGAACCGGTAGGCTATTTTCGCCGGATGATACGTAATCTCGCCATCGACTGGATCCGGCGCACCAGCATCGAAAAGCGCCGGTTCGATACGGAAGCGGATATGGAGACGGTCGCCGAAGAACAGCCGTCGCCGGAAGAGATCATCGCGCATCGGCGCGAATTAGGTATTATCATGGAAGCCATCGCCGAACTGCCGGAACGCACGCGTATCGCGCTTGAAATGCACCATTTCAATGGCTGCAAATTGAAAGAGATCGCCGCCCACCTCAATATTTCCGTCACGCTGGCGCATTCGCTGATTTATGAAGGGCTGGCGCACTGTCGTCGGCGTCTTGCTAAAAAAACAGCAAGCTGATTCGTTATTTATGTGAGTGGCTTATTGGCAAGCCGTTAATTCCATAGGAAGCAATCCCATTCAATCGAACGAGAAAGAAAAACAGGCGCAGCAGGATGCTATCGACTGGTTGATTGCGTTACAGGAAGATCCGAACGATACGGACGTTTTGGCGCGATTCAACGCCTGGCGTGACAGCAGCGAGGAAAATCAGCGGGCATGGCTTGAAGCGCAGCATGTCTGGAACCTGCTGGATGAAACGCGCCATACGCCGAATCTGCACACTCGCACCGCACGATTTACGCCACCACCGCATCCGGTTGCGTCTCAACGCTGGCGCGTCGATTTGCGCCGTCTGGCGCTGTCGGCGGCGGCGGCCGTGGTCTGTCTTGCGGTGCTGCTGCAACCCGCCATCAACCAATGGCTGGCCGCGGACTACGCCACAGGGATCGCTGAAACCCGTCAGATTCGGTTGGATGACGGCAGCACCGTCTGTCTTGGCGCCGACAGCGCCATCAAGGTGACGTTCGAACCCCGATCGCGGCAGGTAATACTGTTGTCCGGCGAAGCCTATTTCGACGTACAACCTGATACGGCGCGTCCTTTCCACGTGGCGGCGGGAACGGTGGACACGACCGTGCTCGGCACCGCCTTTGATGTCAGGCTGATGGCTGATAGCGTGATGGTGGCGGTGAATCACGGGCGCGTCGCCGTCGCCGCGCCGGAGGCTCAGCCACGTATCGGCGCGCCGTTGCAAGCGGGCGATTGGGTGCGTATCGCCAAAAACGGACAGGTCGAGCGCGGCCAGGATGCGCCGGAATTAGTCGGCGGCTGGCGCGCCGGCATGTTGATCGTCAAAGACCGTCCCATTGCGGATGTGGTGGAAGAAATCCGCCGCCATTATCGCGGCGCTATCCTTCTGACTGACAGCACGCTGGCGCAACAGCGAGTCACCGGGGCTTATGATCTTAACGCGCCAGTGGATGCCCTCAGAGCCCTCGCCCAGGCGCACGGCGGCAACGCACGGCAAATCAGCCCGTGGGTTACCGTTATCTCAACACGTTGATAAAACTGGACTTCCCACTATTTTTCCGCAAAACGTCATTTTTCTCTGAAAAATTCATCCGCTATTTCGTTCTTTAATCAGGGGCATGGCGATAGCGGCGTATCGCCTTTTCAACGGCATAAACGACAAGGGTTTGGAGAATGAGAAAAAAGGGGATGGCAGGAAAAGAGATTATCAGCGCTGTGATGATCACACTCGGCGTCAGCACATCGGCAACCGCGCAACAGGCGGTTTCGTCTATCCCCGTCAACATCGGCGAGCTAAAAACCGTAAATATCGCCCCGCAGTCGCTCCAGAACGCGCTGCTCCTGTTCAGTCAACAGACAGGGACGCAAACCTCTGCCGATGCCGCCATCATGCAGGGACAATCCTCCCCCGGCGTAGCGGGAACAATGACGCCGCAAGCCGCGGTTGAGCGACTACTTGCCGGCACCGGATTACGCTACCAGTTTATTTCCCCCGCGACGGTGTTAATCGTCAGAGCGGACAGTGACAACGTCACAACATCGGATATCGTGACCGTCACCGCCGTGGCGGAAACCGCAACCAGCCCGGTCAACGGCTATCGCGCCACCCGCTCGGCAACCGGCACCAAAACCGATACCGCGTTGCGTGATATTCCGCAATCGATTCAGGTGGTGCCGCGTGACGTCATTACCGACCGACAGACCACCAGTCTGAGCGAAGCGTTACAGAACGTGTCCGGCGTGCAGCAAAGCGGCACGTCCGGCAACCGGGCGGAAACCTTTATGGTGCGCGATTTCTCATCGCCGTCCTACGCCATCGACGGCGTCATGCTCAACCCGGTGGGCGATCGTCCAGAAACCTTTCTCGACCTGGCCAATGTGGAGCGTATCGAGGTACTAAAAGGACCGGCTTCCGCTTTGTACGGTCGCGGACAACCGGGCGGCCTCATCAATATCGTCACGCGCCAGCCAAGCTATACCTTTGGCGGGGATGCCTCGCTTCAGACCGGGAGTTTCGGCTTCTAGCGCGGCGAAGGATCGGTGAACGGCCCGCTGAATGACGCTAAAACGCTTTCCGGCCGCTTGTCCGGCGCGCTCCAGACTGAAGACGGATTCCAGGATGCCCGTGCCCGCAGCAGCCGTCAGTTCATTAGCACCGCCTTGCGCTGGGAGCCGACCGACGCGACGCGTTTCACCTTTGGCCTCGACTACACTAACCAGACGCTACCCTTCGACCGGGGCTTGATCGTCGGCGGAGACAATCAGGTCACCCTGCCGCCAGAGCGTTTTCTTGGCGAAAAATGGTCGGAAATTAACGCGCATAAAACGCGCGTTTCGCTGGGCGCCGAGCACAACGTTAATGACCAACTTACATTGCGTGGTTCGCTGCGTTATGACGATGCCCGTGTTAATGATACCGGCATAGATTACCGCTCGCTGGAAGACGATGGCCGCACGCTCAACCGCCGCTATAGCGATCGGGTGGAAGATTCGCGCAATATTGACGCCCAACTGGAAGCGCAACTTAAACTGTACACTGCCACTATCGACCATACCTTGCTCAGCGGCGTGCAGTATAGCCGCTCACGGATGGACTTTACCGCCTACCGCGCCAATATCGATCCCATTGATATCTATGATCCGGTTTACGGCGCGGCCATGCCGACAACGCGTTTAAACTCGGATTTCGTTGAAAATATTAAAATGGCGTCGGTGTTTCTTCAGGATCAGATTGAATTTTCACCGCAGTGGAAGGCGCTGGCGGGACTGCGCTACGATCGCGTCTGGCAGGAAATGGATCAGAAAATCGGCGATGGCGAGCCTGATATCAATGATGGCGCGCTGACCGCACGGCTGGGGCTGGTCTATCAACCGATTAATCCGGTTTCGCTGTATGCCAGCTATGCGGAAAGTTTCGCGCCGCAAAGCGGTCAGACCCGTGATGGTCTGGCGCTGGCGCCGGAAGAGGGCTGGCAGGTTGAAAGCGGCGTAAAAATCGATCTGATCCCAGACCGGCTTTCACTCACCACCGCCGTGTTTCAGATCACCAAAACCAACGTTAAAGCCAGCGATCCACTGGATTCCGACTACGCGGTAACCACCGGCGAACAGCCCGTTCGCGGCGTGGAAATCGACCTTACCGGTGAAATCACCCCCGGCTGGCGCGTTATCGCCTCCAGCGCCTATCTGGATGCACGCATCACCCACGATCAGGATTATGAAGCCGGTAACCGCTTGACCGGCGTACCGCTATGGAGCGGCAGTTTGTGGACAACCTATGAATTGCAACGTGGCGCGCTGTCCGGCCTGAAATTTGGTTCCGGCCTACAGGCGGTCGGCGCCAGAAAAGGCGATCTCGATAACAGCTTCTCCGTCGCCGGTTACTACCGTCTGGACGCTATGGTTTCCTACAAGCTCAATAAAAACCTGGCGTTTTCGTTGGTTGGCCGCAACCTGACCGATCAGGCGTATATCGCCACACCGGTCAGCCGCACCGAAAACCATCCCGGCGCGCCGCGTAGTGTCTTTGCCACGGTCGAGGCCACGTTTTGATACGGATAATTTATATGATACGGATAATGTAATGGAAAACGCTGTGTTGCCGGTCGCTGCGCGAAGTGACGCTTGAAGCGCGCCGGGGCGAGTTTATGGCGATTATCGGCCCGAACGGATGCGGCAAAAGCACCGCGCTTAAGGTGCTGGCCGGCCTGTTGAACGCCGCGCAAGGCCGGGTGCTGATCGACAAACAACCGATAGGCGACTACAGTCGGCGGCAATTGGCGACGCGGCTTGCCATGCTCGCTCAGTCGGGCGACGCTCCGGCCGGTATGACCGTCGCCGATCTGGTCGGCATGGGGCGTTACACGCATGAATCCTGGCTGCGCCGCCAGACACCGCACGATCGTGAACAGGTGGCGCTGGCAATGGAAAAAATGGCGATTGCCGATCTCGCGCAGCGACGTCTCGGCGAGCTTTCCGGCGGCCAGCTTCAACGGGTACGGATGGCGATGACGCTCGCGCAGGATGCGCCGATCCTGCTGCTTGACGAACCCACCAATCATCTCGATCTGAAACATCAGTATGCGCTGCTCGACATCGCGCGCGCGGAATCACGCAATGGCCGTGCTGTGGTTGCCGTACTGCATGATCTGACTCAGGCAAGTCTTTACGCAGACCGGCTGGTGCTGATGGATCAGGGCCGCATAGAAGCCAGCGGCACGCCGCAGGCGGTGTTGACCATCCCGGCGATAGAGAAAGTCTACGGTATCCGCACCGAAGCGATAAATATCGGCAATGCGGTCATCCATATTCCCACAGCAGCATTGTCGGCAAGGCAAGTGTCTTCCGGGGAACCATCGTCAGGGAGAAGGTCATGAAAGCGCTGCTGCTGCCCGTCGCGGCGCTCGGTCTGGTGATGCTGTCGGTATTACACTTGTGCATCGGCGCCCGACCGCTCAGCCCCTCGGTGGTGATGGCCGCGCTTTTTGATTACGATCCGCGAAACTATTCGCATATCGTCGTCGTTAAGCAGCGGTTGTCGCGTCTTGTCGTCGCGCTCGGTATCGGCGCGATGCTGGCGGCGTCGGGTTATACGCTGCAAAAGCTGCTGCGTAATGATCTGGTCTCGCCGTCAACGCTCGGCATCAACAGCGGCGCGGCGGCCTTTTCCGTCGGCGGCGTCTATTTCCTCGGCCTGTCCGGTACGAATTTGGTGTGGCCCGCTCTGGCGGGCGGCGTCAGCGCATTGATTTTCGCTTTTTTTGCCGCCGATCTGCTGGGACGGCATCGCCGCGAACCGCTCAACCTGGTGCTTGGCGGCGCCATGAGCGCCACATTGTTTTCATCGGCCACTGCCTTCATCCTGTCGCTCGATCCGGACGCCTTCGGCAATATGTTAGGCTGGCTGGTGGGCGATATCGGTATTTTCGACTACCAGACGCTGATGGTTTTCTGGCCGTTCGGTCTGCTGGCCCTGGCCGTGCTTTTCCTTCTGTCGCGTCCGCTCGACGTGCTGGGGATCGGCGCAGAGCAAGCCGCCGCGCTGGGCGTGAATCCGCAATGGATACAAGTGCTGACGCTGGCCGCCACGGTGGTGCTGCCGGTTCTGGCGGTGACTATCGCAGGCCCGATCGGTTTTGTCGGGCTGATTGTGCCGCATATCGCCCGGCTGTTTGTCGGCGAAAGCGGACGCATGCCGCTCGCCGTCGCCATGTTGCTCGGCAGCGCTCTGCTGACCGGCGCGGACATTCTGGCGCGTATGCTGCTGGCTCCCCGACTGCTCAACGTCGGCACCATCATGGCGCTGGTCGGCGGGATCGCGTTTCTGCTCATCACCCTGATGGTATTGCGGAGACGAACGGCATGAGGCATAGGTACTTTTTTCGGCTGGGCCCAGTTCATCTCCCCTGCTCGCGCCGTTTCATTATCGTGACGGCGGCGCTGGCGGGTGTGATGGTGTTGGTGTCCGGCGCGGCGCTATGCCTCGGCACCACCGATACCCCACTGCTGGCGATCCTACGTTGGCTATTGTCGCCGGTTACGCAGAGCGATGCGGAAACCGACGCGCTGATGCAACTCCGCGCGCCGCGCGTTATCGTCGCCCTACTCGGCGGCGCGATGGTCGCCGCCTCCGGTTACCTGTTGCAGGTCGTTTCCGGCAATGGTCTGGCCGATCCTGGACTGATTGGTATTTCACCGGGCGTCAGCGCGTCGATTTTGCTCGGCTTGATGCTGTTCGGTATTCCAGCCGAATGGCTGGCGGCAACCGGTTTGCTTGGCGGGCTGATGACTGGCGCGCTGGTGTTGACCCTGGCATTCCGCCTGCGGGCCGCTAATGGACTGATTCTGATTGGGCTGGCCGTCAGCGTTACGCTGGGCGCGGTGATCGAAATCGTCATGGTCAGCGGCGGCATCACGCAATTTTCGCGCTATGTCATCTGGTCCCACGGTTCTCTGACCGCTGTATCATTCGCCGATGCAGGCAGGCTGGCGCATTGGGCGGCCGCGCTCGGCACTCTGCTGTTCGCCGCGCCACGGCTTATGGCGCCACTGATGCTGGGCGTCGAGCAAGCCAGCGCTATCGGCGCCGCGCCGCGTTGGTCGCGTCCATTACTGGTTCTGCTGGCGACCGCGCTGGTCGCGCCCGTCGTTTCGCTGACGGGCCCATTCGCCTTCGTTGGCCTGATTGCCGCCCACACCGCGCGGCGTCTGGTCGCCGATCGCTCTGACGAGGTGCTGCCTGTGGCGATGCTGATCGGCGCGCTGTTGTTGCTGTTGGCGGATATCGCGGGCCGGACGCTGTTTTTACCGGTTATCGTGCCGGCTGGCCTGATTGTATCCATTGTCGGCGTCATCGGCTTTCTGGCCTTCGCCAAAGCCACCGCAAAACAAACATAAGAGAAACGCGATGTTCCGTATCCTGCTGTTTATCTCCTGCTGTTTCACTGTGCCGCTCTCTCAGGCGCGCACCGTTACCGACCATTCGGGCAATATCGTCAACGTACCCGACGCGCCGCGGCGCATCGTCTCTCTGCATGACTGGACGCTCACCGTGATGACGCATGAACTGGGTACGCCGCTGATTGCCAGCACCGGGCGGCTCGCCGCCGACGGCAGCCAGTATATGCGCGGCGCACGCGACTTGTTTGGGCTGGATTTTTCGCAGATCGCGCTGGCTTCCATACATGGGAAACTTGATTTGGAGCGGCTGCGGGCGCTCAAACCAGACCTGATTCTTGCCAACACCGGTGATTACGCCGCGCTGAGATCGCCGCTATCGAGCATCGCGCCAACGCTACTGTTTAACCCGGAACAGGGCCGCCCCATGCTCGATCTTTATCAGGATCTGGCCGACTGGCTCGGCAAGAGGGCGGAATTCGACGCGCTAAGGCAGCGTTACACCGCGCAAGCGACCGCGCTGCGTAACCGGTTGGACGTGCCCGGCACCTATGTGGCGTTGCTGGTTAATGGCCGAGACGGAACGATACAGATCCTTAAAGAATACGGCGCATTGACCACCGTCATGGACGATCTCGGTCTGCGCCGCATGCCGATCGTCGAGACCATCCCTGCGGGGACCGATCGGATGACCATCGGCGCAGAGCTTATAGAGTCCATTGACGCCGACTATATCGTTACCTCGTATTTATCGGATCAAGGCGAAGACGCACAGAGCATCGAGCAGGATTTCGATCGGATTGCACCGGGCGCGCGCGGTTTTTTACAGGCGTTCGTTAATCAGCGTGTACTCCGTTTTTCGCGCTATGAAGTCTATCCGCCGAGCTTTAAAGGGCTGGAAATGACATTGAAAAACGTTGAATCCGCCATCGCCGCAAAGTAGTCCGTTCTGAACGGATAAGATGCGGAATGCATTTTTTAACGTGCGGATGTCACCGCCAGTATTGATTTTATCTGCACAAAACTCGCCATGCCATGCTGTATAAAAAAGCCAATCGAGATGTGGATTGGCTATCAGCAGTCAATAAAAGCGTCTGACAGGTCAGGGATTATCCCGCTGCATATTCCCGCTCATGGCTTAACGCAAAAACGGGGAGCCTGATTGATGGGATATAGCGCCAGGGGAAAGGGTTACAACCAATGAGAAACAGGATTGCCCATGACGTTCCGGCGTCATGAGCAATGAACGCCGCCGTTAAAAACGGTAGATATAACCGACGCTGAGCGCGGTCTGGCTTGAACTATCAACCAGCGGGCTATCTTTGATGCCGCTGCCGAACCGAGTGGCGCTTGCATCAAGGAATAACGTATGACGACGCGCCATAGTATAGTCCATCCGCACCCCTACCTCGGCGTTGGCGGTGGATTCGCCTTCATAGAAAGCGCGGTCTGCGCGTACTTCCGATGTTTTCACGCCATAGTAGTAATCAACGAATTTGCTATCGACCCATTCGACACCCACCCGCGGCGTTATGCCGAAAGCGCCGGACGCAAAGCGCCGTTCCGCCAGTAATTTGGCGCGGGTGCCTTTACTCTCGCCGGAAACGTCGCCGAGCACCTCAGCCGAGAGATCGACGATACCGGTCTTCCAGATCATTGCCCCCCCAGCCCAGACGCCGCCCTTGCGATCATCCATGCCGGAAAGATACGGAGAGTCATCCGCATCGTAGCCGTCCCCGGCGTATTTGGCCCGCAGCCGCAGAGAAAACGCTTCGCTGGCGTTGAGCTTCAGATCCAGCCGTGGCACGGAGGCGCTAATCCACCGGTTTTCATAAGAAAATATCGGCAGAGGAAGCACATCCGTATCAATATCACGATAAGGTTTCTGAACGACAGCGACGCCAGCGCCCAGACTCCACTGTGAGGATTGCCCCTCGCCTGTATTCGCGCTCTGCGCCACTGCCGTCGGCATCCAGGAAAGCGCGACGGCGAACGCCGCTGCCGCAGAGACAGAACCGCCGACCAGCTTGAAAGAATGGGTGTGATGCTTCATTTCATAGTCCTTTTTAACGTGAGGGGGTATTCAAGGGCGTCGTCAAGCCCTGGAAAATCTGGAAAAACACATCCATCGCTCTGACTATTGCGTTTATACGCAACATTATATTAAATAACAAAACGAAACGATACTGTTTCGTTTTGTTATTGTCAATCCACAATTCTACACTTTTAATCTTTCACTATTGTTACTCCAAATGGGTTGTCAACAAATAATAAATTAATATAATCAATTAATTAGAATGAACCTCCTTTTATTTTTCCTCAGGTGCGCTACTGGCAACATTTCTTGACAAGCCCAGAACGATACTGCATCGTTTCGGAATAATCCTCTTTTTTTCTCAGCAAGGAACTTGACGGAGCACTGATGTCCAGAAGCAAAACAGAAAGCGTGCGCAACGCTTTTTTAACGGCCGCTATCGAGGTATTCCTTGAGGTGGGGTTTGAACAGGCGGCGATGGATGCGATAGCGGCAAGATCAGGCAGAGCGAAATCCACCCTCTATCGCTATTTTGACTCGAAAGAAGCCTTGTTTTCCGCGTTGATCGTTAAAGCGTCTCAGGGACATGACAACGAAATAATCAATTTCTTGTACCGTAGCGGAAATGGCCCGCAAACCGGCAACAGTACTGAAAACGCCGTCGATTCCCTTATTTTCCCTAGCCATGAAGCAGACTGTAAACACGCGCTGACCCAATTCGGCCAGTACATTCTCACGCATTTTCATACGCCGCAGGCTCTGGCGGTGCGGCGTATGATGATTGCCGCGGCGGCAACGCACCCGGAGATCGGCAGGCATTACTATGAGCAAGGTCCGTCCCGTGTCATAAAACATCTTGAACAATATTTTAGTCCACTGATTGATATGGGATATTTTCACAGGGCCGATCCCCATGTGGTTGCTTGTCATTATTTTGGTTTGCTGGTGTCAGAGATAAATGAAGCGGGTTTACACAATGTGATAACCAAACTGAATGATGAACAAAGCAAGGAGATCGCCTCGCGTTCGGTAACAGTTTTTATGCGCGCTTATGTGTGCGAATTTCCACAGTGAAAACACCCCCGATTGTCGCCATCCGTTATAGCGGCTGTCATTTCATGGTTGTGAGTGTGTTTCATTACAGATAACGCTATTCTGTGCGCTTATTGAGTTAAATCACAATATTGCGCGTACTTTTGAAACAGCGAGTTTGGAATGGACAGACTGACCAGTATGAGCGTTTTCGTCCGGGCGGTTGAAACCGGCTCCTTCACTGCTGCCGCGGATGTGTTGACCATGTCACCGCAACTAGTGGGAAAACATGTCTCCATGCTGGAGCAACATCTGGGGGTGCGGCTGATTAACCGCACCACCCGGCAACACAGCCTAACGGAGTCCGGTCGTCATTTTTACGAACACTGTAAGATAATCCTCGCCGAAGTGGAAGCGGCGGAGTCCTTTGCTGCTCAGGCCAGAGCGATACCCAGCGGGCGTTTGCGCATTAATGCGCCGGTTACTTTCGGCGTCAACGCCCTGTCTCCATTGCTGCCGCGCTATCTCAAGGCCTACCCGGATATCTCTATTGAACTGACGCTGTCAAATCGTATGGTTGACCTGATCGATGAGGGTTACGATATGGTTTTTCGCGTCGGGGAACTGATTGACAGCGGACTGATAGCTAAAAAACTCGCTCCTTATCAGCTTGTGACCTGCGCATCGCCAGCCTATCTCGCCAGCGCGCCGCCGCTGACGAAACCACAAGATTTAGTAAACCATGAGTGCCTAATCTTTACCCACACCACCCTCAGAACGCAGTGGGTGTATGAAACTGAATCCGGCATCGTACAGGTTCCGGTGGCGGGACGGTTGCTCATCGACAGCGGCGAAGCCCTGACTCGCGCGGCTTTATCGGGCATGGGGGTCATGATGCAACCTGTGGAATTGGTTAATCCTTTGCTGGCGACAGGAGAACTGGTACGGGTATTAGCGGGCTATGATGTCCCCAGCCGACCTTTGCATGCGCTCTATGCACCTGATCGCAGGATCACCCCTAAATTGCGGAGTTTTCTCGATTTTTTGACGGAGGAGTTTGGTATCCGTAATAAATTTGGTCAGTGGATAATTGGTAACCGTAATAAATAGTCACCGTGCCAGGCTCGGCTTAGTCATACCGAAACCGTTGAGAGGGTGACAACGGCCCGGTATTAAAGACAGGATAGACACATCAGGCAGAACGTATTTTCAGCCTGATTTTTTCAATGTTTCCGCAAAAATCTCACCAGAAATCGCCCAGTTTTCGGTTTTTACGTCATTGAAAATGACATACACATATTGCGGATCGACCTTCGCGTGTTTAGCAATGGATTCCGTCACGTCTTTAGCAATGGCGGCCTTTGCGCTATCACGACCATCAAACATCTGAATGTTAACCACCGGCATGATATTTCTCCTTTATGCTTTGATTTATCAGTTTAGCTGACATTGTGAAGAAGCATAGCCTCACGGCGATAGTTGATAAACACATCGGCAGATGACACAGAGTAGAATATTATTCCACAATCAGTTAAAAGCGTTTTGCGCAGACAATCTTAGCAACTCATCAACAATAAACCGCACGCCCGGCAATAAGTGACGGGAGCGCGGCCAGATAACGTTCAGTTCAGTGGGCGATGGCGCAAGCGCCGACAGCACGGGTTTCAGCTTCTGTTGTTCAATAAAAGGACGCAGCAATAATTCAGGAAACTGCACGATCCCGGCGCCCATAATACACGCCTCAATCATGGCGTCACCATCACTGATTTGATGAAAAGGCGTCGGGTTGAATTTGACATCCCGACCGTCCGTGCCTTTTATCAGCCAACTCAGCGGCGAACCGCCCCGCCATGCCATCACACACCGGTGTTGAGCAAGATCTTCCAGCGTGTTAGGAACGCCGCGGCAAGCCTGATATCCGGGTGAGGCGCAGAGAATCAAATGCTGTTTATTGAGTTGGCGCGCCACCAAATCCGGGTGATCTTTCATCGAGCCAAAGCGTATAGCCAGGTCGAATCCCGCATCCAGTGGATCAATCACCTTGTCATTGAAAGTAACGGTCAGCTTCAGATGCGGATAACGTTCGGTCATCCCCAACAAAATAGGCATCATAATTGAATGACCGAATGCGGTGGGCATATCAATGCGAACCGTGCCGCAAGGCGCTGTGAGATTAGAGCATAACGCCAGTTCAGCCGCATTGAGTGTGTCCAGCGCGCTGAGGCAACTCGTCAGATAGGTTTCGCCTTCGGAGGTCAGACTTATCTTTCGGGTGGTGCGATGAAAAAGCGGGGTGCCAAGCTTTTCTTCAAGGCGACGGATACTTTTGCCAATGGCGGATTTGGTTATTCCTAATTCTTCCGCGGCGGCGGTGAAACTTTGCGCACTTGCCGCCACGACAAAATACGTTATTCCTTTCAGCGTATCTGCAAGCAGTACAGGTGTCATCATTCAACACCCAAGAAAAATATTTTAAGTAAGCATTGCAGCCTACCATAGTCGGCGGCAACCGCAATTCAGTTAGTGATGAGATACTCATCACAATATTACGTTGATCAGATTGTCAACGTCAGTTTTTTATTAAACTATGTGCGTGGATTGTAACTGCACAGCAGGCAAAACCTGATTTGGCGAAATTTCTGTTTCAATAGAAATTTCGCCAAATCAGGTTTTTTTTTCCCCTAAAATCAAGGTGGATTTGTATTATGACAACGGTAGACTCAACATCAGCCATACTGCGTGAAATAGGTGGAGTGGAAAATATTGTTTCATTATCCCACTGCATGACGCGTTTAAGGTTTGTATTGAAAAAAGACGATACCATTGATGATGAGCGCATCAAAAATATTTCCGGCGTGATGGGAATCTCCCGTCGAGGTGGACAATATCAAGTAATCGTTGGGACGGATGTATCCCGTTTTTATACCTATCTGATGAAACTGATAGCAGTAAACGATAATATCAGCCCGTCAGTCGAGCTAAAAGAGGAACAATCATCATCCAGCAAATCTTTTTCCATAAAAAAAATCGGCAACTCAATCCTTGATGTTATTACCGGAACCATGAGTTCCCTACTGCCGGTGCTTATTGGCGGCGGGATGATTAAGATACTTCTCCAGGTTTTAGAGCTATTCAATGTATCGACGGAATATCCCACCATCAAACTTCTCGGTATTATCAGTGATGCCGCCTTTTACTTTATGCCTATCATGGTGGCTTATTCCGCAGCAGTGAAGATGAAATGTAGCCCGATGTTATCGGTCGTCATCGTAAGTATTCTTATTCATCCCGATCTTATTGCGATGTTTACACGAGGAAATTCGTCATTCTTAACCGTTCCCGTTGTGGCTTCACATTATGCCTCATCTGTCATTCCCGCCTTTCTTATTGTCTATTTTTTATCCTTAATACAACCGATTACCGATAAGTATATTTCAGGATGGGCTAAAACCATTTTCAAACCCATGTTGATACTACTAATTTGTGTTCCTGTTTCATTGGTTCTGCTGGCGCCGTTGGGAAATATTATTGGTTCAGGGATCGCGTCGATAATTATTTCGGCCACTCAGGGAAGCTTTAGCTGGTTAACGCTAGGTATTTTTTCAGCAATATTGCCATTCTTGATCGTTACCGGTATGCATTGGGCGATGGTGCCCTATATGATTAGTTCAATGGGAACAACCGGACATGAATCCATTGTATTGCCTTGTATGTTGGCGGTGAATATCGGATTTTCCGCCGCCAGTGCAGCCGTTGCGTGGAAAACCAAAAATACCAATCTGAAAGCCATTTCCATATCCGGTTTCATCACCGCGGCGATATCCGGCATAACCGAACCGGTCATTTATGGCGTGGCATTAAAACTTCGCAAGCCCTTTATTGCGACGATGATTGGATCAGGTATAACGGGCGTCTTTATCGGTGTGGTTTCGCTTAAAGCCTATTCGTTTAGCGTGCCTTCTCTGGTGGCGATATTAATGTTTATGAAAAGCAGTGAGTACACTAATTTAATTTATGCAGTTATCGCAGTGATAATGTCTTTCATACTATGCTTTATCATGACGTTAATTTTAGGATGGGATGATCCTGAAGATTAATGAAAATCAATTATACACTTAAATAAGTAGAGATAATCTATGAAAATTGGAATTATCGGCACCGGAATGATCGTTCATGATTTGCTTACCACGATCAACGATCTGGATATCAAATTAGTCGCTATTTTGGCAACAGAGGCCACCGTTGATGAAGGTCATAAATTAAGTGCTACCTATGGGATCCGCCACGTTTTTGTTGACTATGATAGCCTGCTGCAAAGCGATGTCGATACCATCTATATCGCTCTGCCAAATCATTTACATTTTTCTTTTGCAAAACAAGCGCTTGAAAGAGGCAAGCACGTCATTATAGAAAAACCGATTGTTCCTTATAAATCCGAGCTAGTTGAATTGCAACAGATCGCTCAGGCTAAAAACCTGATCATTCTTGAGGCAATGAATATTCATTACCTGCCTGCTTTTGTTTTACTGAAAGAAAAAATCAAGGCATTAGGTGAAATAAAAATCGCCCAATTTAATTACAGTCAGTATTCATCAAGATATGCGGATTTTAAGAACGGTATCATTCATCCTGCATTCGATCCGAAAAAATACGGCGGCGCATTGATGGATTTGAATATTTATAACATACATTCCATTATCGGATTGTTTGGTTCACCAAAATCATCACAATACTTTGCGAATGTTGAAAAAGGAGTCGATACCAGTGGTATTCTCTATTTAGATTATGGTCAATTCAAAGTATCCAGTATCGGCGCAAAGGATTGCAAAGCGCCGATTATGATATCGATTCAAGGGACTGAAGGAAACATTGTCATAGAAAGCTCTATGAATATTCTGAAAACGTTCACTTTCAATAAAAACACGGGCGAATCGGAATTAATTGATGGGAACAACAATAAACACCGTCTATATTACGAGTTCAACGCGTTTTCTCACATTATAGATAATTTGGATTATGAGCGCGCTCATGCTATGTTGGACATCAGTCTTAAGGCTTTGGATGTTATTGATTCCGCGAGAGTCAATAACGGAGGTTGTTAAAAATGAAAAGTGATAAAATACTTACCGTTGGTTATATCGGAAATGGTAAAAGCACCAATAGATACCATTTACCTTTTGTATTACAGAATAAAGAAAAATTTCACGTAAAAACCATTTATTCCCCAAGTAAAGGGAAAAAAGACTGGGATGAGATCCCCGATGTTATATATACAAACGACATCAATGTTCTGTTAAACGATCCCGATATTGATCTGATCGTAGTCTGTACGCCCGCCGTCACCCATTATGAACTGGCAAAGCAAGTTCTTAATGCCAATAAGCATTGTCTGGTAGAGAAACCCTTCACTCACACCACCCGTCAGGCAAAAGAATTATTTGAATTGGCGAAAAGTAAAAATCTGGTGGTCCAATGCTATCAAAACAGAAGATTTGACAGTGATTTCCTCACGGTTCAGAAAGTTATTGAATCTGGAAAATTAGGCGATCTGTTAGAAGTAGAAATGCATTATGACTATTATCGGCCTTACGTCCCGGAACAATGTAAAAATTATGTGCAGGTTGATACCTACTTATATGGTCATGGTTGTCATACCTTAGATCAGGTATTGTCTTATTTTGGTAATCCTGATCATATTCGTTATGATGTCCGCCAGTTGCTTGGCGAAGGCAGAATGAATGATTACTTTGATCTGGATTTATATTATGGCATCGTTAAAGTATCGGTGAAATCCAGTTTCTTCAGAGTAAAAGACCGCCCCAGCTTTGTCGTCTATGGTAAACGCGGGATGTTCATCAAAGAGAAAAAAGATCGACAGGAAGAACATTTAAAACTCTTTTACTTACCTGATCACGCTGATTTTGGCATTGATAATCCCAGTGATTACGGAACCATTATTTATTATGATGCTGAAGGGACCTATCATGAAGAGAAAGTCATTTCCGAAGTAGGCGATTATGGACGTTTTCATGATGCGCTTTATGAATCCATCGTTAATGGTAAAGAGAAATTTGTTTCTGATGAGCAGACGATATTGCAAATTTCCTTCCTGGAGGAAGGAACGGCTC
Organism: Brenneria salicis ATCC 15712 = DSM 30166; assembly: GCF_003315515.1. Classification (GTDB taxonomy): domain Bacteria; phylum Pseudomonadota; class Gammaproteobacteria; order Enterobacterales; family Enterobacteriaceae; genus Brenneria; species Brenneria salicis. The sequence continues at coordinate 54,121 of NZ_QNRY01000014.1, read as the reverse complement.
ATCTGAAATAATCGTGATTGTGGGAATGAAGTGATTTTTTGTACTTCATTCCCGCTCTTGCCGCTTTTTTTCCATCCTGCGTTTACGCTAATTATTCCTCTCACTTAACCCAAAGCACAGAATATTGCTTCATGTTGAATTTAAATAAATAAAATGCTAATTTATCAAACATATTTGTTACTTCATTGGCAGGTAAAATCTGGTTTTTTTCGGGTTTTTCGAGGTTATGATGAAAATTGCCAAAATCATTAACAACAATATTGTTGTAGTTTTGGACGAAAACCATCGAGAGCAAGTCGTTATGGGGCTTGGCATCGGTTTTCAGAAAAAAGCCAGCGATATTCTTGATGTTAGCAAAATTGAAAAAGTATTCGCTTTAAAAAATGATGAAATCACGTTCAGATTAAGCGAATTACTCAGCCAGATCCCTATTGACGTCATGACGACCTGTGATCGTATTATCAATTTATCTAAGCAAAAACTGGGAGAATTGCAGGAAAATATTTATATCTCACTGACCGATCACTGCTACTTTGCACTTGAACGTCATAAGAAAGGCATAAATATCCGCAACGTTTTGTTATGGGAGATAAAACGCCTTTATTCTAAAGAGTATCAACTGGGTCTTGAAGCACTTGATATCATTGACAACCGTCTGGGCGTCAGAATGACTGAAGATGAAGCCGGCTTCATCGCATTACATCTGGTCACGGCGCAACTCGGTAATGAGATGCCTGAGGTAATCCACATTACTCAAATAGTTAATGAAGTTCTGGATATCACTAAATTTCAACTCAAGTTGGAATATAATGAGGATAACTTAAGTTACCATCGCTTTGTTACTCATCTAAAATTTTTTGCACAGCGGATGCTGAATCGTACAACGGTTCAAGATGACGACACCGATTTACACGCTGCGATTAAAATCAATTATGGTCAGGCGTGGAATTGTGCGGAAACAATTAAAGCCCATCTGCTGAATCACTATCAGTATGAATTAACAACAGAAGAAGTGATGTTTCTTGCCATTCATATCGAACGGCTCCGTAAAGATGGTTAGATCTCAGCCGGTTTCGTTCACGTAATGTCCTGTCCCGCCCTCATCTGATGAAACATTCGGCAATCGATCGATCAGGGTCGATAAAAGGCTTGCCATCCATCCCGGACGACGCCATAATGATGCCCATTCCAGTTACTGGAAAGAAAGAAGCGTTTTAAATCAAAATGTTAGTTCATTGGCTACCTGTCATAAGAACCAACATACCCTGTACGACCGTAGCTCAGTTGGTTAGAGCACCACCTTGACATGGTGGGGGTCGGTGGTTCGAGTCCACTCGGTCGTACCAATTCATATCACGTTGCCATCTCCGGCTAATTTAGCCGAAACCCAAAGTCATAGAAATCATCCCTACCTTTCACTATAGCGTTGTTCGCCATTATGAATGCGCAATGGCAGTATTGGTCACATCCCTGAATAACCTGTTGATAAAAAATAACAATATGATTCAAATCGCCGCCCTTTTAATCCAGGGCTGACGTCATGCCGACCTGAAAAATGGCCATTAGGCTGCTACCTTTCGGTCTGACGTCGACCCGATGTTCTGGAAAAATATCCGACGGCGTCTATACTGAACAATAATGATATTCACAATCAGGTCGCTGTTTTGGCTTGTATTTATTCAATCGTAGCGCGTATATCAACGGATTTATCAAAAAATAAGCTTTTTATCCTGCCAACTCACTTCATGTTATTCCGGTTGCGGCGCTTTCCTTCTTCATCGTTGGCATCAGACACTCTTCAAGCGATGACGGTTCAGAAACATCACTTGACGCACGCCACGGTATCGCAGCCATAAATCGCCTAACAGCCTACAGACAGGAGAATCGGTTTGACCACCATTGCCACGGAAAACACCTCAGAACCCTCTTCCCTCCCGCTATCGGGCGGCGGACGATACGCGTTCTTTTTCGATGTGGACGGTACGCTGGCGGAGATTCAACCAGAGCCGGATGCGGTTGTCATCCCTGGCGCGGTTCGCAATAATTTGCAAGCGTTGTCGGTTGCGTGCCACGGCGCGCTGGCGCTGGTATCGGGCCGTCCCATCGACCAGCTTGATAAGCTGACCGCCCCGCTCAGGTTGCCGCTGGCGGGGGTACACGGCGCCGAACGGCGTGACGCAGACGGGAATCTGCATCGCGTCATGTTGCCGGTGGAAGTTACGGAACCCCTGCGGCGGATGCTGGAGCATGGCGTGTCCAGCATGACGGACACCATGCTGGAAGCCAAAGGCATGGCCTTCGCGCTGCACTATCGTCAGGCGAGAGAGTATCAGCAGCAGGTGCTGGATCTGGCGCAATCCGCCGTAGCCCGATTTCCTCAACTCACGCTACAGCCGGGTAAGTGCGTGGTGGAGATAAAACCGCGAGGAATAGATAAAGGCGCGGCGATTGAGTCCTTTATGCAAGAAGCCCCTTTCGCCGGGCGCATTCCGGTTTTTGTTGGCGATGATCTGACGGATGAGAAAGGATTTCTGGCCGTAAACGCCATGCAGGGCGTTTCCGTTAAGGTCGGAGACGGTTCAGGCCATGCCCGCTACCGCCTCAAACAGGTAGCGGACGTTCATCGCTGGCTTGAACAATTACTATTACAACTCAAGCAAGATAACGTCGGTAAGGAGTCAAGGTTATGAGTCGTCTGGTTGTCGTATCTAACCGTATCGCTATTCCTGACAGGTCGAAGTCCAGCGCTGGCGGACTGGCCGTAGGTATTCTGGATGCATTGAAAACCACCGGGGGTGTATGGTTTGGCTGGAACGGAGAAATAAGTGAAATATCCGGGGAAGACGAGGATGATTTGAGTCTGATCGAAAACGACGGCATCACTTATGCCTCGGTTCCGCTCAACCAAAATGATTACGATCTTTATTACTGCCAGTTCTCCAATGCCGTGATCTGGCCGGCATTCCATTACCGTATCGATCTGGTGCAGTTTCAGCGCGAAGCCTGGGACGGTTACTGCCGGGTTAATGAATTGCTGGCGAAGCGGTTACAGCCGTTGATCAAGCCGGATGATATTCTGTGGATCCATGATTATCATTTGCTGCCGTTTGCCGCCGCGTTGCGCAAAATTGGCATGAATAACCGTATCGGGTTCTTCCTGCATATTCCTTTCCCCACGCCGGAAATATTCAATGCGTTGCCCACGCACGAAGAACTGCTGAAAATGATGTGCGAATATGATTTGCTCGGCTTCCAGACGGAAAGCGACCGGAGCGCGTTTCTCGACAACCTCAGGCAACTGACCACGTTGCAGCAGGCCGGGGACAATACCCATTGTGCGTTCGGGAATCCGTTTATGACGGAAGTTTATCCGATAGGCATAGAACCGGATAGCATCAAAGAGATGACGGAAGGGCCGCTGCCGCCCAAAATGGCGGAGATGAAACGCGAGCTTGGCGATGCGCAGAATATTATTTCCTGCGAGCGGCTGGATTATACCAAAGGGCTGCCGGAACGCTTCCTGGCCTATGAAGCGTTGCTGGAGCGCTACCCGCAACATCGCGGCAAGGTTCGCTATTCGCAAATCGCCCCCACTTCGCGCGGGGATGTGCAGGCTTATCAAGATATCCGCCATCAACTGGAGATGGAAGTCGGGCGGATTAACGGCAAATACGGCACCCTGAATCGCACGCCGCTCTACTATCTCAACCAGCATTTCGACCGCCGGTTGCTGATGAAGATATTTCGTCTGACCGATGTCGGGCTGGTCACGCCACTGCGCGATGGCATGAATCTGGTGGCGAAAGAGTATGTGGCGGCACAGGATCCTGAAGATCCCGGCGTACTGGTGTTATCGCGCTTTGCTGGCGCGGCCAATGAACTGACCGCCGCGCTTATCGTCAACCCTTACGATCGGGATGATGTGGCGGCGGCGCTGGATAAAGCGCTAACCATGCCGCTGGCCGAGCGCCTCACGCGCTATAACGACATGATGGCGGTACTGCGTAAAAATGATATCACCCATTGGCGTGAAAGTTATCTGCAAGACCTGCGGACTATCCCGCCACGCAGTGCCGAATATGGCCCAGCCACCGGCGTGACAAGCTTGTAACGACATGCTCGTTTCAGCCGTTATCATCGATTAGCCCCTCTCATCCCTGCCCCGTAAACCGGGGCTATTAATAAATTGTTGCAACCGAATTTTATTGTGACGCATTGGGCGAAGGCGCTTGTTTTCCTAATTATAAATAATGCGTTATCTATTTTTCTAGTTTTTGGTGACAATAGGAAAACGTGATGGGTATCACGCTTTTCGTCATAGATGATGGAACCACTGTCTACACTTAATCAAGAGACATCTTAATAGCGAGACATCCCTATTTTTACAACGCAACACTGAGGTTCTTAGCAGATGTTTAACCAGAAATTATACGTTGTCGAATCAGAGGGATCCGAGGGCGACAAAAATCGCCAATACCAACCGGAACCCGTCGAGTTAACACTGGATAACATGTTCGAAGCGGAACCCGAACCGGAAATGATCGAAGGGCTGCCGCCATCCGATGCGCTGACGCCCGCCGATCGCTATCTTGAACTGTTCGCACAGGTGCAGTCATCGCGTATTTTCGCCGACAGTAAGACGTTCCCCGACTGCGCGCCCAAAATCGATCCGTTGGATATTCTCTTGCGCTACCGCCGGATGAAAAGGCAACCCGATTTTGATTTGAGGCAATTTGTCGAACAGCACTTCTGGCTACCGGAAAGCCATGACAGTGAGTATGTCTCCAATCCCGATCATTCCCTCAAAGAGCATATCGATAATCTGTGGGTCGTATTGACGCGCGAGCCTCAGGATCATATTCCGTGGTCGTCGCTGCTGCCGCTGCCGCAAGCTTATATCGTGCCGGGTGGCCGTTTCAGCGAAACCTATTATTGGGACTCCTATTTTACCATGCTGGGGTTGGCGGAAAGCGGGCGCAACGATCTGCTGCGCTGTATGGCGGATAATTTCGCCTGGATGATTGAAACTTACGGTCACATTCCGAATGGGAATCGCACCTATTACCTTAGCCGCTCGCAGCCGCCGGTATTCGCGTTGATGGTGGAGTTATTTGAAGAAGATGGCGTGCGCGGCGCCCGCCGTTATCTGGATCATCTGATGAAAGAGTATGCTTTCTGGATGGACGGCGCTGAATCGCTGGCGCCAAATCAGGCTTATCGCCACGTCGTGCGTATGCAGGATGGTGCGTTGTTAAATCGCTATTGGGATGACAGAGACACCCCGCGCGACGAATCCTGGCTGGAAGACGTGGAAACCGCGAAACACTCCAGCCGACCGGCAAATGAGGTTTATCGGGATCTGCGAGCGGGAGCGGCGTCAGGGTGGGACTACTCGTCGCGCTGGCTGCGTGATGCCAATCGTCTCGCCAGCATTCGCACCACACAGTTCATTCCGGTGGATCTCAATGCGTTTCTTTACAAGCTGGAGAGCGCCATCGCCAATATCTCTGTGTTAAAAGGAGACAGAGAAACAGAGGCGCTATTTCGTCAGAAGGCGGAAGATCGCCGTGCGGCGGTCACCCGCTATCTATGGGATGCGCAAGACGGTTGTTATCGCGACTACGACTGGCGCCGCCAGCAGATGGCGCTCTTTTCCGCCGCCAGCATCGTGCCGCTTTATGTGGGGCTGGCCACCCACGAACAAGCCGACAGGTTGGCGGAAGCGATACGGGCGCGCCTGCTCACGCCGGAGGGCCTGATGGCGACCGAGTATGAAACCGGTGAACAATGGGATAAACCCAACGGTTGGGCGCCGCTGCAATGGATGGCCATTCAGGGCTTTAAACTGTACGGCAATGATGCGCTTGGCGATGAAATTGCACGCAGTTGGCTAACCACAGTGAATCTCTTTTACCGGCAGCACCATAAGCTGATTGAAAAATACCACATCTCCGGCGATACGCCGCGTGAAGGCGGTGGGGGCGAATACCCGCTGCAAGATGGTTTCGGCTGGACAAATGGCGTTGTGCGCCGCTTGATTGGCCTGTACGGAGAACATTTCTGAGGATGTTCTTCGCTAATGGTATTTTTCTCTGATGATGATTTTCGGCACGCCATTGCCGGCGCCATTCTTCAAACGGACACTCAAGGCCGAGTGCCCGTCTCTCTCCACGCTCTTTATGGTCGGACAACACGCCCTTCAACAATACTGACGCCCCAGGCAGGCAGAGCAAGCGACTGGTTTTTTCTCACCCGATTGCCGCTCAACAACGCGTTCCCCTCTTCCCACTGATAGGTCATTTCTGTCGCCTTAGCTGAATAGTTAAACAGGAAACGTACCGCCTTACCCTGTCGATTGGTACTGTGCCGGACAATTTATACGCACCACATTGATGCCCGCCGCTTTCATCATCCTGATATCTTCATTAAGGCGATCATAAGGCATGTACTCGTCGTAGTAAGCCACCCCATAGAGCAACTGATCATTGACTGGTTTATTCTGCCCACTGGCCAGCAATGGAAACAACCCACAGGCCAGAACGCTGTATTTCATAGCGTGACGCAGGGAGTTTCTCATTTTTTACCCCCATAGCTCAGCATCAACTTAGCGTAAAAATCCTCCAGCGTGAAACGGGCGTCAACGGCATGATAAACGCGTATTTGACGCGCACCGGGTTGGGGGGCATAGGTCAGATCTTCATTCAGTAATGGCGCGTCCCGCAGCGTATAATGGTATTCATGATCATCGAGCAACAAAGCCACCGATGGATTATCGCCCAAAACCCACACCTCGCTTTTCGGCCAGGGGACATCTTTAACAATGGCGGAAATCATCTTATTGAAATCAATCATTTGCTGCCATAAGTACGCCCCGACTTCACCTTGCGGTTTAACGCGGGCGGCCAATTCCGCCAGTGAGACGCGCATCGACATATAAACATTGTGCGGCACTTGCCATAGTGGAACCGATGATTTGAACACCTCATTGGCGGCAATGGGATCATTGAACATATTGTATTCCCATCCGCCTTGCGGGTAAGGCATGCCGCCGATCCAGACTACCGTCATTTTGGATGCAATGCGCGGTTCCGCGCGCAACGCGGCGGCAATGTCGGTGATCGGTCCCATGACCAGCACAAACAGCGGAGCACTGTCGGTCTTGAGCGCTTCCGCAATCAACATTTTCGCGCCTTCGCTTAACGCGGCGGAAGCTTCGCCTTTTTGCATTGCCTGGGCCGCGCCGCGATAGACCGGAATTGAGGTTTTTCCCATCACCTTCATCAAATGTTGCAACTCGTTGTAGCTTTCGAGCATGCTGTTTTGCCCATCTCGCTGCATCATCGGCGCGGTTCGCGCATAGTGAGCGGCAATCAGCCCTTTCACTTTCATGGTCGGTGTCAGCACCGCATGCGCCACGGCAAAATCGTCGTCGGCCTCATTTTTGGCATCGGCACTGATAATGACGCGTACCTGTTTATACGGTGCCACATCAAAAGGCAGATCCTGTGGCGCCGCCGAGACAGAAAAAGCGCTGCATGCAAACATTCCTATCGCCAGACCGTGGAGCCAAAAAGAACAGCGACGGTGAATAACCATATTCATGTTCGTTTCCTTAATAGTAAGTCGATATTTTGTCGCACCATTAACTGACATGATGACAAGGCAAGGAGAACGTAGCGGCAAGCGTTACGCTTGCCGGGTGACGGATAAAAACCGGTATCGTCAGTACGATACCGGGATTAAAAAGGGACTTACCACCAGACCTCCGCCTGAACGCCAGCGGTAAACTGATCTTTTTTGCTATCTGGAAATGCGAATGACGAAAGTCCGTTATCCAGCACTTTTAAATAGGTGCCGTAAAACCGTATTTCAGGTCGGGAATTCAGCAGACTGTTATCGACTTTCAGTGCATGATACAAGGTGGTTTTGTAACCGGATTCCCGGTAACTGACACCGCTCTTATCCTTGTTTTTCTGCGTAAACCAGCCTAACTCCACGCAAGTCTGATTATAAGTATCCCAAATGTAGGCAGGACGAATAACCGTGCGAATGCTGTCAAAATCACTGTTGGCGCCGGTTTCATAGCTATAAATATCGTTGCCCCATGAATACACCAAGGCGTTGGCCATAATCACCTTATCATGTAAATACACCTCTCCCTGAGAAATCAGGCGGTACGCTTTTCCTCCGGTATGGTCGCCGTAATAATTGCCGCCCTGTCCGATTGACGGGTTGGAATCATCATAACGGGCAAAGCCGCTGGCGATGGAATTATTCGCCGACTGGAGCGTGAACTCATTAAATCCGCCGCGATCAAGATTCTGCTTTAATATGGCGGTTGCCAGATACGTATCTCTCATTTTAAAGAAGGTATCATTATTTTCGTTGACTTTTTGACCATCGGTTTTATTGGCCATGACATATTTACCGATGAATGTTAATGCGCCATTATCCCATAAAGGAATATCTTTATACCTGAATTCCAAAGTATTGGTATTCATCTGAGTTTTGTCCGCATTGCTGCCGATATTGGGATCTTCATAATCCCTTGCATAAACATCAATATCTTCCCGCGTCAATGAAAAATCGAGCTTGCCGGGGCCGGCATTCAGGTTTTCTATCCCTACACCGGCACTGGCAAATATACGGTCGCTTTTCCAATCCAGCATTTGAATTTCATACACCGGCAGGACATGTTTCCCTACCCAGAAATCCGCCTCAGGCGCAAAAAGAAGGAATCCTTTTGTTGTCAGGTACATATCAGAAAACTGGAGGACATTTTCTCCATTGGTATCGCCAAACCAGGCGCTACTGTATTGCTGCCCCACATTACCATCAAGCCTGACAACGGCATGCGCGGTTTTGCCATCGTTGTTGTAGACTCGCTGACTGAAAATAAGATCGTACCAGCCGGTATGTTCATTACCGAAGCGTCCGAGCGAACCAATCGCGTAAGATTTGGGTGAACCGTTGGTTCCCGTCGCCCAGCCTGACCTGAAATAGCCGGTATAAGAAAAACCGATATCTTCTTTCACATATTTACTGATTTCAGCCAGCGTCAGCGATCGGTTTTCTGTTGTGCCCGAAGAAGGCGTGGTAGTTGCCGCCGTCAATGTTTTATCCGTTGTTTTTGGCTGGGTGGTCGAGGTGGATTGCACCACTATTCGTTCTTCACCCATGGGCTTACGACTATTTATCGTCACTGGTGCTGACTGGCGCTCGGCAATGGCTTTATATTCACGTAACTCGTTTTTCGTCGATTGCAGCTCCTGTTTATTTTCTGCCAACTCCTTTTCCAATAACGCCAATCTTTCTTCTATCGTTAATGCCGCCGCCATCGCACTATTAGATAAAATAGCTGATGATATTAACAATACAATAAGCTTTAAAGGGTAGTGTTTATTACGCATAATATTTTCCAGGTAGAGTACATAAATAAAGACAAAGGGATTTCTGCCACTATTTTTTGGCACTGGTTAATCAATACAGCGTTTTCGTGCGTTAATCACACTTGTTTAACATCAGTATTTTTCTATTTTTTTAATCGGTTGCGAATGAAATAGCTTGGCGTACAACGCCACATATGACAATAGCTATTAATTTTTACTACCATAAGGAAAAGCCTGATAATGTTCAGAATCAAACGCTTCCCCAAAGGTATTCGCACCGCTTTTATCATCCCCCCAATAATATTCGATCAATTCTTTTGCTACTGTTATTAATTTAATCTGTACCAGCACACCGACCATATGATGATATAAGTACCATCCATATTTGTGATGCTCACGATATTTGACGATCCTCCCCGCTACTAAATAACTGTAGCGAGATATCGTAAACTACCCTTCTGTCCGCAACCGTCATTTGACTTATTTTTTTTCAATTGACCCGTCCATTTTCTGCCGGGTTATTGCGCTTTCCTAATTCAACTACGCGCTGACAGCGATAAATCAGCCCCCTGCATGGCAGCCTGCTTGTCCATCCCCTGCGTGCCGCTTCCTCGATGAACCCGTGCCAACCTGTAGGCTGCTCACGGGCCATGCTTTGATACACGAGATAATCACGACGGCTTTACAGTAATTCCCCTCTATTCATGTTTATAACGTTCAACAGTGATAAAACGTAAAACTGGCGGTCGGCACGGCAACAATCCGACCGGTAGTGCACCAGCGTTAACCCTGCTTCAGCGCTGCGCCGTTGCTGTTAATCACCTCGCGATACCAGTAAAAACTTTTTTTTCGCTTACGCTCCAACGTGCCATTTCCCTGGTCGTCGCGATCGACATAAATAAAGCCGTAACGTTTAGACAGTTGCGCCGTGGAAGCACTGACCAAATCGATCGGTCCCCAGGTGGTATACCCCAGCACCTCGACGCCATCCTCCAGCGCCTCAGCAACCTGAATCAGATGATCGTTCAGGTATTGAATGCGATAGTCATCATTGATACTGCCGTCACTTTCAACCACGTCTTTGGCGCCCAAACCGTTTTCGACAATAAATAGCGGTTTCTGATAACGGTCGTACAACATATTCAACAGGATGCGCAGACCTTTGGGATCAATTTGCCAGCCCCATTCCGAACTTTGCAGGTGTGGATTCGGCACCATATTGAGAATATTGGCGCGCGCTTTCTGATTCAGCTCTTCATCCGTGGTCACGCAGCCGGTCATGTAATAGCTAAAGGAAATGAAATCAACGGTTTCTTTGAGCTCGTCCCGATCGTCATCTGTTACCTGCAACTCGATAGCCTGCTGTTTAAAGAAACGCTTCATGTAAGCTGGGTAAGCGCCGCGCGCCTGTACATCGCCAAAGAACATCCATTCCCGGTTCTGCTGCAAGGTTTCCAGCACATCCGCCGGTTTACAGGTCAACGGATACAGCAAGCCTCCGAGCAACATGTTGCCGATTTTCGCATCGGGAATAATTTCATGGCAGGCTTTAACCGCTTTCGCGCTGGCGACCAACTGGTGGTGAATCGCCTGATATATCGCCTGTTTACTGCTGTCCTCCGGTAAACCGACGCCGGTAAAAGGCGCATGCAGCGACATGTTGATCTCATTGAATGTCAGCCAGTATTTCACCTTGTGTTGAAAACGCTGAAATACCGTGCGTGCATAGCGTTCAAAGAATGCAATAACCTGACGGTTGCCCCAGCCGCCATAGTTTTTCACCAGACCATATGGCATTTCATAATGTGACAACGTCACTAACGGTTGGATGTGGTGTTTGGCCATCTCGTCGAACAGACGATCATAAAATACCAGCCCTGCTTCATTCGGCGTCTCCTCATCGCCTTGCGGGAAAATGCGCGTCCAGGCGATTGAAGTGCGCAGACACTTGAAGCCCATTTCCGCAAACAGCACGATATCTTCTGGATAACGATGATAAAAATCGATCGCGATATCCTTTATTCCGCTGTCGCCCGCGGTTCTTTCCACGATTTCGCCAAAGACGCCCTGTGGTTGTAAATCGGAGGTGGATAACCCTTTACCGTCCGTCAGGTAAGCGCCTTCCACCTGATTGGCCGCAACCGCGCCGCCCCATAAAAAACTGTCAGGAAAACGATGACTCATTTCTAATCTCCTTCCCAATTCGGGTGTTAAAGGTTTTGAATCAGCGAACTAACGTTAACAACGGCGCCTGTTCCGATACCGGATTTGCCGCTACCGGCAGCACATCAATATAATCGTCGCTGTTGGTAATAATAACCGGGGTGGTGGTTTCATAGCCCGCCGCCTCAATAGCCTGATAATCAAACTCCACCAGCAGATCGCCCTGTTTCACCACATCGCCGGTCTTGATGTGGGCGGTAAAGTACTGTCCATTCAATTTTACGGTATCAATGCCGACGTGAATCAATATTTCAGCGTCATCATCAGACTCCAGGCCAATCGCATGGTTGGTTTTGAATAACGATGCGACCGTACCGTTGACCGGCGAAACCACTCGACCGGACTGCGGCTTGATGGCAATCCCTTTGCCCATCAAGCCACTGGCAAACGTTTGATCGCTCACCTCTGCTAAGGGAAGCGTTTCCCCGCTGATCGGGCTGCTGATGGATTGCTGACGTATCGGCGCGGCGCGTTCTTCCGGGCTGGCTTCAACCGCCGGGGCGTGCGGCGCGCTTTCTTCTGTTTTTATCCCAAACAGATAGCTGGCCAGCGTAGCGAACGCAAAGGCGATAGCCGTACCGATGATGCCGCCCCAGACAGTGATATCCATTCCAGAAGACGGAATGATTTGCGTAAAAGCGAAGATGCTGGGTAAGCCGAAAGAATATTGTGTCGTGCCGAAATAACCGGCGATCGCACCGCCAAGCGCCCCACCGACGCAACCAAAGATAAACGGACGACGCAAAGGCAGGTTGACGCCATAAATAGCCGGTTCGGTGATACCGAAGATCCCCGCCGGAAACGCAGACCCGGCGATGCCTTTCAGCTTCGCATCTTTGGTGCGCAGAGACACGCCCAGCGCCGAGCCAGCCTGCGCCAGCACCGCGGGCGTCAACACCGCGATCAGAGTGTCATAGCCTAAGGCGCTGAAGTTATTGATCATCAGCGGTACGAATCCCCAGTGCAGACCGAACATGACGAATATCTGCCACAGACCGCCCATAAAACCGCCGGCGATGGTTTGATTGGCGCCATAGATCAACTGATAGCCATGCGCCAATTGATAGCTTAGCCAGGTGGTCACCGGACCGATGGCTAAAAACGTCAGCGGCACGGTGATCAGCAGGCACAGGGCCGGCGTGAGGAAGTTACGGATATTGACGTGCAGGAAGGCGTTCAATGGTTTTTCCAGCTTGCAGGAAACCCATGCGGCGAAAATAATCGGAATAACCGATGAACTGTAGTTGATAAACGTAATGGGAATACCGAAGAAATGTAATGGCTGATAATCCGTCGTCGCCATAGCGTTAAATTCGGCGATCATGGTCGGATGCACCAGTGCGCCGCCTATCGCCATGGTCACAAAGGTATTACCGCCAAATTTCTTACCGGCGGTATAACCAAGAATAATCGGGAAAAAATAAAATAATGCATCGCTGGCGGCAAATAATATTTTATACGTTCCGCTGCTTTCCACTAACCAGCCACAGGCCAGACTTAATGCCAGAAAACCTTTTAATATCCCGGAAGCCGCCATCACGCCCATTAATGGGGTAAAGATGCCGGCGATAATATCAATAAAGCGGGAAAATATATTTTCCTTGCGACCGCTATCCTGATCACCTGAATCGGAATTAGAAGATTCGCTTATACCCGAAACATCAAGCAAATCCTGATAAACCTCACTCACATGATTACCCACCACAACCTGAAACTGGCCGCCGCTTTCAAGCACCATAATAATGCCTGGGTTATCTTTAAGCTGAGAAATATTTGCCTTCTTGCTGTCCTTTAATTTAAAACGCAGTCGTGTCGCGCAATGCAATACACTATTCACATTGCTGCGCCCCCCCACACCTTCAAGTATTTCATTGGCTAATGTCTTGTATTTCATCGCCCATCCTTAAAACTGACAAATACATATTAAAATCATCACATTACCAGAAAGTAACGTTATTTTTAGATAAAAAAAACCCAAACCATTTTTCTCGCCGCCACATAACGGAGAACAAAATGATTTAGGTTTTGCCTGCAAACAAGGATGACTTGTTAACAGTAACAATCCTGATTGTCTAAAAAATCTTATATGAAGCTTATTACCTAAATCGAAAAACAAGCAAGCATTTTATCCACGCAAGATAAAATTATGTGATGAACAGCAGATTTATTTCTCATCACCCTCACCCCTTTTTTCCAGCAACTCCGTTCGGACTCGCTCAATATGAATAGTCAGAAACATCAACTCTTCTTTGGTCAAAGTATAATGATATTGTTGATCTATATGCGTCTGTATTTTTTCCGCACAACGATAGGACAACAGATATTTTTCCTTGACCACATCGTGTAAGGATTCATCATCACTGAAAACCGTATTGTGACCAATTAGCCGTTGTGCAAAAAACTTCAAATGCGTGACAAACCGATGGTAACTTAATACCTGTTCATCATAATCCAGCTTTAACTGATATTTAACAATATTCAGGATTTCCTGCATTATTTTGGTAATCTGCAATACTTCGGGCATTTCACTGTCAAGCTGCGCATTAACCAGATGCAAAGCAATAAAACCGGCCTCGTCTTCCGGTAAACGCACCGCCAAGCGCTGCTCGATGATATCCAGCGCCTCCAGACCTACGCCGAACTCTTTTGGATAGAGCCGCTTGATCTCCCAAAGCAACACATTACGAATATTCACTCCCTGCTTATGGCGTTCAATGGCAAAGTGACAGTGATCCGTCAGCGAAATATAGACGCTGTTTTGCAATTTGCCCGGCAAACGCGCTTTCGCCAGCAAAATGATTTTGTCCGCCGTTGTTATCACCTCCAGCGGAATTTCCGAGAGCAGTTCGCGCAACCGAGATGTCAATTCACCGCTTTTCATCACAAACACACGTTCAATCAGCGACTCATCCAACTGATCGCCAGTATGCTTTTTGAAACCCAGCCCGCAGCCCATGACAACCGACTCATTATTGTTTTCGTCAATCACGGTCACAACGTTGTTGTTGAGTATCTTGGCAATCTTCATCATTCAAGCCCTGGAAACAAAAAAACCAGACACTCGTTTAAGGAAACGAACGTCTGGTTTTGCCTGCTTACGCAGTAACAATCCATAATGTGGGATAAACTATCACTTGCGGCCATCTTCTCAATACCAATGGCTTAAAAACGTGATGCAGATCGAGAGAAAAAACATTTTATTTACATCTACTTTTTTAATTCAGAAATAAGCCGCCGCCGCCGATATTGTACGTTTTCATTGTATTTTCCTGGGCGGTTGCGCAACAAAGGTAGGTAAAAATAACAAATCGTCGGTTTTTTTGCGTCAACACGGCAAAATATTCACTTTACTACCTTTAACCGGCTTGTTTATCCGCGCGTAATAATTATAATACGAAACGTTGTTTCACTGAATGGTTTCAGCTAACCCACGTGTCACTATCAATAACTCTACTTTCAATGGCATCGCCTATCGTTCTCCCGCTAATTATACGCGACGATCGGTTACGCTTTCATCAGTTCGCTGCAACCATCTATACTTACCTCTTTAAGAACCTGTCTCATCCAAATTGTTTCCCAATGCATTCACTCCGCAGACGCCTCTGCTACTGTCATCGGAGTCTTGATTTTTTTATCCATCACAACTTGTAGAAGCTATTGTATGAAAAAGACAAAAATTGTTTGTACCATCGGGCCAAAAACAGAGTCAGAAGAGATGCTGAGCAACATGCTGGCTGCCGGCATGAATGTTATGCGCCTGAATTTTTCTCACGGGGATTATGAAGAGCATGGTCAACGCATCAAAAACCTGCGTGCCGTTATAGCGAAAACCGGTAAACAGGCGGCGATCCTATTGGATACCAAAGGCCCTGAAATCCGTACCATGAAGCTGGAAAACGGCGCGGATGTGTCCCTGACCGCCGGTCAGACATTCACTTTCACCACCGATCAGGGTGTCGTCGGCAACAAAGATCGCGTTGCCGTGACGTATGCCGGTTTCACGCAAGACCTGAGCGTCGGCAACACCGTGCTGGTGGACGATGGTCTGATCGGTATGCAAGTTACCGCCATCAATGGCAATGAAGTGGTTTGCATCGTGTTGAACAACGGCGATCTGGGTGAAAATAAAGGCGTTAACCTGCCTGGCGTTTCCATCCAGTTACCGGCATTGGCTGAAAAAGACAAACGCGATCTGATTTTCGGTTGCGAACAAGGCGTCGATTTTGTTGCGGCGTCCTTTATCCGTAAGCGCTCTGACGTTGAAGAAATTCGTGCGCACCTGAAACAACACGGCGGCGAGCACATTCAAATCATTTCCAAAATCGAAAACCAGGAAGGTTTGAACAACTTCGACGAAATCCTCGAAGCGTCTGACGGCATTATGGTTGCCCGCGGCGACCTGGGCGTTGAAATCCCGGTGGAAGAAGTTATTTTCGCGCAGAAAATGATGATCGAGAAATGCAATCAGGCCCGGAAAGTGGTTATCACCGCCACGCAAATGCTGGATTCGATGATCAAAAACCCGCGCCCCACCCGCGCTGAAGCCGGCGACGTGGCGAACGCCATCATTGATGGCACCGACGCCGTCATGCTGTCGGGGGAAAGCGCCAAAGGGAAATACCCGCTTGAGTCGGTAAAAATTATGGCGACCATCTGCCAGCGTACCGATACGGTGATGAAGACTCGTCTAGATACCATCAAAACGTTGGGTAGACTGCGGATCACCGAGGCGGTGTGCCGTGGCGCGGTGGAAACTGCGGAGAAACTTGATTCACCGTTGATCGTCGTAGCCACCAGCGGCGGCAAATCAGCGAAGTCCATCCGTAAGTACTTCCCGAGTGCGCGGATCCTGGCGCTCACCACCAACGAAGTGACCGCTCGTCAGTTATTGCTGAGCAAAGGCGTGGATACGTTGCTGGTGAAAGAAATCGCCTCTACCGATGATTTCTACCGCATCGGCAAAGAAGCGGCGTTAAACAGCGGCTACGCTCAGACTGGCGATGTCGTGGTGATGGTTTCCGGCGCGCTGGTGCCAAGCGGCACCACCAACACGGCGTCCGTACACCGTCTGTAAGCCGTAAACCGGCCACACATATAAAAAAGCGCCTTGGTTGGCGCTTTTTTATATGTGTGGTTATCAAACCCACCTGTTCGTCAAATTAATGACGCAAGCTAAACCTAATTTTAATTGCCGGACACCTCAGACTTGTCTGATAAAAATAACGCTGTTTTCCTTACTTTTTTAATGATTTTGTAAAACCCGCTGCTTCTTTGAGCGAACGATCAAAATTAAGCATGTTCTCATCAAAAATTTATTCTCATTAGAAAAAAGTTTGTGTAATACTTGTAACGCTACATGGAGATTAACTCAATCTAGAGGGTATTAATAATGAATCGTACTAAACTGGTACTGGGCGCGGTAATTCTGGGTTCTACTCTGCTGGCAGGTTGCTCCAGCAATGCTAAAATTGACCAACTGTCTTCTGACGTTCAGACTCTGAACGCTAAAGTTGATCAACTGAGCAACGACGTGAACGCAATCCGCTCTGACGTACAGGCTGCTAAAGACGACGCAGCTCGTGCTAACCAGCGTCTGGACAACCAAGTTCGTACTTACAAGAAGTAATCGAACTGGTTTAAGTCGTGAAAATGGCGCACATTGTGCGCCATTTTTTTTGCTTTTTTTGCAAAAGAACTACGCTGTTCCGTCTTCCCCTTTTTATCGACAGGATGCAGCATCTGTCGCATCCTGTCATCGACCGCCTCTTCTACATCACCTGCTGATGCGCTGAACGCCCGCCAGCAGGTTTTTTCCGTATTACTGCGCGGAAGCGTTGATCACGGTAATCGGCGCCGCCTGAGGCATTGTCGCGTCGTCATCCGTCACGGATTGCACCGGCTGCTCATAGGTATTGATATCCTGCCCCACGTTCACCAGAATCGGCATCCCTGAACGCCGAACGATAGCATCCGCGACGGCTTTGGCGTCGGTATCACCTGCTTCAATGAATTTCTGGGTTTTTGCGGTAATGGTGATCGGCATGGTTTGCGGATCGTCTTTATCCGATTTTGACAATGGTTGATGCACCTCGACATAACGTTTACCGTCCGGTTCAACCGAGGTCTTGATGGCGTCATTGATAATTTGGACGCGCGTGCCGACTGGCACCGTATCAAACAACGCCTTAATATCTTCCGCTCTTAAACGGATGCAACCCGAACTGACGCGCATCCCAATACCGAAATTGGCATTGGTGCCATGCAGCAGATAAACCCCACCGTGCGCGGCAAGCCGCAAAGCGTGCAGCCCCATTGGATTATCCGGTCCGGCGGGGACGACGGCAGGCAGTGTGATCCCTTCCTCTTCAAGATAACGTTTACGAATATTGGCCGTTGGCGTCCAAGTCGGGTTGGCGCGTTTATCACTGATCGAGGTGGTCATCAATGGGGTGTTGCGTCCCTGTTGACCAATTCCGATAGGGTAAACAATGACGGTGTTCTTGCCTTTGGGATAGTAATACAATCGAAGTTCCGCCAGATTGACGACGACCCCCTCACGCGGCGTATCAGGCAGCAGCATTTGGGTGGGAATGGTCAGAGTGGAACCTGGCGTCGGCAGATAGGGATCAGTACCGGGGTTCGCTTCCAGCATCCCCAGCATGCCGATCTTGAATTTCGCCGCAATATCTTCCAGCGCATGACCGTCATTAGGAACGGTATAAGCGATATTTTCACCGATAAGACGGCTATTGGGTGGTGGTAATGGATACTCCGTCGCACTGGCAATGCTGGTGCCCGCCAAATATGTCGCAAAGACCATACCGAGTAAAGTTAACGCGCATTTCATACAAAGTCCCTACATCAAGGCTCAATTGCCAGTTAATAAACGATTTCTGGTTCTTTTTGCCGCAACCAGTATCCCGCTATATTAGCATTGCAAAAATAAAATCATATTTTATTTATAAATCAACGCATTGATATGCAAATCTTTACAAAAACAATTGTAGAGTAAATTTCATGTCGAGATAAGTCTATGGATACATTCTGAAATATCAGAGCGTAACGAGTTAGCCAAAAACAAAAAGCACCAGACGGAACGTGCTGGCGCTTTTTATAAATAAACTCATTCTCAGTAAAAATTATTTATGTCAGCCATTTTCCTTTTTTCAAAGGGCTGACATCTATACTCACCGCAGAGTGAATTTACGGAATATGCAACGCGGCCTGGGCGCGGATCGCCCGCAGCATCGCTTCCAACCCTTGCGAACGCGATGGCGTTAAATGTTGATTCAGCGCCAGTTCCTCAAAGAAAGGGCGAACATCCAGCGCAACGATCTCCTGTGCGGTCAGACCTTGATAAAGACTGAACACCACGGCGATCAATCCCTTCACGATAGCGGCATCGCTATCGCCATGCAGAGTGATCACCCCTTGCTCGTCATGACGCATCACAATCCACACCTGGCTCTGGCAGCCGGCAATCAGGTTTTCAGTCTGACGCCACACGTCCGGCAACGGTTCAAGCCGGGCGCCCAATTCAATAATATAAAGATACTTTTCTTCCCAGTTATGACAGCGCGAAAAATTACGGATTAATTTCTGCGCATCCGGCAGACTTGCCATTTTTTCCTCCCCGGACAACCTGGCGCAAGGCTCAGTTGCCCAGCAATCGATGGATACGTTGCAGCCCGGCGACCAGCCGGTCGATTTCTTCGCGCGTAGTATAAACCGCCAGCGAAGCGCGGCACATACTGGGAACCGCATAGTGTTCCATCAAGGGCATCGCGCAGTGGTGGCCGGTGCGGATCGCAATGCCATACTGATCAAGGAAACTGCCGACATCGTAGGCGTGATGTTGTCCCAGATTGAACGCAATCACGCCATGCCGCTCTGCCGGGCCATACAGGGTTAAATCGGGCACCTGAACCAACGCTTCCAACGCATAGTGCATCAGAGCGGACTCATAGCGCTGAATCGCATCACGCCCCAACGCGGCGACATAATTCAATGCCGCGCCCAATCCCATGATCCCCGCGGTATTCGGCGAACCGGCCTCAAAGCGCCACGGCGCATCCGCATAAGTGGTTCCGCTACGCAGGCTCACCTGACGGATCATCGCGCCGCCGCCTTCCCAGGGCGGCATTGCCGCTAACCGTTCGCGTTTGCCGTACAGTACGCCGATACCGGAAGGCCCGTAGATCTTGTGTCCCGAAAAGACAAAGAAGTCGCAATCCAGATCCTGAACATCGATGGTCTGATGCATAATCGACTGGGCGCCATCAACCAGCACCACCGCGCCAGCGGCTCTGGCCTGCGCGATAATGTCTTTGACCGGGTTTAACGTGCCAAGCACGTTGGAAATGTGCGTTACCGCCAGCAAGCGGGTCCGCTCATCAAGCAATGCGGGCAAGCACGCAAGATCCAGCGTACCGTCCGATGCCAGCGGGATCACGCGGAGCTCCACCCCACGTGCCTCGGCCAGCATTTGCCAGGGCACGATATTGGCGTGATGTTCCATTTCCGTAATGATGAGATTGTCGCCCGCTTGCAGAAAGGTATGGCCGTAACTGTTGGCGACCAGATTGATGGCTTCCGTCGTCCCCCGCACAAAAACGATCTCTTCTGCCGAGGCCGCATTGATAAAGGCCGCCACCTGCTCGCGCACCGCTTCCATCGCCGATGTCGCCTGCGCGCTCAGTGTGTGGATGCCGCGGTGCACGGCGGCATATTCATGCTGATAGAAAGCCGTTTCGCGCTCAATCACCGCCTGCGGTTTTTGCGCGCTGGCGGCGCTGTCCAGATAGGCCAATGGTTGCCCGTTGACCTCGCGGGCCAGGAGTGGAAAGTCGGCGCGAACCTGTTCGATGGGATAACTCATAATGCCGCCTTTTCTGACGCAAAAGATGTGGCGGGCAAACGCTGGGCGATACGTTCCAATATCACACTGCGCAGCGACTCATCCTCAATCGCTTCCGTCAATTCGGCGGCGAAGGCAAAAATGATCATTTGTTGCGCATCCTGTTGCGTGATGCCGCGTGAACGCAGATAAAACAGTTGTTCTTCATCCATACGCCCTATCGTCGCACCGTGGCTGCACTTCACATCATCGGCATAAATTTCCAGTTGCGGTTTAGTATCGACTTCAGCCAACCGTCCCAGCAACAGGTTGTTGTTGGTCATCTGTCCGTCAGTTTTCAGGGCATGGGGCGCGACTTTGATCATACCATTGAAGACCGCTTTGGCGCGGTCACTGACGATGGTCTTATGCAACTGACGACTTTCGCCATGCCCCTGGTTATGTTCCAGATAAGTGCGCGTGTCGCACACCTCACTGCCGACAGGCAGGATAAGGCTGTTGATCACCAGATTCGTGCCTTCGCCATTCAGTTGCGCGCTGGTGTTATGACGGGTCAGCCCCGCCCCCAGTAGGAAACTGTGGCTGCGAACCTGCGCATCAGGGGACAACACCAAATCGTTGTGTGAAAAGTGGTAGCTGGCCGCGGCTTCGAAAGCCAGTTTGTAGTGGCTGACGCGGCTGTTTTCATCCGCGCTGATCGTCAGGCGTGCGCCGGTAAAGTGCGCATGCGGCTCCAAACTGACATAATGTTCAATGATCCGTGCGCTGGCGCCGCGTTCAACCTGCAAGTGATGACGGTGATGAACCGTATTCAGCGCCGCGCCCTGGCTGCTGCTGATATGCAGCAGATACAAGGATTTTTCCGCCTGCTGATTGGCCGCCAGACGAATCAACGTGCTCTGCGTGGCCAGACTTTCCGTCAGGTGCAGGAAAACTTCCGGCTGGACGGCGGCGGGAAATTCGCCAGGCGTCCGGGCGGATTTGATCTCAACCTGATAAGGCCCCCACTGCGTGTCGCTGAGCGCCTCGCTGAACACGCCATCGATAAACACCAGACGCCAGGCATCAATAGGCAGCGTCAGCGCATCCAGCGTGTCCTGCGCGACGGACGATAGCCGCGACGCAACGAACTCATGCGCCAGCAGTCCATCCAGCGGCGTATATTTCCAATGCTCATGCTTGCGGTGCGGCAGGCCCAGACGCAGCACTTCCTGCCAGTGCTGGTACGCATCCGATGAACGCGACGTTACGCTGTCAAACAGACCGTGCCACTGTTGCAGGGCCTGTTGCTGCTTCTGTTCAATGCCTGCTTTGGCGCTGGTTTTATTGTTGGTCGGTAAGCCAGCCATAGCCTTGCTCCTCCAACTGTTTCACCAGAGAGAAATCACCGGATTTCACAATTTGTCCCTGATAGAGAACATGTACATGATCAGGTTTGATGTAATCCAAAATACGCTGATAGTGCGTGACGATAATAAAGGCGCGCTGTTCGTTACGCAGGGCGTTCACGCCGTTGGCGACAATTTTCAGCGCATCAATGTCCAGACCGGAGTCGGTTTCATCCAGAATGCACAAATCCGGTTCAAGGGCCGCCATTTGCAGAATATCATTACGCTTCTTCTCGCCGCCGGAGAACCCGACATTGACGGAGCGGGTCAACAAATCTTCCGGCATTTTCAGCAGCTTAATTTTATCTTCGATAAAATCAGCGAAATCAAAGCGATCCAGCGGCTCTTGCTCACGGTACTTACGCACCGCGTTCACCGCGGTTTGCAAAAAGAACTGGTTGCTGACGCCGGGGATCTCCACCGGATACTGAAATGCCATGAAGATGCCTTCACCGGCGCGATCTTCAGGCGCCAGCGCCAATAAATCTTTCCCGTTAAAACTGACTGTACCGTCAGTCACTTCATATTCTTCACGACCAGCCAACGTAGCGGAGAGCGTGCTTTTCCCTGAGCCGTTCGGCCCCATAATCGCGTGCACTTCGCCCGGCTTAACGACGAGATTCAGCCCTTTAATAATCTCTTTGCCTTCTACGCTGACTTTTAAATTTTCAATACTTAACATGCTCTATCCTTCCGGCGTCGGCTGTTTGGCGACGCTCATCATTTTTGTAACCGATGCTGTTCCCCGTTGAGGGGTCCCCGGTAACGGCTCATCAACCCACGCTGTGTTCCAGGCTAATCGCCAGTAACTTCTGGGCTTCCACAGCAAATTCCAATGGCAATTCAGAAAAAACGTCTTTACAGAACCCGTTAACGATCATGGAGATCGCGTCATCTTCGCTGATACCGCGTTGCAGGCAGTAAAACAGTTGATCGTCGCCAATCTTCGAGGTGGTGGCCTCATGTTCCAGTTGCGCCGTGTTATTGCGCACTTCCACATAAGGGAAGGTATGCGCGCCGCTGTCGCTGCCAATCAGCATCGAGTCGCACTGGGTGAAGTTACGCGCATTGGTGGCGCTCGGCATAATCTTCACCAGACCGCGATAGGTGTTCTCGCTGTGCCCGGCGGAAATTCCTTTGGAGATAATGGTTGAGCGGGTGTTCTTGCCGATATGAATCATCTTGGTGCCGGTATCGGCTTGCTGACGCCCATTAGTCAGCGCGACAGAGAAGAACTCGCCAACCGAATGGTCGCCGCGCAACACTACGCTTGGGTATTTCCAGGTAATGGCCGAACCGGTTTCCGATTGCGTCCAGGACATTTTGGCATAGTCGCCCGCACACAGCGCGCGTTTGGTGACGAAGTTCAGAATGCCGCCTTCGGCGTCTTTACCGGAAAACCAGTTCTGCACCGTGGAATATTTTACTTCGGCGTTTTTATTGACGATAACTTCCACCACCGCCGCATGCAGTTGATAAGAGTCGCGTACCGGCGCCGAACACCCTTCAATATAACTGACGTAGCTGTCATCATCGGCAATCAGGATAGTGCGCTCGAACTGGCCGGTTTTCGCCGCGTTGATACGGAAATAAGTGGATAGCTCCATCGGACAGCGCACGCCTTTGGGTACATAGACAAACGTGCCGTCAGACGCGACCGCCGCATTCAGCGCGGCAAAAAAGTTGTCATTCGCCGGCACGACCGTACCGAGATACTGACGCACCAAATCAGGGTGCTCCTGAATAGCTTCGCTGAAGGAACAGAAAATAATCCCCTGCTCAGCCAGTTCGTGGCGGTAAGTGGTGGCGACGGAAACGGAGTCAAAAATAGCGTCGACCGCCACGGATTTCCCTTCACGCACCGGGACGCCAAGCTGATTGAAGGCATTTTCCACTTCGCTGGTCAGGTAGTTATTCACTTCCGCGATGCTGGATTGCTGAGTCGCGCCCGGTTGCGAACCGCAGGTGTCATCACAACTGCCGCAAGACGGCGCGGAATAATAGCTATAATCCTGATAGTCAAGCTTATCGTAATGCGCTTTCAGCCAGTGGGGTTCTTCCATTTCCAGCCACGCCCGGTAAGCATTCAGGCGGAACACCAGCATCCATTCAGGCTCATTGCGTTTTGCGGAAATCGCCCGCACGACCTCCTCGTTGATGCCGTGCGCCAACTGATCAGTTGCCAGTTCGGTGAAGAAGCCTTCTTTATATCGTCCATCACCCATCCAGATTTGGACATCATCAGGTACATCTACTGTGCTACGTGCCATAATTTGTCATCACTTAAATGCCGAAGCTCTCGCCACATCCACAGGCATGCTGAGCGTTGGGATTATTAAACTTAAATACCTGATTAAGCCCCTCACGGACAAAATCGAGTTCGGTGCCATCAATAAAAGGCATCGCTTTTAGCGGCACATACAGCTTTGCGCCGTCGCGTTCGAACAGTAAGTCATCCGTATCGGATTCACGAACCAGATCCAACACATAACCAAATCCAGCGCAGCCGGATTGTTTTACGCCCAGCCGCAAACCTTGCATCGCAGCATCCTGCTGCATCAAATTCTTGATTTGTTTCACCGCGCTATCGGTCAGCGTCAATCCTTTCCAGACGTTTTCCTCCAGTGAAAACGTCCCTACATTTTCCGTTTGCATCACGAATACCTCATTACGTGCCCACCAGTTTCAGGCTGGTTTCCTCTAATGTTAGTGATAATAAAACTTGCTTCAACCTCTTGTTTCGCAGGGCTATTGGCAACCGCTGTTTTTTGATGACGGCAAGCATGCCAGCGCATCCTATTCGCCATGCGAAAAAGCGTGGTTTATAGCCAACTAACGCCATGATAAACAAGTAGTAAATCACCCTAACGCCGTTTTCGTTCGCACTCAAATATTATCAATTAATTATCATTAGTATAACATTCATAGCGAATGCCTATTTGTAAAACAGGAAAAGTAAATAAAGATTTTGTCGCACCTTAGGTAAATTTTGCAGGGAAAAGTGCAGTTTCCCCATTGATCCCGACTATTTTTATAAATATGATAATGATTATCATTTAATATTCAGGGTTGATAACCATGCTTTCGATGAATGCCTGGCTACAGCATCAGATCGACGAGTATAAATTTCAGATCCGTGACGTCACTGTCGACTTTTATATGGCGGAAGCGCGTCTGAATCGTCCAGGAAGCAATATTGATCATTTACGGCGTTATCACAACGCCTGTATGGATATGGCCGACCTGTGTCTGCGTAATGGCGATGACGACAGCTATTTGCATGCGCTGGTAAAACTGCATAACCGGCTGATTAAAGAAATCAATAATGAGAAGCGCTGCCACCTCTTTCGCGTTCAGAGTTACTACTTCGCCCGTAATACGCTCAAATCGATTTGCCATCAGTTAAGCATGCTCGGCTCATGGGATAAAGCCACCGCGTTCCAGACCGACTTCGTCAAACGCGTGCCTTTCCTACCTTGATGTGAAAACCAACCGGGACGCCGTCAAATGTCCCGGTTGGGTGATAACACGCTACGGCGTAATCACGGCGGTGGTCAGCCGTGAGGTACAGCACAGACGATCCTGACTGTCGAAAATATCGATCTGCCAGACCTGATTACGTTTCCCGGCGTGCAATGCGCGACACACGCCGCGCACCTCGCCGTCAACCACCGCCCGCAGATGATTGGCATTGACCTCCATCCCCACCACCTGTTGCTCCCCTTCGGTACACAGATAACCGGCCACCGAACCAAGCGACTCCGCCAGCACCACCGACGCGCCGCCGTGCAACAAGCCAAACGGCTGGCGGGTACGGGGATCCACCGGCATTACCGCTTCAAGCTGATCATCCGTTATGCGGATGTAGCGGATGCCAAGAAAACCAATCATGCAGCCCTGACTTTGCTGATTAAGTTGGTCGAGCGTAACCTGTCGTTTCCACAGCATCAGATAATCTCCAACAAGGCCTGTAACGGATGACGTAACCCACGGCCTTCCATGCGCTTGACCTGGCTACGGCAGGAATAACCGGTAGTCAGGCAACGTTGCAGCGGCAATTTTTGTAACGCCTGCTGCCAGGAGAGCGCATAAATACCCTGCGAGTTCGCCAGATTTTTGCTTTCATGACCATAGGTGCCAGCCATGCCGCAGCAACCTACGCTGACGTTTTCCAGTCTGGCGCCAAAACGCGCGAAGATATCGGCCCACTGACGCGTACTGGCGGGCAACGCGGTGGTTTCGGTACAATGCCCGAACAGATACCAGGATTCGCCCGCCATCGCCTGGGGCGCATGTTCTTCCAGCACGGTCATCAACCATTCATGCACCAGTTTCACCTGGAAATCGCCGCGCTTGTCACCCAGAATCTCGCGGTATTCATCACGATAGCAGAGCACCAACGCTGGATCGACGCCTACCATCGGTATACCGAGTTTCGCCACCCGATTAAGGAAATCCGAAGTTCTGGCCGCCGTCTTCGCAAAGCGTTGCAGGAAACCTTTAATGTGCTGCGCTTTGCCATTCGGCGAGAACGGCAGCAGCACCGGCTTCAATTTCAGTTTCTCCGCCAGATGGATAAAATCGGCCACCACCTGCGCGTCATAATAGCTGGTGAACGGATCCTGTACGATCAACACATAGTGTTGCCGTTCCGCATCGGACAATTGCTCCAGTTGCTCCAACGTAGTTTGTATCGCACGATGGCCGGCAAACTGCTGACGCAGTGACGGCGAGGAAAGCAACGGCAAATCCACCATGCCGATCTGTCGGCGGCTCAAGGCATTGACCGAGGGCATATTGAGAAAGAAATTGAATACCCCGGGACTGCGCGCCATCAGCGGCGCATAGCTTTCGACCCCGGCGACCAGATAATCGCGCATCGGGCGCAAGTAACGGGTGTGATACAACTGGAGAAAACGGGAACGGAAGCTCGGAACGTCGATTTTTATCGGACATTGCGTCGAACAGGCTTTGCACGCCAGACAGCCGGACATCGCCTCTTTCACCTCATGGGAAAAATCATACTCGCCTTGACGCGCCTGCAAAGTGTTGCGGGTTTTCTGAATCAACAGGCGCAGGCTGAACTTCTGCCGCGGCAGCGTTTTCTCCAGCGCCAGCGGATCGACGCCTTGCTCCGCCAGCAGCCGTAGCCATTCACGCACCAGCGTCGCCCGGCCTTTCGGCGAATGGATGCGGTTACCGGTGATCTTCATGGAAGGACACATCGGGCTGCGGGCATCAAAATTGAAGCACAGCCCGTTGCCATTACAATCCATCGCGCCGCGGAAGGCGGTGCGCACCGTCAGCGGGATGGTGCGATCGTAAGTTCCGCGCTTGACCGCATCAACTTTCATCATCGGCGCATCGACGTCCAACGGCGCGCAGATTTTCCCAGGGTTGAGCCGATTATCAGGATCGAATGCCGCCTTGATGCGGCGCAATTCCGCATACAGTTCGGTGCCAAAGAACGCCGGGCTGTATTCGGCGCGGAAGCCCTTGCCGTGTTCGCCCCACAGCAGACCGCCGTATTTCGCCGTCAGCGCGACGACTTGATCGGAGATCTGCTTCATCAGCATTTCCTGCTGCGGATCGCACATATCCAGCGCCGGACGAACATGCAAAACCCCGGCATCCACATGACCAAACATACCGTAGGTCAGATTATGATTGTCCAGAAGCTCGCGAAACTCTTCGATATAATCCGCCAGATGCTGCGGCGGCACGCAAGTATCTTCAGCAAACGGGATCGGCTTCGCCTGCCCTTTACTGTTCCCCAGCAAACCGACCGCTTTCTTGCGCATGCCGTAAATACGCTCAATGCCCGCCAGATCGTTACAGGTCTGATAACCGATCACCCCGGCTTCACCCGCGGCCAGTAATTCATCAAGGCGTGCGCACAGGGTTTTGACTTGGCCGTCGATCAGGGTTTCATCATCCCCGGCAAACTCAACGATATTCAGCCCCAGCATCTCCTGATTCGGAACATCGGTAATCAGTTTGCTGACGGAGTGCCAGACAATATCTTCACGCGCCAGATTCAGCACTTTTGAATCGACGGTTTCCACTGACAGCGCCTGCGCTTGCACCATGAACGGCGCATTGCGCAACGCCGAGTTGAAGGAGTCATATTTGATATTCACCAAACGCCGTACTTTCGGCAACGGCGTGATATCGAGTTTCGCTTCGGTAATAAACGCCAGCGTCCCCTCCGAACCGGTCAGAATGCGGGTCAGGTCAAACGTTTTTGAATCATCACTGAAAACATGGCGTAAATCGTAGCCGGTGAGGAAGCGATTTAATTGCGGGAATTTATCGAGGATCAGTTGCCGTTGTTCACGGCAACGATGCAACACCGTGTGGTAAATACGTCCGACGGCGGACGCTTCCTGCGCCAACTGCTCGGCCAGTTCCACCGGCATTGCCTGTGTATCCAGCATCTCGCCTCCCAGCAACAACGCACGCAGTCCCAGCACGTGATCGGAGGTTTTGCCGTAAACCAGCGAACCCTGCCCCGATGCATCGGTATTGATCATTCCGCCCAGCGTGGCGCGGTTGCTGGTGGACAGTTCCGGCGCAAAGAAATAGCCAAAGGGTTTGAGATATTGGTTAAGCTGGTCTTTAATCACGCCCGCTTCCACCCGCACCCAACCTTGCTCAGGATTAATTTCCAGAATACGGTTCATGTAGCGGGACATATCCACCACAATGCCGCGATTCAACGCCTGACCATTGGTTCCGGTTCCCCCGCCGCGCGGGGTGAATGTAAGACCAAGAAAACGCGCTTCGCCTGCCAGACGCGCCAGAATAGCCACATCCGCGGTGGAGCGGGGAAAAACCACCGCATCCGGCAAGAGTTGATAGATACTGTTATCTGTCGCCATTGTCAGCCGATCGGCGTAGTCTGTCGCCGTATCGCCAGTAAATCCATTTTGCTTCAAGGCTTCCAAAAAATTAAGCACCGGCTGAACGAGGCCGGGTGACTGAGAGATCTGTGGGATCATTATCGTTTGACCCTGTCTGTACAAAGTAATGTTTGCCAATGATGTCATTATTGATTTCAAGGTGCGGGAAAACGGAGACAACGCAACGCCTAATGGTGTTCAAGCCAGCCAATACGCCTCCCGGCAACGTGAAGGATGAAGGATATATCACATTTCAGCAAAGGATGCGCAGCTTGATCGGCAAAAACCTACAGCATGCCGGGTTTCATCTGTTTCACCAACAAAACGTTCAACAGGCTGTCAAAAAGCCCGGAAATATCCCATGATAAATTGTCGCCGCTTACGTCGCCCTGGAAAAGCGGCGTGGTTTTTGAAAGCATAGTTTTTGAAGGCACAGTTTTCCGAGACATGGTTTTCAGAGACATGGTTTTCGAGTCTGTTTAATGAGGTACATTAATTGATAAAGAACTCTCAAGCACAGCGTTTCGACTTAGCCAGAATATTATTCAGCCTGCTATTTGTCACCTTCATGATTATTGCCTGTTTTTGGGTGGTGCAGCCTTTTATTTTGGGGTTTTCCTGGGCATGTATGGTCGTGATCGCCACCTGGCCACTGTTAATTAAACTTCAGGCTCTCCTGTGGGGCCGCCGTTCACTGGCGGTTCTGGTAATGACCTTATTGCTGATCCTGCTGTTCGTCATGCCGATAGCTATCCTGGTCAACAGCGTAGTGGACAACAGTTCCGCCTTGATGAACTGGGGGGCCAATCAGGAGAAAATCGGGCCGCCGTCGATGGACTGGCTGACGGCTATTCCACTGGTTGGCGATAAGCTTTTTAATAGCTGGCAGTTGCTGTTGCAGAGCGGCGGCAGCGGTATCTTCACCAAGGTTCAGCCTTACTTTGGCAAAACCGCTACCTGGCTGGTGGCGCAAGCCGCGCATGTGGGCCGCTTCCTGATGCACTGTGGGCTGATGCTGATATTCAGCGCTCTGCTGTATTACAAAGGCGAAGCCGTCGCCAAATCCGTGCGCCATTTTGCCATCCGCCTGGGGCAAGAGCGCGGCGATACCGCGGTGATCCTGGCGGCTCAGTCAATCCGCGCCGTGGCGCTGGGCGTGGTCGTCACCGCCATTGTACAATCAGTGTTGGGGGGCATTGGGCTGGGGATATCCGGCATTCCCTATACCATCTTACTGACCGTCCTGATGTTTCTGTTCTGCCTTGCCCAGTTGGGGCCGCTGCCGGTGCTGATCCCGGCCATTATCTGGCTTTACTGGAGCGGCGACACCACCTGGGGTACGGTTCTGCTGGTCTGGAGTTGTATCGTCGGCACGATTGACAACGTGCTGCGTCCGATATTAATCCGTATGGGGGCAGACCTGCCCATGCTGTTGATCCTTTCCGGCGTCATCGGCGGTTTACTGGCCTTTGGCATGATCGGTTTATTTATTGGTCCGGTCGTACTGGCGGTTTCTTACCGACTACTGTTCGCCTGGATGAGAGAAGTCCCCGAACCGGAAAATATCATTGTCGTTGTCCCATCAGACAATCCCGACAAGGATTGATGCTCATCGTCGATGTGGGTGGTCGAACCACCCACGTAATTATCAATCCTTAACAGTAAGAAACCTTAATGTGTCACCTCATAAATCAGGGATTATTCCTAATGAGGTGACGTTTTTTCGATTACCACGCTAATTTCTCTCACTGTAGCTAGCCTTCCATACCCGCACTGTTAAAAAACAATTAACCATTAGGATGATTCTTAATGACTAAGCACAGCAGAATCCCTAACCTGAATACATGCATTGGTTTTCAACCTACTGTTTGTCAATAAGGTTTCCTCCTCGTCAGAGTTAGTAACGAATTGCTGTGTGTAGTCTTTGCCCATCCCCTGAGATGGGCTTTTTTTTATCCCGCTTATCAATCTCATCTGTTCTGTTTCGTTTTCTGTCCGGCGCAAAACCGACTTTCGATACCCAATGCGATCGGACATTTCGCACCGGAAATTGCGGTTAATCCTATTTTTGTTAATCTGTTATTGGCATTTCATCCGCTTTACTTTATTGGTTACCGTATGCTGCTTTATTTCCGGGAGTTTTCATGACCAATCTCGCCGTTAAGGGATTAATACTGGGCTGCCTGTTGAGCCTGCTTACCGCCTGTGATAATGCGTCGCCGCGTCCCTTGCTGACGATTGAGGGTAAGACGATGGGGACGTTTTACAGTGTAAAAATCAGCGGAGAACTGACTGAGAGTAAAGCGCAATTACAGCAGGAAATTGAACGCTTGCTGGAACAGGCCAATGATGAAATCTCCACCTACCGTCAACACTCAACGTTATCACGATTCAATCAATATCAAGGCACCGACCCTCAGCCTATCAGCAACGGTATGGCGGATATTATTCTGGCGGCGCAACGTATCGGCAGAGCAACGGATGAAGCGATGGATATTACCGTTGGCCCGCTGGTCAATCTGTGGGGATTCGGGCCGCAGAAACAGCCAATCACCATCCCTTCCCAGCAACAGATTGATCTGGCGAAGCAAAAGGTGGGATTGAACCACCTGACGTTACTCAGTGACTCACGCGGCGAATGGCTGCAAAAAGACCTGCCTGATTTATATGTGGATCTCTCCACGCTGGGTGAAGGCTACGGGGCCGATGTGCTGGCGCAACTGATGGCGCGTAAAGGGATAACCAACTATCTGGTTTCAGTGGGCGGCGCGATCTCCAGCCGCGGGATCAATGCGGAAGGCAAACCGTGGAGGGTGGCCATCCAGAAACCGACCGTTCAGGAAAACGCGATGCAGGCCGCCGTGAATTTACAGGGCTACGCCATCAGCACCTCCGGCAGTTACCGTAATTATTTTGAACTGGAGGGAAAACGTTACTCCCATGTTATCGACCCCGCCACTGGGCGACCGATTACGCATCAACTGGTTTCCGCCACGGTTATCGCGCCGACGGCGCTGGAGGCCGATGGCTGGGATACCGGTTTGATGGTGCTGGGTACGGAGAAAGCCTTAAAACTGGCGGAACAACAAGGACTGGCGGTTTATTTAATCACCAGGAAAGGCGACGGCTTCAGCGCTGTGATGACGCCACAGTTCAAATCATTCCTGATTAGCCAATAAAAACGATTTTATCCATAACGGTAACGACGATAAAAAACGCCCGCTAGTGAGTTTATCACTCGCGGGCGCCGGTTCAGTTTATCAAACGATTACTGATGTTCCGCCAGATTCAGCCAGGTTTGCACCACGGTATCCGGGTTCAGGGACAGACTGTCAATTCCCTGATCCATCAGCCAGATGGCGAAGTCCTCATGATCCGAAGGCCCCTGACCGCAGATACCGACATATTTACCCTGTTTTTTGGCGGCTTTGATCGCCATTGACAGCAGAGCCTTGACCGCATCATTGCGCTCATCAAACAGTTCGGAAACCACGCCGGAATCCCGATCCAACCCCAACGCCAACTGCGTCATATCGTTCGAACCAATGGAGAAGCCGTCGAAATGTTGCAGGAACTCTTCCGCCAGCAACGCATTGGAAGGGATCTCGCACATCATGATGATTTTCAGGCCATCTTCACCACGGCGTAAGTCTTGACGAGCCAGTTCTTCGATAACCGCTTGCGCCTGAGCGACGGTACGAACAAACGGGATCATGATCTCCACGTTTTTCAAACCCATATCATTACGCACGCGTTTTACCGCCGCGCATTCCAACGCAAAGCAGGCTTTGAAGTCCGGGGAAACATAGCGACCTGCGCCACGGAAGCCTAGCATCGGGTTTTCTTCTTCCGGTTCATAACGCTCGCCGCCCAACAGGTTGGCATACTCATTCGATTTAAAATCGGATAAACGCACGATCACCCGTTTAGGCCAGAACGCAGCGGCCAGCGTTGCAATCCCTTCCGTCAACCGGCCAACATAGAACTCCACCGGATCGTCATAGCCATTCATCAGCGCGGTGATCTCACGTTGCAGTTCCGGCGTTTGCTGATCGAATTCCAACAATGCGCGCGGATGCACGCCAATCATGCGGTTGATGATGAATTCCAGACGCGCCAGACCGACGCCATCGTTTGGCAGACAGGCGAAATCAAACGCCCGATCGGGGTTGCCGACATTCATCATGATTTTCAGCGGCAGATTGGGCATTTCATCAATCTGCGAACTCTTCACGGAGAAATCCAGCAGATCCTGATAAACATAGCCGGTATCGCCCTCCGCACAGGAGACGGTGACTTTCTGACCGTTGCGCAGACGCTCGGTGGCATCGCCGCAACCCACCACCGCCGGGATCCCCAGTTCACGCGCAATAATCGCCGCGTGACAGGTTCGTCCGCCGCGATTGGTGACAATCGCGGCGGCTTTCTTCATGATCGGCTCCCAATCCGGGTCGGTCATATCCGTCACCAGCACATCGCCTGCATTGATAAGATGCATTTCGCTGATGTCCTGAATCACTTTGACTTCACCGGCGCCAATACGGTGGCCGATAGCGCGTCCTTCCGCCAGCACCTTGCCGCTGTTCGGCAGATGATAACGTTCCATCACCTGACCGTTGGAACGCACCGTTTCCGGGCGCGCCTGCACAATATACAGTTTGCCCGTGTGTCCATCTTTCGCCCATTCGATATCCATCGGGCGGCCATAATGTTTCTCGATCAATAGCGCCTGATGCGCCAGCGCCTGCACTTCGTCATCCGTCAGACTAAAGCGTACGCGCTGCTGTTCGGGAACATCTTCGATGCGCACCTGCTTGCCGTGTTCCTGGCTGGCCGCGTATACCATGCGAATTTTTTTCGACCCCATATTGCGACGAACGATTGCCGGCTTGTCATTGAGCAGCGTGGGTTTGTGCACGTAAAACTCATCCGGGTTGACCGCGCCTTGCACCACCATTTCACCCAGGCCATACGCAGAGGTAATGAATACCACCTGATCGAAGCCGGACTCGGTATCAATGGTGAACATGACGCCCGCCGCCGCCAGATCGGAACGCACCATACGCTGCACGCCCGCCGACAACGCCACGCCGCGATGGTCATATCCCTGATGCACGCGGTAAGAAATCGCGCGATCATTGAACAGCGAGGCAAACACATGCTTCACCGCCACCATCACCGCATCAATACCCTGAACATTCAGGAAGGTTTCTTGTTGTCCGGCAAACGACGCATCCGGCATATCCTCCGCGGTCGCGGAAGAACGCACGGCAAAAGAGGCCTCCTTCTCGCCGTCAGCCAGTTGCTGATACGCCTCGCTAATCGCCGCCTCAAGCGCGGGCTGGAATGGCGTATCAATAATCCACTGACGAATTTGCGTCCCGGCTTTCGCCAGTTGATTCACATCGTCAATATCCGTTTGATCCAGCAATTCATAAATACGCTGATTGATACCGCTTTGATTAAGAAAATCATTAAACGCCTGTGCTGTTGTCGCAAAGCCATTCGGGACTGCAACGCCAAGTTCTGAAAGGTTGGTGATCATCTCACCCAGAGAGGCGTTTTTGCCTCCCACCCGTTCAACGTCGTGCATACCAAGCTGGTTATACCAGAGGACATTACGCAAATCAGGGCCGTTATTGGACATCGGAAATCATCCTTTCTGCATACAATATAGGGTATGAAAGAGTTCGGTGAGAACACGTCTCACCCTACTGAGGGTAGCATAGCGCTTTACAAAGTATGGAAAGGTGAATCGATCAACCTAGGAAAAAAAACTGATTTCATCGTCAGCTATTGCTTAACGAGGCAAAAATCCAATAACGTAAAAGATTGCTACTTTTATCATGTAGATAATGAAATAGCGTTTTAAAAGAAATGTTGTGAAAAACACTATTTTTCCCGACTTTTCCTATTGTCACTGAATGCCTGTGTTACTCAAAGACCAGCCCCCAAGAGGTTTATGTGGAAAGAAGCGTATTTTATGTCTCCGACGGTACCGCCATTACAGCCGAGGTATTGGGTCATGCGGTCCTTTCACAGTTTCCGGTGAATACGGTGAGTTACACTTTACCCTTTGTGGAAAGTGAAACACGCGCCAAAGCGGTTTGTGAACAGATCAATGTGTCCTACCAACAGAGCGGTTTACGGCCCCTGGTTTTCTACTCGATTGTGACCCCCACGGTACGTGACATTATCACCAGCAGCGAAGGATTTTGTCAGGACATCGTGCAGGCGCTGGTTGCTCCGTTGCAGGAAGAACTGAATGTTCCCCCTACCCCCATCGCCAATCGCACCCACGGGCTGACGGCCAATAATCTGAGCAAGTATGATGCGCGTATCGCCGCCATCGACTATACGCTGGCCCATGATGACGGTATTTCGCTGCGCAATCTCGATCAGGCGCAGGTTATCCTGCTGGGCGTATCGCGCTGCGGCAAAACCCCCACCAGCTTGTATCTGGCGATGCAATTCGGTATTCGTGCCGCCAATTATCCCTTTATCGCCGATGATATGGACAACCTGCGTTTACCCGACGCCCTGAAACCCCATCAACATAAACTTTTCGGTCTGACTATCGATGCCGAACGGCTGGCGGCGATCCGTGAAGAGCGCCGGGGCAACAGTCGCTATGCGTCTCTGCGTCAATGCCGGATGGAGCTCAGTGAGGTTGAGGCGCTGTTTCGCAAACACCAGATAAAATACCTCAATACCACCAATTACTCCGTTGAGGAAATTTCCGCTAAAATCATCGATATCCTGGGCATGAGCCGGAGAATGTACTAGTCATAGTGGGTTTTCGCGGTGTGGCTGAAATGTGCGCGATTTGGTTAGGTGAGCCGCAGCAGCACGTCCCGCCACACAGACGCATTAAGAACGTATTAAGAAAAATTCACTTGATTGACTTTTTTGTTACATGAAAATGATTCTCATTCATTTCCGAAGATACCAAGACCAAAGATAGGAAAGCGAGAATGCAGACTTCAATTTACCAACTATATCTCCAGGCTAAAATTGCCCACCCTCGCAAGTATGCCCGCGATCTGGCGACGCTGCTCGGCATCAGCGAAGCGGAACTGACGCAAGCGCGCGTCGGACAGGATGCCCAACGCTTTCAAGGCGATGCCAAAAGCTGGCTGAACGCACTGGAACAGGTTGGTAACACCAAGTCGATTACGCGTAATGATTATGCGGTGCACGAACACGTTGGTTATTACCAGAATCAGTCGTTGGATGGTCATGCGGGGCTGATCCTGAATCCGCGCGGATTGGGTTTGCGTTTGTTCCTGCACCAATGGGCCTCCGCTTTCGCCTTACGTGAGACGACGCCACGCGGTGAACGCCAAAGCATTCAGTTCTTTGATCATCAGGGCGATGCCATCCTGAAAGTCTACGCTACCGAAACCACCCAGATGTCAGCCTGGCGGCAGTTTATCGAAACGTTTGTCGGTACAGACAACCCGCCGCTGACAATCCGCCCGGCGGCGGGCCAGCCGACGGCGATCGCCGCCGCAACAGCCCATCCGCAATTGGAGGCAGACTGGCGCGCCATGACCGATGTGCATCAATTCTTCATGCTGCTGAAACGCTACAATCTCACCCGTCAGCAGGCTTTCCGCGCCGTCAGCGATGAGTTGGCCTACCGTGTGAGTAACGATGCCCTATCACAGATCCTGCTTGCCGCCCAGGAAGCGAAGAATGAAATCATGGTCTTTGTCGGCAACCGCGGTTGCGTGCAGATTTTCACCGGCGAGATCGAACGTGTAGAACGCATGGCGCAACACGCGGAGTGGATTAACGTCTTTAATCAGGATTTCACCCTGCATCTGATTGAAGACGCCATTGCCGAAAGCTGGGTGACCCGCAAACCGACTGCGGACGGGATCGTCACCAGCCTGGAACTGTACGCCGCTGACGGCACGCAGATTGCGCAACTATTCGGACAACGCACCGAAGGCAGCGCGGAACAGCAACAATGGCGTGAGCAGATTAATGCGCTGAAACCACTCAAGGAGCTTGCAGCATGAAAAACTGGTTATTCCCGTTATTAATCGCGCTGCCGCTGAGTACGTCCGCCGCCGAACGGCTGGTGTCCATCGGCGGGGATGTCATCGAGATTATTTATGCGCTAGGCGCGGAGAAAAATCTGGTGGCGCGCGACAGCACCAGTCTGCACCCCGCAGCCGCCACCGCCTTGCCGGATGTCGGTTACCTGCGCCAACTCAATACTGAAGGGATTTTGGCCATGAAGCCGTCGCTGGTGCTTGCCAGCGAACTGTCTCAACCGTCACTGGTTTTACAGCAGGTTGCAGATAGCGGCACGCAAGTTATCCAGGTGCCGGCCACCCCCGCGCTGGAAACCGTGCCGCAAAAAATCAGCATCATTTCACAGGCGTTGCATAAGGATGCCGAGGGCAAAAAGCTGACGGAAACCTACCAGCAACAACTGGACGCCGTCGCAAAGACGCCGTTGCCGGTTAATGTCCTGTTTGTTCTCAGCCACGGCGGTATGACGGCGATGGCCGCCGGAAAGAACACGCCCGCGGATACCATTATTCGCAGCGTCGGCCTGAAAAACGCCATGCAAAATGTCGAACGTTATCAACCGCTATCGCAGGAAGGGGTGATCGCCAGCGCGCCGGACCTGATTTTGATCTCCAGCCAGGGGCTGAAAAGTCTGGGCGGCGAAGCGCAAGTCTGGAAACTACCCGGACTGGCGCTGACGCCTGCGGGTAAAAACCATCGTCTGCTGGTGGTCGATGATATGGCGATGCTGGGCTTTACGCTGGACACGCCGACATTAATGGCGACATTGCGTCAGACCGCAGAAAAAATTAAATGATTCGCCGGTTTCATCCCCGCTATTGGCTGGCCGCGTTACTGCTATTGCTGTTGATACTGATGGTCGGGGCGTCGAATCTGGGCGCGCTGACGCTGTCTTTTAAAACGCTGTGGCAAACGCCATATGACGATCCGCTCTGGCATATCTGGCTGAATATCCGCCTTCCCCGCGTCTTGCTGGCCGTACTGGTCGGCGCGGCGCTAGCCTGTTCCGGGGCCATTA
Source organism: Brenneria salicis ATCC 15712 = DSM 30166 (assembly GCF_003315515.1). GTDB lineage: Bacteria > Pseudomonadota > Gammaproteobacteria > Enterobacterales > Enterobacteriaceae > Brenneria > Brenneria salicis. Next base: position 16,298 of record NZ_QNRY01000014.1, on the reverse strand, counting down.
TGCAGGGATTGTTTCGCAACCCGCTGGCCGATCCGGGCCTGCTGGGGATCAGCAGCGGCGCGGCGTTATGTGTGGCGCTGACCATCGTGCTGCCGCTGAGTTTGCCTCCGCTACTGGCGCTTTACAGCCCGATGCTGGCCGCTTTTGCCGGCAGTCTGGTGATCACTGCGATCATTTTCATGCTTAATCGTTCCGAACAGGGCGGCGTCACGCGGCTATTACTGGCGGGTATCGCGCTGAACGCGTTATGCATCGCCTCCATCGGTATCCTGACTTACATCAGCACCGATCAACAGTTGCGTCAGTTCTCGCTGTGGGGCATGGGCAGTCTGGGGCAGGCGCAATGGCCGATGCTACTCATCGCCGGCACGCTGGTGATCCCGGCCATTATCATTACGCTGTATCAGGCGCGACTGTTGAATCTGTTACAGTTGGGCGATGAGGAAGCACATTATCTCGGCGTCAACGTGAAGCGCACCAAACACAGTTTGCTGCTGCTAAGCTCTCTGCTGGTCGGCGTCGCCGTTGCCGTCAGCGGCGTCATCAGTTTTATCGGATTAATTATCCCGCATCTGATCCGCATGCATTTGGGCGCCGATCACCGCTGGCTGATACCGGGTTCCGCCTTAGGCGGATCCTGTCTGTTGCTGGTGGCCGATACGTTGGCCCGCACGATACTGTCACCGGCGGAATTGCCCGTTGGCTTGTTGAGCAGTCTGATCGGCGGCCCCTACTTCTTATGGTTGATTGTTCAGCATAAAGGACGTGGAAATGCCTGACTCCCCCGCTCTCGAAACGTCGCTGATTGCTCGCCGTCTCAGTTTTCAAGCAGGTGTTCGTTATCTGATCAGGGATGTCTCGCTTGAGGTTGACTGCGGTGAGATCGTGGCGATTATCGGCCCCAACGGGGCGGGAAAATCGACACTGTTGCGGCTGTTGACCGGTTATTTGACGCCGCAACAGGGCGAGTGCCTGTTGGCGGGCAAATCCTTTGCTCAATGGCAACCTAATACGCTGGCGAAAACCCGTGCGGTGATGCGGCAGCACAGCGGGATGGAATTTGCCTTCAGCGTACAGGACGTCGTGTTAATGGGACGCTCGCCGCATGGTCGCACTCAGCGCCACGAGGCCGTGGCCCTGCAGGTGATGGAACAAACCGGCTGTCTGGCGTTGGCCGACAGGGATTACCGGCATCTGTCCGGCGGCGAACAACAACGCGTTCAGTTGGCCCGCGTGCTGGCGCAACTCTGGCACCCGCAGCCGACGCCCGGCTGGTTATTTCTGGATGAACCTACGTCGGCGCTGGATTTGTATCATCAGCAGCATCTGTTGCGTCTGTTGAAACAACTGACGCGTCAGCAACCGCTGGCCGTGTGCTGTGTCCTGCACGATCTTAATCTGGCTGCGCTGTACGCCGACAGAATTCTGCTGTTGCATGAAGGTAAGCTGGTTGCGCAAGGAACGCCGGAACAGGTACTGCAAGCCGACGTGCTCACCCACTGGTATCAGGCCGATCTTAACGTCAGCCCGCACCCGGAATATCCCATTCCGCAGGTTTACCTGCGTCGGTAAGCGGTCAGTTTCAACTGGAGCAAGAGACGATCAGATGCTTACCCCACGCTGGCGGCAACGCCGCCAGATCGTCCATCTCAGGCAGATCGTCATACGGTTGGCACAACGCCTGATGCAAACGCGCCAGTGCGCTGATATCGTCCTTTTCCGCCCGGTCGATGGCGTTCTGCGCCAGATAGTTGCGCAGAATATATTGCGGATTGGCCGCCTTCATGCGCTGTCGTCGCTCGGCGTCATCCTGTTCTTCCCGCATCAACCGTGTGCGATAGCGGCTGAACCAGTGGTCGAACGTCTGACGATCGATAAACTCATCACGCAAAGGCGAAAGCGCCGCATGCTTCTCACTTTCCGCCAATAAGCGGAAGGTGCGGGTATAGTCGCGCCGCTCCTGTTGCATCAAACGCAACAACCCGACCAGAATGTCGTTATCCTGACTGTCGGCGGTAAACAATCCCAGCTTAGCGCGCATCAGCGAACCATACTGTCGCATCAGCGCGGGTTCATAGCGCGCCAATGCCTTCTCCAGCGTATCGACGCTCATCAACCCAGACAGCGCCTGAGCCAGACGCTGAAGGTTCCACAGCCCGACGGCGGGCTGATTGTCGAAAGCATAACGTCCCTGATGATCAGAATGGTTGCAGATATAATCCGGCTGATAGTCATCCAGAAAACCATAGGGGCCGTAGTCTATCGTCAAACCCAGGATCGACATGTTGTCCGTATTCATGACGCCGTGCGCAAAACCGATCGTTTGCCAATGCGCTATCAGGCGAGCGGTTCGTTCGACGACATCGCCGAACCACAGGGCGTAACGCTGCTCATCATCCTTCCACGCAGGCCAATGACGGGCGATGACGTAATCCGCCAACTGGCGCACCTTTTCCGGTTCCCGGCGGTAGTAAAAATGTTCGAAATGGCCAAAACGCACATGACTTTCCGCCACGCGCAACAACATCGCGCCCGGTTCTTCCCGCTCACGCCGCACGAGTTGTTCACTGGTGACAACGGTCAGCGCGCGCGTCGTCGGGATGCCCAAATGGTGCATGGCTTCAGACGCCAGAAATTCGCGGATAACGGAGCGTAATACCGCGCGGCCATCGCCCATACGCGAATAAGGCGTCACTCCGGCGCCCTTGAGATGCCAGTCCAGCGTGCGGCCATCCGCCAGTTGTTGCTCACCAAGCAGAATGCCGCGCCCATCGCCTAACTGTCCGGCCCACATGCCGAACTGATGTCCGCTATAAACCTGAGCCAGCGGCGCCATCCCCGACAGCAGCGTTTCTCCGCTCCAGATAGCCTGCTTCTGCGGCGTAAACCAGGCCGGAGAGAGCCCCAGTTCATTGGCCAGCCCGGTGCTGTGATAAAGCAAACGGGCCCCCTGAAGCGGTGTGGGTTTTAGCGCGGTGTAAAATCCTGGCAACTGCTGAAAGTAATGATTAGCGAACTGTGGCATTTGCGACATATTTTTTCTCCTGTCATTGAAAGTGTAGAGTGCAGGCAGGAGAATTAACACGGAGAAAAATTAAGGGTATTCGCCATTCGCGTCTTACGTATAGCCAGCGGAGACGAATCAGGGCAGTTTGATCTGTTTTTTCAATTCATCAAAGTGAACCGCGGGCCATAACTCACCTTGTACGGCATCAATATTTAAACGTTTAATATTATGAAAATAGCAGGCGGTGTTGATGCCTTTGACAATAATCATTACGCCTTGATAATAGGACTTAATATTGCGCAATAAGGCTTCCATGATAAGCGTATTAGGGGAACGTGATAATAAATGCTCCACAAAATGTGGATCCATTTTTACACCGCTCAGCAATCCATCATGCAACGACTTCAGATTACTTTTTCCGCCGCCGAAGTTATCCAACCAGAGATTATATGTCTGACTCATCCTGACTAACACCGCGTTCTCTTTTCCTTGTGATAAACCGGGGAAATCCTCGTTGATCGCCAAGCGGACGAAGTCAAAGCGTCTCAGTAAATCACAAAATCCTGCGGATTGCATAAATAAATCTACTATTTCATAATCAGTTCGCAGCACTAAAAGAATACGATTATCACTAAACCAACCGGCTTTATCTTCAATAAATAAAATATATTCATGAATTAAATCATATCCTTGTTCTTTATTTATCAAAGTAAAAAGAATATCTGATGGCATACTCAAATCACCTGAAGAATCATTAAATCTACTTACCATTTCAACAGCAATAAGCCGACCGTCCAGGCTATATACCGGCCAGAAAACATAGTCACTGACATAATCGACTTCCAGATGAATAATCATAGAATATTGTCACGTAAGATGATCGTGATGTGCCGGTAATTTATTGATATCTATCATGACTTATCAAAATCAGCCAACAATAGAAACAGTGAATGGCGATAATCACGTTCCCGTGATTTAAAAAAGAAGAACCAATGAATAGCTCAACGATTAAACATATCGCTATTACGTTATAGAGTAAAAAAAGCGTCTTCTCCACTTTCTGATTAATGATTAACTTTATTATCAGCCCCGGAAAAAATAACCTGAGCAAAATCAGGCAAGCATAAAATCAGATACGGCGAGCCTGCCAGTACGCCCGTTTCCAATAAACATTATCCAGCGATGAACGAATAACGCCCTGACTGGTGGATGCATGGATAAATTGATCGTCTTTATCGTAAATACCCACATGCAATCCGCTGCCGCGGCTACCGGTTTTGAAAAAAACCAGATCGCCTGGCAACAGGCTGTCACGATCGACCCGCTCACCCAGTTCGGTCTGCGCTTCTGTGGTGCGTGGTAATTGCAGGCCAAACCGATCGCGGAACGTCCGGTAAACAAAACCAGAACAATCCACACCATTGCGATCCAAACCGCCATAACGATACGGCGTTCGATACCACTCACTGAGTTGATCGTTTAACTGCGCGATCACCATAATCGGATCACTCAGACGTGCGTTTGGCGGTGGGCCTTTATGACTGCTGCACCCCACCACGATCAGGCTTGCCAATATCAACAGATGTCTTAACCGTATCATGCTCGTTACCTGAAAAAAACGCCGCTGCCGATCATATCCGGCACGTGTTAGCTATCAGAATGATATACATGCTTAATTTAGCGTTGAACGGGGATAACTGGCAAGTAAAGACGATTGTTCCGATTTTGAGCATGCGGCAGATCATGCGCCGTGCGGGATAATCCAGTGACGACCATCGACAATGTAGCGCTGAAAACCCACGCCAAATACCGGCGATAACAATGCGGGCGCCATCACTTCCTCAGCCGTTCCCTGCGCAATAAGCCGTCCGGCGGCGAGCAACCAGACGCGATCGGCATGGTGAAGACTATGATTCAGATCGTGGGCGCAAAGAATAACCGTGATACCGGCCTGGCAAAGTTGTTGCAACAGTTCGTCCAGCGCCACCTGCTGGGCAACGTCCAGACTATTGGCCGGTTCATCCAGCAATAGCAAGCGGGCATGCGGATTCAGCGTCGGCCAAATCTGCAACAGCGCCGCGGTCAGCCGAACCCGCTGCCATTCGCCGCCGGAAAGCCGGGTTAACGGGCGGGCGAGTTTATCAATCAGCGCCAGCCGTTCCACAAGAAAATGCACCGCTTCCTCGACACGCGCTGCGCTGGCGGTTGGCGGTTGGTGCAGGCGCAAATACTGAAATACCGGCATCAGGGCCATTGGCGGTTGTTGTTGCGCCAGATAAGCGCGCTGAAGCGCCAAATCCTGAGCGGACAACCGCGAAAGCGGCAAACCGGACAGGTCAATCTCCCCTTCGCCCGCCAGCAATCCGGCCACTCGCGCCAGTAGCGTACTTTTGCCGGCGCCATTCGGCCCGATAATATGCAGCAATTCGCCCGCGGCGCATTCGGCATCAACCGCAGACAGGCGCGGCTGCGCGCCAACCTGTCTCAAGCGTAATAATGGCGCGTCTTCCCGTGCCAATTACTTTGCCAACGCTTCTTCTATGGCTTTGATGATGGTTGCATCATCAGGCGTCAGGTCAGGTGAGAAACGCTGAATAACCTGCCCCTGACGATTAATCAGGAATTTTTCAAAATTCCATAAAATATCTTCTGGATGAGCAGGTTTGCGGCCTTTATTAACCAGACGGGCATAAAAGCCTCTCAGCATCGAACCGGTTGCTTTGGGCTGTTCACGGATTAATAGCTGATACAACGAATGGCGGTTGGCGCCGTTGACTTCGATTTTACTGAACATAGGGAATTGTACGCCAAACGTACCGCGGCAAAACGCCTGAATCTCTTCGTCGCTGCCCGGCTCTTGCCCGGCAAATTCATTCGAGGGGAACCCCAGCACCACAAACCCCTGGTCGCGGTAGGTTTCGTAAATTTTTTCCAGTGCGTCATATTGCTTGGTCAAACCACATTGAGAAGCAACATTGACGATTAACGCGACCTTGCCCTGATAGACTTCAAGCGTGGTTTCTTCCCCGGTGATCGTTTTAAGCGCAATAGCATAGATTTCGTTACTCATCATCTTGACCCTTTTATCCTGTGATACATCAACGCCGCCCAGCCGTCAGGCTGTTCGGTACAATGGGCTAAAGTCTGTTGCGTAACAGCAACCAAATAAACCACGGCGACCCCAACGTAGCGGTAACCACCCCAATCGGCAACTCGGCGGAAACCAGCGCGATACGCGCCAGCGTATCCGCCAGCATCAATATCGCCCCGCCCGCCAGCGCGCAGCCGGTCAGCAGGTAACGATGATCAGTCAGACCACGCAGACGCAGCATATGCGGAATAATCAGGCCGACAAAGCCGATAACGCCCGCCAGCGCGACGCTCAACCCCACCAACGCGCCAATCATCAACACCAGAATATTGCGCAAACGATAGACGGAAACCCCTAACTGGCGCGCCTGAATTTCGCCTAATGCCAGCCAGTTGAGCACCGCCCCTTGTCGGCTCAGCCACGCCAGAAAAGGGAAAAGCGCCGCAATCAGCCAGCCATGACGCCAGTCGATGCCGCTGAAGCCGCCCATCATCCAGTACATCAGTTGGCGTAAATCCAGGCTGGTGCTGAAATAAACCGCCCAGGTCATGATGGCGCTACAGATAATGCCCAGCGCTATGCCAATCAATAACAAACGGGCATTAGAAATATGCAGACGCGCAAAGCGCAGCAACAGAAAGGTGATCAGTAATGCACCGACAATGGCGCTCAGGCTTAGCACCCAGACCGGCAACTGTCCCTGCCCAAACAATACCGTCAGCACCAGCGCAACCCCCGCGCCATTGGCGACGCCCAATAAGCCAGGCTCCGCCAGCGGATTATCGAATATCGCCTGCATCACCGCGCCCGCCATCGCCAGGCTCGCGCCAACCAGCATCACCGCCAGCGTTCTGGGCAAACGCAATTGCCAGATAAAAATCCGCTGCTCATCATCCAGCCAGGAAATCGGCCAGATCCAGCGATCCCCGGCACACAGACTGACTATCATGATCCCGATGGTCATAAACAACAGTATAACCAGCCGCCGGCGATCCTGAAGGCGCTGTTGTCGCGTTAATTGGCTATACCCCGGATTTAATGGCCGCATCATCCACCAGCAATAAAACAACCGCGCCGAATAACGAGACAGAGCTCGGTATGGCAAGGATTATCAGTAAATGATCTGTTAAGAAACATAATCTGTTATGAATCATGGTCTGCTATTGATCTTTCGGCGAACCATCAGATATCGGCTATGCTTAAAAAGTGCGAATAATACCTGTTTTCCACGTTGCGCGAGGGTAACGCTATGCTGACCATTTTTCGACAATTCATGACATGGGCCGCGCATTCACCATCGCAACCCCCGACGCAGGCAGAAAGGCATGGCTACTGCCGCGAGAGTGAATTCTGTTTCTTTAATCACTCCGCCACCCTGCCCTTCAATCAGGTTAATGAGTGCCATGACGACCATTTACGACACGACGAAAAATCGCTCGGCCAGACTACCCGGACGACTAAAACTTGATGCTGTTGCGCCGTGTCAGCCAGGCCCCGACGAACTCCGGCACCACCGTACTGGCCGGGCCGTAGATTTTTTCGTCAAACTGACTTTCCACCTGGCTCGGTTCAAGGTTCAGTTCCAGCGTATAGGCGCCGTGCGCATGGGCCTCATGCACAAAGCCCGCAGCGGGATAAACATGGCCGGATGTGCCGATGGCGATAAAGTAATCCGCCTGCGACAGCGCCTGATAAATTTTGTCCATGTCCAGCGGCATTTCGCCAAACCAAACGATATGCGGACGCAAAGGCGCGGGAAACTGACAGCAGTGGCAGCGCTCCTCCGCCGTAAGATCGCCGCTCCAGTCAACCACCTGCCCGCTCTGGCAACAGCGCACTTTCAGTAATTCACCGTGCATATGGATCACGCGCTGACTCCCGGCGCGTTCATGCAGGTTATCGATATTTTGCGTGATCAGCAGAAAGTTATCGCCCAACAGAGCTTCCAGATTAGCCAACGCCAGATGCGCCGCATTCGGCACAATTTCCGGTTGTTGTAGCTGGCGCCGACGCGCATTGTAAAATGCCTGCACCCGTTGCGGATCGCGCTTGAATCCTTCGGGTGTGGCGACGTCTTCGACCCGATGTTCTTCCCATAGGCCATCGGGCGCACGAAAAGTATGGATGCCTGATTCGGCGGAAATACCCGCCCCGGTCAACACCACAACGCGTGGTTTTTTCACTTCGCTCGCCGCCAGATAATCCCGGTGAAAAATACGTGCGCGCAGGCGCTGCTGACGCATCCGCTTCCCTTTGTGAAAACGTCCTAATCGTTGATGCGTGTGCATAAAAGCTCCTGCTAATTGTCCATTAAGTGTAACAACGCCGCGCCGCGAACGCCGCCGGCATCGCCATGTCGCGCTTTTTCTATTCGTGGCAGTTTGGCGATCGGCAACAGTCGGGCTGGCAGGCGGGCGGGTAATATCTGATAAATTTCGTCGAAATTTGATAACCCGCCCCCCAGCACCAGCAGGTTCGGATCGAAGATAGTCAATAAATTGCCCAAACAGACCGCCAGTAAATCCATGAAGCGATCGACAAACGCCAGAGCGTTCTCGTCGCCCGCGCGATAGTGCCTGATGATGGTGACGGCCGGCAACGACGCCTGATAGAAATGCGTATACAGCCATTCAAAGCCACGACCGGAAATATAGTTTTCCATACAACCGGACTGACCGCAGCCGCACTTCACACGTGGAATATTGACGCCAATGACATCCAGCGCATCCACCGGCAGCCGTAAATGCCCGAACTCGCCGGTGATGCCGTTGCGCCCGTCAATCGGACGCCCGTCGACCACCAGTCCACCACCTACGCCGGTGCCGAGGATCATCCCCAACACCACCGGGTAGGAACGGAATTCGGCATTCCAGGCTTCCGACAACACAAAACAATTGGCATCGTTGTTGATGCGAATGTCGCGCTGCAAGCGCGCGCTCAGGTCCGCACCCAGCGGACGCCCCATCGTGGCCGGCAAATTGGCGGTAAACAACTCGCCGTTGCCGCCCGTTTGCATGCCCGGCACGCCGATCCCGACATGACCCGCCATCCCGGTTTGCGCATCGGCTTCTCTGACCAGCGACTCCAGCGTATTCAGCAAATCATCATAATTGTTGCGCGGCGTAGTCACGCGCTTTTGCCATACTTTGTTGAGCTCGGCATCAAACACACCCAATTCGGTTTTTGTGCCGCCCATGTCAAGACCGTAATACATGACTGCCCCTTAAATGGATGATGGAATACCTGCTCAGCAATTCGGTCTGCCTAAGAATTTCCGGGCGCCATTTTCAGGCGGCGACAAGCGTGACGGACGGCTTAGCCCGTCATAAATCGTTACTGCCCGCTCAACACCCTGGCCGGATCGATCCGGCTGGCGCGCCGCGCCGGATACCAACTGGCAACCAGACTCAGCAACAGCGCCGTCACCAGTACGCTTACCACGTCCATCGTATGCAATTCCGATGGCAAAAAATCAATGAAATAGATATCGCCAGACAAGAATCGATGACCGATCAGCGACTCAATCGCGCTGATGATATTGGTAAGCTGCAATGTCGCCACCACGCCCACCGCTACGCCGCTGACACTTCCCAGCAAACCGGCCAGCAAGCCATACCAGACAAATATAGCGCGGATCAGCCCATCCGTAGCGCCCAGCGTGCGCAGCACCGCGATATCGCCGCTTTTATCCTTCACCGCCATCACCAGCGTAGAAACAATGTTAAAACAGGCCACGCCAATCACCAGCACCATCGCCAGATACATGATGGTTCGGATCATCTGGATATCACGATACATATAGCCGTAAGTGCCGATCCAACTACGAATGGAGACATAGGCATTCGTCACTTCGCCCACCTCGCGCACCAGTTTGTTGGCGGAGAACGCATCTTTGGACTTGATGGCGATCCCCGTGACGCTGTCACCCATATCCAGATAATGCTGCGCATCCGCCAGCGGAATCAACGCCAGACTGTGATCAAGCTGACCGCTCAATTGCAAAATACCGCTGACATGCAGACGGATGCGCCTGGGCTGCATCAGCTTCATCGCCGGATCGCTATTGGGGATCATCACCGTAACCCAATCGCCTTCCCGCACATTCAACGCTTGCGCCACCCCTTGACCGATGATCACCTGCTGCTCGCCGGCCTGAAAACGTTGCCAGGCGCCATTCAGCACAAACGACGGCAATGCGCTCAGGCGGTTCTCTTGCTGCGGATCAACCCCTTTCACCTGAATCGCACGCAGATTGGCGCCGTTTTCCAGCAAGCCGGTAAAATGGATATAAGGCGCCGCCGCCGCGACCCCCGGCACGTGTTCAATTTTGGGCAACAATGCCTGCCAGCCGTCGAAGGGCTGATTGACCGGTTCGATTTCACCATGCGGCACCACCGCCAGAATGCGGTTATTCAACTCGCGTTCAAAACCGTTCATGGCGCTCAGCCCGACGATCAACACCGCCACGCCCAGCGCGATCCCCACGGTCGAAATCACCGAAATCAATGAAACCATGCCCCCGCGCCGACGACCACGACTAAAACGCAGACCAATCAGCAGGGAAAGCGGAGGTAATGTCATTGCCTGGCTCCCATCAGCGTCAACGCCTGTTGCAACTGACCATCCCGCATTTCAAGCTGACGGCTCAGACGTCCCGCCAGTTGCAAATCATGCGTCACCACCAGAAACGCCGTCCCCTGACGAACATTCAACTCGCCCAGCAGTTCAAAGATAGTATCGGCGGTACGTTGGTCAAGGTTTCCGGTCGGCTCATCCGCCAGCACCAGCGACGGGCTGTTAACCAACGCTCTGGCGATGGCGACGCGCTGACGTTCCCCGCCGGACAATTCGGAAGAACGATGATGGCTGCGCGCGTCCAACCCCACCGCCGCCAGCATTTCCCGCGCTTTGTCCTGCGCCTGCGCCGTCGGAACATGACCAATCAGCAATGGCATCGCCACATTTTCCAGCGCGGTAAAATCCGGCAACAGGTGATGAAACTGATAAATGAAACCCAGTTCGCGGTTACGCAATTCGGATTTGGCGGCTGCCGACATTTTGCTCAGCGATTGGCCTTTGAAAATCACCTCGCCGGACGTTGGCGAGTCCAACCCGCCCAACAGGTGCAATAGCGTACTTTTACCGGAACCGGAACTGCCGACAATCGCCATCATTTCGCCGCCGCGCATCTCAAAAGAGACATTGCGCAGCACATCCGTTGATAATTTGCCTTCCTGATAGCGTTTGCACAGGTTATTGCACTGCAATAACAGTAAATCACTCATAACGTAATGCCTCAGCGGGGTGAACGGCGGCGGCGCGCCAGGACGGGTACAGCGTAGACAACAGGGCGATCAGCATGGCGCTCAACGCAATCGTGACGACCTGCATCGGATCTAGCGCCACGGGCAACGCCGCGCCGTCAAGCAATAATCCCAACATGGGCATCGGCGTGTTAAGTTGACTGGCCAATAATGCGCCCAATATCGCGCCCAGCAATGCCCCGACAATGCCGGCGCTCCCGCCCTGCACCATAAACACCGTCATTATCTGACGTTGGGTCAGCCCTTGCGTTTGCAGAATGGCGACCTCTCCTTGCTTTTCCATCACCAGCAAACCCAGTGAGGTAATAATATTGAACGCCGCCACCGCAATTATCAGACTCAACAACAAGCCCATCATATTCTTTTCCATACGGACGGCCTGAAAAAGTTCGCCTTTCCGTTCCCGCCAGTCTTTCCAGACGGCGCCTGTCGGCAGCGTCTGCGTACTCAACACATCCACCGCCAGCGGCTTATCCAGCCACAGACGCCAACCCGTAATGTTGCCCGCCGGATAACGCATCAGGCGTGAAGCATCCTGCTGATTAACCAGCAACTGGTAGCCGTCCACTTCGCTGTTGGCGGCAAATGTCCCCGCCACCGTGAAAATCCGCTGGCTTGGAATGCGGCCCATCGGCGTCAACTGGCTGGCGCTCGGCACCATCAGACGCAGTTGATCGCCGCGCTTGACGCCCAGTTGCGCAGCCAGTTGTTCACCGAGAATCGCCTGATATTCCCCTGGTTGCAGCACTTGCTGCTTCACGTTGACCAGATAGCGGACCAATGGCTCCCGCTCCCCTGGATTTATGCCCAGCATGACGCCGACGGATACGCTGCGGGCGCTTTGCAGCACCACCTCGCCGGTGGTTAACGGCGCAATTCTGCGCACGCCCTCAAGCGAGCTTAATGCTGAAGAAGGTATGGATTGAGGATTGAGCGATCCCGGTGGGGTAGTGATCAACGCCTGCGGCATCAGCCCCAGAATATTGTTCTCCAATTCGCGCTCAAACCCATTCATGACGGAAAGAACGGTAACCAGCGCCATCACGCCAAGGGTGATGCCAATTGCCGATAACCAGGAGACAAACCGCCCGAAGCGGTCTGATGCTCGCCCACGCATGTAGCGCAGGCCAATAAATAATGCGACAGGTTGATACATGAAATCCGTCTGGATAAGGTTGCCAAAGCAAAGTGTTCAAGGATAATAAAGGGTAGTACCGCTTTATGGAACCCTAACACCCCCACTCTCCGGCTTTTTCTTAGCGGATGTCGGGGTCGAGACCTGATAATCAGATTATGCCTGAAAAATATCGTTATACGTTGCCGATCAAAGCGGGTGAGCAACGCCTGCTCGGTCAGCTAACTGGCGCGGCTTGTGCCGTCGAATGCGCCGAGATCATTGACCGCCATAACGGACTGGTGGTTCTTATCACCCCGGATATGCAAAATGCGCTGCGCTTACGCGATGAAATACAACAATTCACTCAGCAAAGCGTAACAACCTTAGCCGATTGGGAAACGCTGCCTTACGATAGTTTCTCCCCCCATCAGGAAATCATTTCCAACCGACTCTCGACCTTGTACCAGCTTCCGCACATGACGCGCGGCATCCTGGTTCTGCCGGTCAATACGCTGATGCAGCGCGTGTGTCCTCATGCGTTTCTGCACGGGCATGCGCTGATGCTGAACAAAGGCCAGCGTTTATCACGCGATAAACTGCGTACCCAGTTGGAACAGGCGGGTTACCGCAGCGTCGATCAGGTGATGGAGCACGGCGAATACGCCACCCGTGGCGCACTGCTGGATCTCTTTCCGATGGGAAGTGAAGAACCCTATCGCATTGATTTTTTTGACGATGAAATCGACAGTCTGCGTCTGTTCGATGTGGATACGCAGCGCACGTTAAATGAAGTGCCGCAAATCAAGCTATTGCCTGCTCACGAGTTTCCCACCGATAAAGCCGCGATTGAATGCTTCCGCAGTCAGTGGCGCGAACAGTTTGAAGTACGCCGTGACGCCGAACATATTTACCAACAGGTCAGCAAAAACATCTGGCCTGCCGGTATTGAATACTGGCAACCCTTGTTTTTCAGTCAACCATTACCGGCATTGTTCAGTTACTTCCCGGAAAATGCGCTGCTCGTCAACAACGGAGATATTCAGCAGAGCGCGGAACGCTTCTGGCAGGATATCGGCCAGCGCTTTGAAAGCCGACAAGTTGATCCGATGCGGCCGCTGCTTGCGCCTGAGACGCTGTGGTTGCAGGTTGATAAACTGTTTTCCGAGTTAAAAAACTGGCCGCGCATCCAACTGCGAACCGATACCCTGCCGGAAAAAGCGGCCCACGTAAACCTTGGCTACCTGCCGTTGCCGGATCTGGCGATTCAGCACCAGCAAAAAGCCCCGCTGGATACGTTGCGTCGTTTTATCGAACAATTTTTTCATGAGCAACATGACGGACAAGTGATTTTTTCCGTTGAGAGTGAAGGCCGACGGGAAACCCTGCAGGATTTGCTGGCGCGCATCAAGCTCAGCCCCACGCCGATTGCCAGCCTCAGTCAGGCGCCGCGCCACGCCACCAGTCTGATCATTGGCGCCAGTGAACATGGCTTTATCGATACCCCGCGCCAGCGAGCATTGATCTGCGAAAGCGATCTGCTGGGCGAACGGGTAAGCCGCCGGCGTCAGGATAACCGGCGAACCATCAATACCGATACCTTAATTCGCAACCTGGCGGAGCTTCGCCCCGGTCAACCGGTCGTGCACCTTGAACACGGGGTTGGTCGCTATGCCGGAATGACGACGCTGGAAGCTGGCGGCATTAAAGCCGAATACCTGATTCTGACCTACGCCGGGGAAGATAAGCTGTATGTTCCGGTATCCTCGTTACACCTCATCAGTCGCTACGCAGGCGGGGCTGACGAGAGCGCCCCGCTGCATAAACTCGGCGGCGACGCCTGGTCGCGCGCACGGCAGAAAGCGGCGGAAAAAGTGCGGGATGTCGCCGCCGAACTGCTGAATATTTATGCGCAACGCGCCGCCAAAAGCGGTTTTGCCTTCAGACATGATAAAACGCAATATCAGCTTTTCTGCGAAAGCTTCCCCTTCGAAACCACGCCGGATCAGGCGCAGGCCATCAACGCCGTGTTAAGCGATATGTGTCAACCGCTGGCGATGGATCGTCTGGTGTGCGGCGATGTAGGCTTTGGCAAAACCGAAGTGGCGATGCGCGCCGCTTTTCTGGCGGTGGAAAATCATAAACAGGTGGCTGTTCTGGTGCCCACCACCCTGTTGGCGCAACAACATTACGATAACTTCCGCGATCGCTTTGCCAACTGGCCGGTAAAGATCGAAATGATTTCCCGCTTCCGCAGCGCACGCGAGCAAACGCAGATTCTGGAAGAAACGCGGCAGGGTAAAGTTGATATCCTGATAGGCACGCATAAGTTATTGCAGAGCGACGTCAACTGGCGCGATCTCGGCCTGCTGATTGTGGATGAGGAGCACCGTTTCGGCGTGCGCCATAAAGAACGCATCAAAGCGATGCGGGCCAACGTGGATATTCTGACGCTCACCGCCACCCCGATCCCGCGGACGCTGAACATGGCCATGAGCGGTATGCGCGATCTGTCTATTATCGCCACGCCGCCGGCGCGCCGTCTGGCGGTGAAAACCTTTGTGCGCGAATACGATAATCTGGTGGTTCGTGAAGCCATCCTGCGTGAAGTGCTGCGCGGCGGTCAGGTCTATTATCTCTATAACGATGTAGAAAATATCGACAAGGCCGCCCAGCAGCTGGCGGAACTGGTGCCGGAAGCACGCATCGCAATCGGCCACGGTCAGATGCGCGAACGCGATCTGGAACGGGTAATGAATGACTTCCACCACCAGCGTTTCAACGTGCTGGTGTGTACCACCATCATCGAAACCGGGATTGATATTCCCAGCGCCAATACCATTATCATCGAACGCGCCGATCACTTCGGGCTGGCGCAGTTGCATCAGTTGCGTGGCCGCGTCGGACGTTCACATCATCAGGCTTACGCATACCTGTTGACGCCCAACCCCAAGGCCATGAGCACCGATGCGCATAAACGCCTGGAAGCGATCGCCTCGCTGGAAGACCTGGGCGCCGGCTTTGCGCTCGCGACGCACGATCTGGAAATTCGCGGCGCCGGGGAGTTGCTGGGTGAAGATCAGAGTGGACAAATGACCAGTGTCGGCTTCTCGTTATATATGGAGTTGCTGGAAAGCGCCGTTGATGCACTGAAAGCCGGACGCGAACCCTCGCTGGAAGATCTGATCAGCAGCCAGACCGATGTTGAACTGCGTTTACCGGCCCTGTTGCCTGAGGATTTCATTCCCGACGTCAACACCCGGTTGTCCTTTTACAAGCGCATTGCCAGTGCAAAAACGGCGGCGGAACTGGACGAACTCAAAGTCGAGCTTATCGATCGTTTCGGCATGCTGCCGGATGCCGCACGCCAACTATTGCTGGTTGCGGCGCTGCGTCAGCAGGCCCAATCACTGGGCATCAAACGCATTGAAGGCAACGAAAAAGGCGGTTTTATCGAGTTCAGCGAAAAGAATCGCGTGGACCCGACCCATCTGATCAGCTTGTTGCAACGCGATCCAGGAACCTATCGGTTGGATGGCCCAACGCGCCTGAAGTTTATTAAAGACCTCAGCGCCCGTCCGCAGCGTATTGAATTTATCGGATCGCTATTGAACAACATGGCGCAACATACGTTGGCGGCCTAAATAACTGCGCCTAATAGTAGATCACTGAAGGGAACTCAATCCGGTTTGAGCGATCTGATCAATCGCCAAATCAAAACAAATCACCAACCGGACTGAGTTATGCCGATCATAGCATTCA